>CAZAKO010000110.1:0-4816 GCA_964485745.1 uncultured bacterium
AAAAGCGAACGACCGGCAGACAAGCCAATTGCGCTGGCACCCATCAGGCTGATGTCCCGGGAAGCGATCACCGCGGCAGTTGGAACATTGAACAGGTGCGAGGGACTGAGAGGGTTGTCGCTGATGCTTAGTTGGGGAAATTTTAGCGGCGGCATGTTCGGCTTCTGGTTGAAAGCCTGATACTCATCTTCGAGCGATTCCCCGCAACTGCTGCAAAATTTGTCGGCAATAATATTTTCATGTTTACAATTAGAACAAATTAGAATGGTATCACGTGCCTGGATTTGAGAGTAAAAGATGGTCAGTAATACGACTAAAATTGCAATCATAATTTTTTTCATAATAATTACTCCTTCAATTGATATATGGCGATAGTTGCCTGGTAGTCGGAAAAATCCGGTTCGTTTGGGTAAACCGGATAAGGCTCCAGTTCTAACAGTCCAAGGTGATATCCCAGGGTATCAACATAAACATGGCGGGCACTATTTTCGATGCCGACAAATCCGTAAATCGTAAGCGGAAAGCGGGTCTCGGTATGTTTTGCGTCTTCGAGACTGATTTCAATTTCTGCAAGCCCTTCCCAGCAGCACACAACTCCGATTGGACAGCGCCCCTCGGTAACTACGCGGTTAAAAGTTATGGTAAGTTCTGGATCAGGATAGTTCACAGACTGACCGTTGATTAATATGACTGTATCCGGGAGGGAATTAGACGGAGAAGAAGGCTGGTGGTTGAGTGGATTTTTTTCCAGGCAGGTTGCAGTCCAGATTAGGGATAACCCAATGAGTATTATTGTATATTTTATCTTGTTCTTCAATTTCTTCATTATTCGCTTAATTGTCGCTAATCTCTATGACAAATAGCGTTCCAATCAATCCGGCGAGGAAGGGATGCTGTAATTGGGGATTTAGTGTTTCAGCTTTTTGAGGGCAATCTCAGCTTTTCGTCGGCAGTCGGGAAATAATCATAATCGGTATGAAATTCCTGTGGCAACAAACCATTTGAGGTAATACTGATTACTGTAGATTGTCTCATTTTTAATGAAGGCGATTTTGCCCTGCAGCGCGATGTGTTGACCGATTGGTCGTTCCATGCCTAACAAGATTTGATCCTGGATGTTCTGTTCCGGGTCGGGGTTGTTAAACCTGAAAAATTGGGCGTTTTTTTCTGAATATTGCTTGACTTGTCCTTCGAGAATGAGTTGAATATAAGTTTGACCAATTTTTTGGGTATTGAATAGTCTAATTGAAGCGGCTTGAAATGAAGAGAATTGACTATTTGAATGGACAATTAGATAACGCAGAGAAATACCACCGATCGCCTTGCCGCGGAACTCATGCCCCAACTGCAGAAATAGGCATTCATCTTTTTGTAAAACATGACCAAGTGAATCACTTGTTGCGGACTGGAAAACAGTGCGCTCGGCATAGCGGATATAATTCCAGGCGAGGCGAAGGGAAGTAATTTTCGCGGCGGACGAACTATGGCATAAATGCCAAAATACGGTGCTCTGATCCGAGGTGAATTCTGCTAAGGTTTTGAAGTTATTGAACTGATACTGAACGCCCAGCAAGGTCTGGATTTTGGGATAGGACAATCCGATTGAAGTACTAACCAGATTGTTGGAATAACCATGATTATTGTTGTACCACTGTTTATTGAATACCTGAAGATCAGATTGGATTACAATGTGGCGTTGACCAATGAACGAGTGATTTAAAGACAACACATGTAACGTTTTATTTTCGGTCTGATAATTATTATAGCAAGAGAGACTGGAGTTCAGATTGATATTCAAATATTGATTTCGAGAATAATATTTATGGGCAAATCCCAACCAAAATAAATCGCAAAGTACCGGTTGATCGTTATCTTGTTGTTCGAAGATATTGGTTTCGAAGGCGAGTTCGGATTTGGCATAAAGTGAAATACCTTCTAAATTTTTAGCATAAATTGGGGTTGAAATTAATAGTATAAGGAGAAAGAGTATTAATCTCCACCTACCCGTTTTAAGGCATGAAATAGGGAATGATATAACGAGGTGTCGAATATCCTTAATCGAAAATTCCGGTTATCGTTTTAATAGTTCCTGTTTCTGTTGAATATAGAAGGTACGAATTGAATCGAGGGTTGAAATATATCCAACAAGTTCCGCCGTCTTTAAATCTTTGATTAGCGGTAAGACATCGAGTTCGGAAAGAGGCGTATTCATCTGAGTTTGAGTAATTTGGTTGGTAATCACCCAATTTTGGTAATTCTGATCCCATCCAGCGTTATCGGGGTCGGTTGTGTAGGTTTTATTTTCATTTCGGGTATTTGGTGATAGAGTCTGGGTGAATTCGTATTGCCGGGATTGACCAGGGAACTCATTACTTAAAGAGGACATCTCCAAAGTGAATTGTTCAAGTCGCGTACGTAATTTTTCCTCTTCGGTGGCAGCCGCAATCATTGCCGCCAGTTGATCTATTTTACTATCCAGAAACCAGATCAAGTCTTTTTTCAGGTTAACGTTGACGTTAGCGGCGTTGAGAAATTCCTGGATATTGATCTTTTGCGGTACCGGTTCGGCATCAATAGGAGGGAAATAGGATTTTTTAGTATCAATGACCCAGTTGCGTAATTCGATCACCGTTAAAAGTTGCTCTAAGGCGGTATCGCGCTGTTTTCCGGAGATTTCGGTATTCAACACCGTAATCAGTGAATCCAGATGTTGATTAATTGTGGTGAAAAGGTTGGAGGCTATTTCCGTGGCTGAGTTCTGTAATTGGTTGAGCTGTTCGTAGTATTTATATTTTTCCTCGTTAAGCGCGGCTTTTTCGGCGGTCTTTTTGACGATTTTCCGGCGTTCGTACCAAGTGCGTTCGGTTTCGAATTCCTGCGAGGTAATTTCCAGATCGAGGTCGGCAATTTTAGTCTCATATTTCTGGATCTGATTGTCGGTTTGAATGATCTTTTGAACGATACCAGCAAGTTCGGCTTGAGATTCACGCAGAGATTTGGTAGCCATGGCATTCTTAACCAGTCCGACGCTCAGAAGTAGGCTAAGAAATAATATTTTTTGAATTATGGAGTTTTTTGTCATTTTTCCCTGTCGTTATTCTAAGTTTGTTATTCATTGCTTGTAATCGCATCACTGTATTCGTGTTCTTCAATGCCATACTTTTCGATT
Organism: uncultured bacterium; assembly: GCA_964485745.1. Classification (GTDB taxonomy): domain Bacteria; phylum Fidelibacterota; class UBA2242; order UBA2242; family UBA2242; genus CAZAKO01. Next base: position 3,170 of record CAZAKO010000110.1, read on the forward strand.
TTATAATAAAGGGTACTGGTCTTGATGTTGAGCTGATCGGCGGCGCGCTGTTTGATTCCATGGCAATTTCTGAGGGCATTTAAAATCATTTCGCGTTCAACCCGGGTAATGTATTCGGTTAGATCACGAGTTGGTAAAGGCGCTCCGGGTTCGGTACTTTCAACAATATCGGTAAAGGAAAACAGCTCATCGGTAAAGAGATTGTCCTCGATAAAAACCAGTGCCCGTTCGATGAAGTTTTCCAATTCCCGCACATTGCCCGGCCAGGAATATGCCTGGAGTTTACGCATGACACTCGATTGGATTCGTGGTATATCCCGCTGCAGTTTTCGGGCTCGGTTGGTCAGGATAAAATCAATCAGCAGGGGAATATCTTCCCGGCGCTGGCGCAGCGGCGGCAGGTGAATCGGGATGACATTAATCCGGTAGTAGAGGTCGGAGCGAAAACGGTTTTCCTTGATTTCTTGCTCTAAATCTTTATTGGTGGCGGAGATTAATCGAAATTGACTCTGCAGGAATTTTTCACCGCCGACGCGCTGAAACTGGTGGGTCTGCAGAACCCTTAGTAACTTGACTTGAAGTGCCGGCGACATATCCCCGATTTCATCCAGGAACAAGCTCCCGCCATGAGCCTGTTCCAGTTTGCCGGCATGATCGCGCACCGCGCCGGTGAACGAGCCTTTTTCATGACCGAAAAGCTCACTTTCCAGTAGTGATTCGGTCAGTGCACCGCAATTGACCGGGATGAAAGGTCCTTGACTTAGCGGACTCATTTGATGAATGGTGCGGGCGACGAGTTCCTTTCCGGTGCCGCTCTCCCCGATAATCAAGACCGGCGAATCGGAATTGGATACTTTTTGGATCAAGGCGCGAATTTTTTGAATTGCCTCCGAATTGCCGATAATCAGGTTCGATCCGGAGATCGTCTCGGCAAATTGCTGCCGGGAGAGCCAGCGTTCGTAAAGAGCGTCTATTTTCGAGCGTAACTCGGCTAAAGGGAAGGGTTTAGTAATAAAATCTTCGGCGCCATTTTTAATGGCATCAACCGCCACCTCGACGGTCGCATAGGCGGTGATGATAATGACATCGAGGGCTGGAAAGTGGGCTTTAGCCATTTTGAAAAGTTTGATTCCGTCAATTCCGGGCATTTTGATATCGGTAACCAGGAGATTCCATTTGCTGGTCTGACATCGCTGCCAGCCCTGATCGCCGTCGACGGCGGATTCGGCGCAATAGCCCTCTTTTTTCAGGGTGGCGACAATACCCTCCCGCAGCGATTGACTGTCTTCGACAACTAAGATCCGGTATTGTGTTTTTTTAGTACTCATATCAACCTGTGGGCAGTTCAAGGACAAATTCTGTGCCACCGGCGTCCGAGCGGGCGAGTTTGATTCTGCCGCCATGTTGCTCGACGATAGATTTGGTAATGGATAATCCCAGACCGACGCCCGCGCTTTTAGTGCTGAAAAAAGCATCAAAAATCTGAGGCTGAATTTCTGCCGGTATTGGATTACCCTGATTGATAATGGAAGTCGAGGTAATTTGATCTCGGGATCTGATTGAAATTTGGATTTCCTCGTTAACTGATGTGGCTTCACAAGCATTTTTGAGCAAATTAAAAAAGGCGTGTTTGATTTTACCCGGATG
>CAZAKO010000110.1:4916-6062 GCA_964485745.1 uncultured bacterium
AAATTGGGCGTCGGCATCGAGACCGAGGATGATTGCCGAGCGGTCGTGTCTGCCGATTGCTTTAAAGACCGATTTATAGGTTTTCCCGGCATTGTCGGTGAATAGAGGGGAGCAGGCAACACCGGTTTTGAGCGCTTTCTGGATCTCGGGTTGGTGGATCATCTGGGATTGCAGCGCGCTAACCTGGTTGCCGGCAATCAGGCAAATTTTATTTTGATTGTTAATCAGGTAAATCGAGTTAGCCGAGAATCTGGGTAAAATAGAGCTCAGTGATTGGGTTAATGAATCTTTAAGGAAAGTTGGACCGGGATAATCGCAGACTAAGGCGATAATCGCCGGATCGAGTTTTGCTGCGATGACTTCAATGTTGGTTTGCAGATGATCAGCCAGCTGGTCTTCAAGCGTGTTGCGGGTCAGCCAGTAAGCAGGTACCGAGATGATCAGGATTGCCGCCGAAATTAGCAGGGCGGTTATCACGGCAAATTTCCACGATAGGCGATTGAACGGTTTCATTCGGAATCAGAGTTTTTCAATGGTATTCAGGATGGCTTCGAGTGGCTGGGCGCCCATCAGTTCGTGAGTTTCATTGATGACAATTTTTGGCACACCCATGACATGATATTTGACGGTTAGATGCGGAAAGGTGGAGGCTTCGACCATGTCAGCGGTAACATTGGGATTTTCCAGCGCAAGGCGGTGGGCATTAATTACCGCCCCCGGACAGTAAGGGCAGGAAGGGGTTACAAAGACCTGAATGTGAATCTTGATCGCAATCGCCTTGATCCGCTGCTGCAATTCTGGCGGCAGTTCGGCGGAATTGCCCGAAATTTCCTCCAGGGCTCTAACAAATGAGTTGATTTCATAGCCGCCGGGAGGTCCGTAGAAACGAATACCGTCGGGTGTCTTATCCTCTGGTAAAACCAGGACTGCCGGGATTTTATCTACTCCGTATTTTTGCGCGGTTGACTCATCTTTGATGAAATCCAGGACAGTCAGCTTGAGCTTGTCTGAGAGGGCACAGATTTCCTCGAGAAAAGTGTGAGTATCGCGGCAAGACGGGCATTCGAATTCCTGAGTAAACATAATCACCTGCACCGGATTCTTCAGAGATTTAAATATTTCCCGGAGTTGTTTTTGGGTATTTTC
>CAZAKO010000111.1:0-6040 GCA_964485745.1 uncultured bacterium
TTGAGCAAGCGTCCCAGCTCGATAAATGGTTCGGGATGATCGTCAACCCGGATGTCAATTGCCCGGTCGGTATAGCCGCCGTAACCGGCATTGGCTTTGACGACTAACATTGCGGCGGATTGTTTTCCGCGGGAATCGCCGCCGTTTTTTTCACCGGCAAGCAGCGCGGCGTAGAGTCTATCAGCCAGTGTGCCCGTGGTGCTCAGAAAGGTGGATTCCATCGCAGTGACCACCGCCTCACCGGCGAGGATATTGCCCTGGACGGCGTAATTCGGTCCGTGACGACCGCCTGCCCAGGAGAGACACTGCGATCCGGTATAGGTTGCCGATTGACCATCGGCGGCGACAATTCCGAATTGCCTTCTTTCGGGATCGGTGTCAGTTTTTAGCAGCAGATGCACGATTTCCTCGGGCGTTTTCCCCTTTTCTAATAAGTCCAGCCCGCGCCAGCCAAAACTTGTATTGGCGAATGACTGAGTGGCGACGGCACCAACCCCAGCCTGCGCCCAGGGAACTACCGATCCAACGGCAAAAAAGCGGGAAGCAACCGCAATGCCCAATTCACCGGTTGCCGGATCGCGGGCGACAATCGAAAAGGTGGCAATATTTTCAGACGAATCAATTGTTGATTTTTGCGACAGTCTCCAGGGAAACGCTCTTGCTGAAAAAGCGATTCCGATTAGGATAATCAACGTCGTTATTCCAAGGAAATATTTTGGTATTCTAAATCCGTGCTCAACTGCCATGACAGTCCTCCTGTGATTTTTGATTGATATTCTTCTGGATGTTACCGCTGTTTGAATTTGTTTAATGTTCAATCAGGTTGAGGAATTCTTCTTCTGTTAAGATCGGTACACCGAGTTCTTTTGCCTTGTCCGCTTTTGAGCCGGCATTTTCGCCGACTACCACGAAGTCGGTTTTTTGGCTGACTGAGGAACTAACTTTGCCGCCATACTTTTCGACCAGTGCCTGGGCTTCGTCGCGGGTGAAGCGGGTCAGGGTTCCGGTAAAGACGAAAGTCTTCCCGCTGAGGTTGGTTAATTTCGGTGAAGCTGCCGGTGACTCGATCTGGATCCCGCCTGCTAACAGCCGCCGGATTGTCTCGAGATTCTGTTTTTCATCGAAAAAGTTACGAATTGAGGTTGCCACGATTGGTCCGATGCCCTCAACCGATTCGAGTTCGTCGAAGGATGCGTTCATCAATCTGTCAAGAGTGCCGAAGGCTTTTCCAAGTACCTTGCCAGTATGTTCGCCCACATTGAGAATCCCTAAGGCATAAATAAAGCGGGCGAGGGTGGTATTGCGGCTGATTTCAATTGCATTGATAATATTCTGGGCGGACTTATCCGCCATCCGTTCTAAGTTAGCAATATACTCCTGCTTGAGGAAATAGATGTCGGCGACATTCTTGATCAAGCCGGTGTCCACCATTTGCGCGATGAGTTTGTCTCCCAGACCGTCAATGTCTAGGGCGTGCCTGGAAGCGAAGTGCCCGATGCGACCCTTAATCTGGGCTGGGCAGTTCATATTAGTACAGCGATGCTTGGCTTCGCCCTCCGGGCGATAGATATGGGCGCTGCAGACCGGACAGGTAGCGGGAATTTGATACGGTTTTTCGCTGCCGTCGCGCCGTTCGGTTACGACCTTGACTACCTGAGGAATCACATCCCCGGCGCGCTGAATTATGACCCAATCACCGATGCGAATATCCTTGCGGTCAATCTCATCCTGATTATGCAAGGTGGCATTGGAAACCGTCACGCCCCCGATTTGAACCGGCTGCAAATGCGCCACCGGAGTAATCGCACCGGTACGCCCGACGCTGGCTTCAATATCCAGGATTTTTGTAATCTCCTGCCGAGCTTTGAATTTACCGGCGATTGCCCAGCGCGGACTGCGGGATTTAATCCCCAGCTCCTGCTGCTGGCGAAAGGAATTGACCTTGAACACCACGCCGTCAATATCATAAGAAATCGTGTTACGTTTTTCCTCGATATTATGATAGTAATTGAGGAGCTCGGCAGTGCTGCGACAAAGTTTAATCAGCGGATTGACGCGCAAGCCCAATTTAGGCAGGTTTTGTAAGAATTCGTAATGGGTCTCGAAGGTCATTCCTTCGCAACTGCCGAGAGAGTAGCAGAAAATATTCAATGGGCGCGCAGCCGTGATTTTCGGATCCAACTGGCGGAGTGATCCGGCAGCGGAATTGCGCGGATTGGCAAAGAGCGGCTTGTCCTCTGTCAGCTGCTGTTGATTCAATTTCTCAAAGTCCTGGCGATCCATATAGGCTTCGCCACGGACTTCCAGCAGCGAAGGAATTTCTACCAGGTCAGGACGAAGTCGCAGTGGGATCGTCCGGATAGTTCGCAAGTTTTGGGTAATGTCTTCGCCGGTGAAGCCATCGCCGCGGGTCGAGCCGCTGACTAATAGTCCGTTTTCATAGACTAATTCGACCGCTAAACCGTCAATTTTCGGCTCGGCAACAAATTCGATTGTTTCGCTTGGAAGCGCTTTTCGGACGCGATTGATGAACTCTAAGACTTCCGTCTCGTCCATCGCATTATCTAAGCTGAGCAGGGGAATACGATGGGTAACGGTAGCAAATTCGGTTAGCGGGCTGGCGCCGACGCGCTGAGTTGGGGAATCGGGAGTGATTAATTCCGGATGAGCGGCTTCGAGCTGCTGGAGTTCGCGCAGCCGGCGATCGTACTCCGCGTCGCTGATCGTCGGATTATCGAGAATATAGTAGTTATAATTGGCGGTATTAAGCTGCTGGCGGAGTTCCTCTATTTTAGCTTGCAGTGAGTCCATGGATTAATTTAAGGCACGCCGGTAAAAAATGGTATGGTAATGTGTTGCTGTAAAGGGGTGAAGCGCTGAGATAGTATTGTCAAAGATTGGCAAAACGCTTGATATTCGATAGTTTTAGTGATCTCTTGACTGCTGATTAAATGTTATCTTTTTCTATTTGCTTTCTTCACCTCCCTGAGCAGTTTTTTACCATTACTTGCCAATTGATGTCGCACCTTTTTAACATCTTCAGCCGGTGGCAGTTTTTCCGGCTTTACTCCGCGCTCGAGCAGGATTTTGCGGACAGCAAGATTGTTTTCGTAGTGTTCGTCGGAAATTGGATGCTCGCCAATCAAATCCTTTTCGACTACGTTATGGCTCGTTAGTTCGGTGGCAAAATCCTTAGCCTTGATTGTCAAAGTTGGCAGAAAGTCCGCCAGCGGTCGGTTGTTTGGCACGGCTAATTTCTTTTTCATCGCGTGGGTGGGAATAGCCGCCGAACAATGCCTGATCGCCCCTGGAGCGAATAATGGCAAATCCCCTATCGTCAACCCCACGTTCGTAGATAATACTGGACAATTTCTTTTCCGATCGGGAGAGCTTTTCGCGTGCCAGGATGCGATCTGCTTCGCGAAGACGACGTTCGATAACCTCCTGTTCTCGAGTTTGGACGGCAAAATAGGTTTGGGCAAAGGCAATCTCATTCTTAGCCGGATCACCGTTTTGGGCAATCAAGTAGCAGGCATAGCGGGTCAGCGCCAGGTCGTCAACTTTGCGGATTGCACCACTTCCAAGTCTGACCATTTTCCCGACATCGGCAAAATGGTCTGAGACAGAAACACCTGCATTTTTACAGGCGGATTTGGCTTTTTCAATAGTATTTTTAAAGTTATCCCACTTCGAATAGCCTAAAACTAATTGTAATTCGCGCGCGCTCCAGCATTCGATTTCGTTGTAGAGGTAACACGCCTCCTCAAACTTACGAAAAAGTTCAATGATTAGCTCTTGCTTCATATTGTCCTCTAAAAAACTCAATTGCTGCTGATTTTATCAACTTCTTAACAACTGCATTTTACTCAATCCAGTTGAGGTTGTCAAGCCTTGTTTCCACCTTGTCAGCAAGTTACGACTTAATGCGGAATTGTGTTCTAAAAAGAATTAAGATGGATGTAATCCAAATTTTCCCCGATGGTTTTCAGGATTTATGGGAAGGAAATTTGTAAAGCTAATCGTATCCTTTTAAGGAATGATAGACCTCTGGAACGGAATCAAGCTATTTTTCTTCAGTTTTTTTAACGTCTTTAACCAGTTCGGCAATTTTCAGGAACGGTTTGACCAGGTCTAATGGCAATGGGAAGATAATAGTCGAATTGTTCTCAACGGCGACTTCGCGCAGAGTCTGCAGATAACGCAGCTGCAAGGTGATTGGCTCCTTGGTCAGCACTTCACCGGCTTCCAGCAATTTGGCAGATGCCTGGTATTCGCCCTCGGCGTTGATGATCTTGGCGCGGCGTTCGCGTTCGGCTTCGGCTTGTTTAGCCATGGCACGCTGCATTTCCTGGGGTAAGTCTACGTGCTTGATTTCAACCTGCGAGACCTTGATGCCCCAAGGATCGGTGTGAGTATCGAGAATCTGCTGCAGCTCGCTGTTGATCTTTTCGCGTTTGGAGAGCAATTCATCTAATTCGCTTTCGCCTAAAATGCTGCGCAAAGTTGTCTGGGACAGCTGTGAAGTGGCATACAGATAATCCTCCACCTCCACGATTGCCCGGGTAGGTTCCATGACCCGGAAGTAGACCACGGCATTGACCTTGACCGAGACATTATCCCGGGTAATTATGTCTTGCGGGGGGACATCCAATACGACCGTGCGCAGGCTGACCTTGACCATCTTATCAACCAGCGGAATAATCAGGAAAATTCCCGGACCTTTGGCGCCGATTAACCGACCGAGACGGAAAATCACGCCGCGCTCGTACTCTTTCAGTACCCGGATAGCGCTGGAAAGGAGCAAGATGACAAATAACACTATGGTTAATACTGATAACTGCATTTGACTCTCCTTATTCTAAGTTAATTTATATTCCTCGACTGTCAGTACCATGCGCTCGACAGCCTTCACGATAATTTGAGCACCTTTTAAAATTGGTTGAGTTGCCTGGGCACGCCAGATTTCGCCATGGACTTTCACCGTGCCGGCTGGACTTATATCGGTAGTTGCGATTCCGGTTTCACCGACGATTCCCTCCTGCCCGGTAGTTGGTTTATGCTTGTGGGCTTTAACTACGTAGGATAGAGCGACCACAAAGAATAATAATGTGCAGATGACTACCGGAATGATCACAGCAAGGGAAACCCGGTAGAGTGCCTGCGGAGCTTCCTCAACATTAAACAGCATCATTGAGCCTAATATCATAGAAATTAACCCCCCAATGGTGAGCAAGCCGTAACTGACGATTTTGATTTCGAGAATAAACAGGATTATTCCGACAATGATCAGCGCCAGTCCGGCATAATTGATTGGCAGCACCTGAAAAGCGAAGAAAGCTAAAATAAGAAAAATACCACCCAGCACACCGGGGAAAATCGCGCCAGGGCTGCGAATTTCAAAGAATAGCCCATAGAAGCCCAAGATCATCAGTAAATAAGCAATATTGGGTTCGCTAATCACATCCAGAATTTTTCGATGGAGTCCCATCGGCTTGTTGATAATTTTCGCCTCATGGGTCGCAAGGATTTTATCACCAGATGGCAGCTTGGCAACTTTGCCATCGAGATATTCGATATAGTCGTCTAGATTTTTAGCCACATAATCCACGACTTTAAGTTTAACGGCTTCGATTTCGGTGATTGAGACACTCTTCCGTACGGCATCTTCTAACCACTGGGCGTTGCGACCGCGCTGGTGAGCCAGACTGCGGATCTGAGCAACGGCGTCGTTGGTTACCTTTTCCAGCATGGTTTTGGTATCAGCTGAATCGGGCTTTTCGCCGCCAAATGGGCTGCCGCCGCCACCGATGTTGACCGGGTGAGCCGCGCCGATATTTGTTCCGGGAGCCATCGCCGCAAAGTGGGCTGCGACGGTGATAAACACCCCGGCTGAGGCTGATTGAGCACCGCGGGGACTGACATAGACCGCAACCGGCACCTCGGAATTCAGGATTTCCTTGATAATGTCCCGCATTGAACTCATCAAGCCACCGGGAGTATCCATCTGCAGAATCAGGCATTCGACATTATAATTTTCGGC
>CAZAKO010000112.1:0-6009 GCA_964485745.1 uncultured bacterium
TCCACCAATTGGCCCAGCGACATCATCTACGATCCAGAAAACGATGGTACTCCGCTGCCCCACAGCATGGGCGTGCATGAACACTGGAATAATGCGGTTGATAAAAAGTATACCAAAAACTTAGGAACCGGCGAGGGGATTGAACTGGTCAGTGTTTTTGTGTCCAACGCCATCGCCCCGCAGGATGAGGAAATTGGTTCACTTGCCAATAATTTCAGTCTGAACCAGAATTACCCCAATCCTTTCAATGCTACTACCACAATCCAATTCAGTCTGCCGGCTTCGGCTTATGTTTCACTGATTATCTATAATATTCGCGGACAGCAAATCCGGACGTTACTGGCAGATAATAAAACGAGCGGACAATATGTACAAAGCTGGGATGGATTGACGGATAACGGTAGTTTAGCACCATCTGGTATTTACTTCTATAAACTCCAGCTCCAGCATAACGGTCGTTCCCTGGAAAAAGTCCAAAAGATGGTCCTGAATCGCTAAAGTAAAACCCCATCGTCTTGGAATAATAGTGGTATTGAATATGAAGAAATACATCTTCCCGCTGCTGCTGGTATTAGGCATCATCTTTACCTATCTCAATTGCGATAACACAACCGAACCCAACGAAACTCACGGTAAAATTACCGGGAGTGTCCAGGATATCAGTCAAAATGATTCACCGGTTTATCCGGCATATTTATTTTGGAATGACAGTCTCTTAACGACCACCGCTGAAGACGGCGAATTTACTATTCCGGAACTTGAACCGGGCAATTACCAAATAATCTGCTCGGCACTCAATTATCGGGACACTACCGAACAGATTACCGTCAAAGCTGGAAAAACCACCACGCATACCTTCTATCTTACACCCAGCCTTGTCAGCGGTAGAGTATGGGGTGAATTCGAAGATATGACACTTTATAACGAGATCCTCGCCGCCGATCCGTCAATAGCTGCATGGAGCGAGCAAGAGGTGTATCAAGGTGGCACCGGTGCTACCCTGCAATCTAAAACCCTGGGCTACGAGGTCCCAGACAGAAAAGTCTGGCTGGGAGATAGCCTGTTGGCAAAAGCCGATAACTGGGGGCAGTATTCGTTCAAGCTTCAGTATGGCACTTATCCAATTACGGCAACCTGCGAAGGGTACAAAAGTATTGATACGGTAATCACCGTGATTCCGGATGAGCGCATCTACATTAATTTCTTTATGTATCGGCAATAGCTGAATCAGCAAAATAATATCAGGCGCACTCTTCTTGTTCTGTAAGAAGAGTAAAGCCTGTTACAGCAGACGCAATTAGTTGAAGCGATTTCTCTGCCGATGAGTCGGCATCGAAATGGCGATATATTTTCTAATACCATATTTCATTACCATTGAAAATGTCACCTAGATTCCCCATTCCAGGGGGTAAGAGGTCGGATTAGACGAACGCACTAGAACAAGCCGATTTCTCCTCGTTACACTTGTCGAAATGACTGCAACCTTAAAATATGGTGATTTTGGCCAGGTATTCAAAAAACAGCTTGACAAAAATAAATCGACCCCGTATATTTTGACTGAACGGTCAGTAAAATAAGCATAAATGAGGAAAATATGACTCGCAAACCCAAAGAGGATGTCAAGCAGAAAATCCTCGCCACGGCCGAAAAACTCTTCGCCCGACAGGGCTTCGACGCCACTGGCATCGACCAGATTGCTAAAACCGCCGGCATCACCAAATCGCTGATCTATTACTATTTCAAGAGTAAAGATGAAATCCTATCCGAACTATTCCAGATTTTTGTCACTAAATCAATCAAATTGAAACTGCAGATTTCGGATATGACCTGGGCTTCTGACTCAGAGCATGATGTCGAGAATATATTAAAAAATAACATCCTGCCATTTTTGATATCCCAAAAAGATTTTATTAAAATCGCATTTACCGAATCTGTCAAAGAAACCACATCTTCACCCCATATCAACATATTTCAATATATCAATCAAAATTTCAGGGCAAGTTTTGAACACGCTAAAGAACATGGTGTTGAATTAGACGAAGATAAAACAAACATAGCTAGTTTTTTCCTTTTTTGGACGCCATTGCTATCCTTTGTAATCTTTCATGATGAATGGAGTGATTACTATAAGATTGATTTAAAACGGATTACGGATCTTTTTATCTCAGCCTATCTGTCAATGTACAAATCGCTAGTCGGCTTCAAACCGGAACGGAGCAGCCAGACAGATTTGTCCAGTATCTTAAAACAGAAAAAATAAATAAATCATTACCCAGGGGGGAAAATGAAATCCGAGCAGAAAATCATGAATTGCATCGCCAGTTTCGTGATCCGCTATCACAAGTTGATTCCTTTTATAGCACTTGTTCTTTTCATACTCAGCATCATCGCCGCCAATAATATCCAGACCAGGACTGAGATCAAGGATCTGATGTCAACAGAAGATCCGATAATTTCCAGTTATATTGAGATTGATTCTCTGTTCAGCGGCGGCGCCAGTGTGATGATCACCATTGAGGGTAACGACAAAGTTCGCATTGGGCAATGTGCCGAGGATTTCGTGGCGGCGGTCCAGGCGAATGATACGCTGATGCAGAAGATTAAAGCTATCAACCTCAAGGTTGACCGGCAGTTTATTGATGACTGGGGTTTGATGCTGTCGAAGGCCAAAGATATCGAAAAAACCAGTGAAACCCTGGCCGAGCTGAACCTTCTGCCTTTTATCACCGCTCTTAATAATTCCTTTGAAGAAACCTACACCGGCGACGAGGCCGAAGAAGAACTGGAGACTGCAAAACAGGAAAAGGATGCCGTGGCGATGCTCAGTCAACTGGAAACCTTCTTCACCTTATTGCGGGAATATCTGGAAAATCCGGAGATATTGCCGGTGCCGGAGCAGGGTAAAATTCTCGCTGAAACCTTCCTCTATGGCGAGCCTTACAATTTTTCGCATGACAACAGCATGCTCCTATTCACCATTACCCCAACAATTAATATGATGGAGGTCGAACAAGTGGTGAATTTCATGCGCGACCTTCAAGCAATTCAGCGTGCAATCGTTGCTAAATATCCCGACCTGCAAGTCGGCTATACCGGTGAGTTACCAACCCAGAGCGACGAACAGGATGCGCTGGGTTTTGATATGGCGGTTCCATCTATCGTAGCCCTGGTGTTGATCCTGTTACTCTTTATATTTTCATTCAGTCAACTGCGCTCCATTCTTTTTATTCTGATCGTACTGATTTTAGGTATTGTTTTCAATTATGGATTCGTTGGTATCACGATTAAAGAAATCAATATGATTACCAGCATTATGGCGGTTTTATTGATTGGTCTGGGGGTGGATTACGGCATTCAGATCGTAACCAATTTCACCACTTATCGCGAAGACGGATTAGAACCCAAAGAGGCTCTGCGGCTGACTTATCAGAAGGCTGGCATGGGCACCTTGCTGGCGGCTGTAACTACTGCCATCGCCTTTTTCGTAATGGCGATTACCGGCGTTCAGGCATTTGAGCAGTTCGGGATCATCATGGGCACCGGTATTATCAATTGTTTTCTGGCGATGTTTTTTATCTTACCGTCGTTGTTACTCTGGTGGGGTAAAAAAGACCTTCGTAAAACGCACCTGCCCAATATTAACTATCAGTTCCTGGCTAATATCGGCAATACTATTTATAAGCATCGAGTCATCTCAATTATTGCGGGTGTAGTTATCACCATCGGGCTTTTTACGACGATGTTCCTCAACCGGCTTGAGTATGATTTAATGAAGCTCGAACCACAGGACATGCCCTCGATTATCCAGTATAATAAAGTCATGGATAAATTCGAAATGACGCCTTTTGCCTCGATGGTAATCGCCAACAGCGTCGAAGAAGCCCGTGAAATTACCGAAAAACTGGAAAAAACGCCGCTGGTTGCTGAGATCAACTCGGTGTCCTACTTTTTTCCACCACCGGACGAACAACAAGCCCGCCTCACCGCGATTGCAAAAATTCGCCAGATGCCACCGCGCTATCATACAATTAAATACACAACCGCAGATATAGAAACATTCGCCAGCGAAGTTCAGCGCACGGAATGGAATATTATCGAAATGGGTGATCTCTCCGTCGCCGGACTGGGCGAAAACAATAAGATCGTCAAAAAGCGTAACGCCATGATCCGCGAGAGCTTGGGCGCGGAAGTCGGTCAGGCGGGACGCGAAGTGTTCCAGCAACTAATCAGGTTGATTGCAAGCGATCCGGCACGGTATGCCGCCCGACTCGGTCAATTGGATTATCATTTTGCCCGTGAGATGGACGCAATCGTCACCCGTATGTCGCAGACGAACCGTCCGATGACGTTCGCCGATCTGCCGGAACATATTCGCAAGAGTATGTTTGATGAAACCGGTCAGCGCAACCTGGTGACGCTTTATCCCAAAGACGGCGTGCTGGAAAGCATTGACAACATTCGTCACTTCAACAGTTCGGTGGCGCGGGCGTCGGTGCGGATCACCGGATCGAGTCAGATTCTGACGGCCTGGCTGGATGAAGTTATCGGCGCGTCCGGTAAAGCCGGCATTTATATATTCGCGGCCGTGATCTTTTTCCTGGTGCTCAATTTCCGCGATTTCAAATATGTGGTCTTTGCCTCCGTACCGCTGATAATCGGCTTAATCTGGATGGCAGGCACTTATCCACTTCTGGGTCAGAAATTGAACATTATCAATATTGCCGTGATCCCACTGGTCATCGGAATGGGGATTGACTTTGGAATTCACCTCGCGCACCGCTACCGGATCGAACAAAATATCGAAACTGTTTATCGCTACACCGGCAAAGGTGTATTCCTGTCGGCATTCACCACCATGATCGGCTTCGGTTCACTGGGATTGATCGGCAAATTCGGTTCGGTCAACTCCATGGGTCGGATTCTCTTCGTCGGTATTTTGATGTGTCTGCTGACGGCTATGCTCATCTTGCCAGCGATATTGACTTTTGATAAAAAGAAAACCGTTTGATATAAGGAGACGCCTAATGCAAAATGCCATTGTCCACCGCTACATTCAGGTATTTTTAACGATGTTTATTCAGATCGCGACTTTATTCATTTCGGCCGGAACTGTAAGATGGACCTGGGCTTGGATTTTTTTTGCCCTTAGTGGGATTAATCTGGTTATCAATGCCATTGTATTGCCCCGCGCGGTGATTGAAGAACGTGGCAGTAGTAAAACCAACGTCAAAAAATGGGATCGGGTTCTGACCACCATCACCATATTTCCTATGCTTAGCCTTTACGTTGTAGCGGGATTGGATTATCGGTTTGGGTGGAGCGGCGCTGTATCCGGCATCGTTCACGTTATTGGCCTGGTTATTACCTATGCTGGTTCACTGCTATTCACCTGGGCGATGGTCTCCAATATATATTTTTCAACCAAAGTCCGCATCCAGGATGACCGTGGTCACCAGGTTGCTACCGGCGGTCCGTATAAGTATGTCCGCCATCCGGGCTATCTCGGCTATTTCTTTATGGTTTTAGCTACACCGGTCGCCCTGGGAACCTGGTACGCCCTGCTATGTTCGATTCTGGTCAGTCTACTTTTCGTCATCCGCACTGCCCTGGAAGATAAAACCTTATTTAATGAACTTGCGGGCTACCGGGAATACGCCGCCAAGGTCAAATACCGCTTAATACCTTTTATTTGGTAAACATTAAAATATGCGAGGAGTCAGTTATGATTAAAAAGTTTATGATTTTCTTATCGGAAATATTTTTCATCGCGGCAAATCTGTCTTTCGCTCAGGAAAACGTTCTCGACATTATCCGGAAAGTTGATGAAATGGCTAAAACCAATACCAGCATCGCCAAGATGAGTATGCTGACCTATCCCTATTCCGAAGACAATTCCAATTTCCGCGAAATGAAGGTCCTCGCTTATGGCAAAGGCGACGACAACAGCTATATGGAATTCATCACGCCCAAATCTATTCAGGGCTTGCGGATTCTGTCGCTGGAAGGCGA
>CAZAKO010000113.1:0-5955 GCA_964485745.1 uncultured bacterium
TTCATTTTCGTGCGCAGCGTTTGAAAAAAATTATCACTTTTAAAGCGGATGACCTTTAGATTAAAATCTGCCCGGCGGATTTCGATTTTCTTAGCCTGATGCAGAGGAACACGGAGCTGTCCATCAACAATCAACGAGACACCACTGTTTAATTCGCTGCAGTCAATTCTAATAGTCTGGCTATCCGCCAGAACCACCGGTCGAGCCGAGAGACTGTGAGGGCAGATTGGGGCTATCACAATCACATTCAGATCCGGGGCGATAATCGGGCCGCCTGCCGACAGTGAATATGCCGTCGAACCGGTCGGTGTTGCTATAATCAGACCATCCGAGCGATAGGTATTAAAATAGTAATTATCTACATAAGTCCGCACCTTGATCATATTCGGCACATTACCCTTGTCAATAACAAAATCATTAAAAGCAAAAAAAGTCTCGACTTTTTGAGGAAAGAGCAGCTGGGCGCTTAGTATGCTCCGCTCTTCGATCTTATAATTACCATTCAAAAAATCGGTAATTCGTTCTTCGAAATTTTCTATTGAAACGTCGGCTAAAAAACCAAGTCCGCCGGTGTGAATACCAAGTACCGGTTTGTTGGTTTTTGCCATCAGTCGCGAAGCTCCTAAAAATGTTCCGTCTCCGCCAATACTGAACATAGCATCTACAGCATTGGGAATTTCCTCATCGGCTAAAAATTTTACGATACTCGACAACTCGCCCGAAAGTTGGGCTACAGACGCGGGCAAGATTACCTGCTGATCCTTTGAAATTAAAAAATCAGTTATGGCTTTTAGCGGTTTTACCAGTGACTGATAATTTGGATGAAGATGTAATCCGATTCTCATAGGCTCCATCACTCCGGCAAGTCTTCTTCTTTATAATTGGCATCGGCTTGTTCGACAAGCACTTTCACTCGTTTTTCGAGGGCTGCTAAATGTTTCTGGCATTCAGTAGATAAGGCAATTGCCTCCTCGAATAGGGCAATGGAATTTTCCAACTCACTATCACCGGATTCCAGAATTGCCAAAATCTCCTCTAACCGCTTGAAAGATTTTTCAATTGAAAAACTTTTTTTGGGCATGTTCGGGCTCCCTTTACTGCTTAGATTTTATTCACGTTACCGTTGCATCATAGCGGCCATCGGCAACTTCAATTTCGAGCTCCTGACCGCCTTGAACCTGCTTGATAGAACTCACAATCGTAGTTGTTGGTCGCAGATAAACGATTGAATAGCCCCGCTGCAATACCCGCTTGGGATTCAGCGCCTGTATCGTGCTGGTAAACTTTTCAAGATGCAATTTGGAGTGCTGAAATCTTTGGATTATTGACAGGCTCATTCGTCTATCCAATTCGTCCAGGCGCTGATAGCGTTGATGAATTAATTCGACAGGATTTTTCGTTTTAATTCGGGATACTAAATTGTCAAAAGTCTGGCGTTGCTGCCGGTATAATTCACTGACCCGCTGGCAAATATTTCTGGTCAATGTATTCAATCTTGATTGAATCATCACGCTTTCCGGAATAGTCATCTCGGCGGCGGCAGAGGGTGTCGGTGCCCGGTAATCTGCCACGAAATCCGCCAGGGTAAAATCCACCTCATGTCCGACGGCACTGACTACCGGCAATCGCGAATCGGCAATTGCTCTCACCAATTTCTCTTCGTTAAAAGCCCAGAGGTCTTCGATTGAACCACCGCCCCGGGCTAAAATAATAAAATCAATATTATTCAAACGGTTAAAAGTTTGGATACCTGCGATAATCGTATCGGCGGCTTTTTCACCCTGCACTTGAGCCGGAAAAATCACCAGCTCAACTGCCGGATTGCGGCGTCGGCTGATTTGTAAAATATCCTGGACCGCAGCTCCACTGAGACTGGTAATCACCCCGACGCGCTTCGGAAATTGCGGCAGAGGTTTCTTCAATTCCGGAGCAAAGAGTCCTTCGGCACTTAATTTCTGCTTTAACGCCTCAAATGCCAGATATAGGCTGCCCAATCCGGCAGCTCTGATTTCCATGACATTGATCTGATACTGAGACTGAGCGGCATAGGTGATGATATCACCCCGTACGATCACACGCATACCGCCGGTCAGTTGAAAAGGAATTGAGCCGGCAACGCTGCGCCAGACCACACAGTTGATTAGTGCATTCTCATCCTTCAGCGCAAAATAGATATGACCGGCACGACTGATGGAGTAATTGGAAATTTCACCCTCGACCCAGACTGGTGGAATAAATTGCTCGATAACCCGCCTGATTTCACGGGAAATCTCTGAAACGGTATAGATTCTTTCTTCCATAAAAAAAAGAGTGGTAACGACAGAACCGCCCTCACCACTCCCTTAAACGCAGGATTTTTCTATCTGAGCTTCTTCTTATGACGATCTCTCCTGAGTCGTTTTTTCCGTTTATGAGTGGCGATTTTCCTCTTTTTTCTCTTCTTCCCACAGGGCATACTGTAACTCTCCTAAAATCAAACCTTATTTTCTACTCGAGGTGATGTTATCTACCTTGATACTATCCTTTAATATTTTGGAAGGTTTAAAAACCGGTACAATCCGTTCTGGCAGTCGTATTTCTTCTCCAGTCCCCGGATTCCGAGCTTTCTTAGGCTTACGCACTTTCAAACTAAAACTACCAAAACCGCGAAATTCGATTCGTTTCCCACGCTGAAGCGAATTGGAAATAGTCGCAATGAAGCCATCTATCACAGCTTCTGTGTCAACTTTAGTCAACCCAGTCGCATGCGATACGATGTCAACGATGTCAGCCTTTGTCACGGTATTACCTCCCCATTTTCAGCAACAATTTAAAGAGGGATTATGAATTAAAATAGAAATTATCTCCTTTTTTCTTAAAACAGTAGCGAAAACCTGCTGCCCTTTTGTCTAAGAACACCCGAATTTACGTTTGGCGGCAGTGATTCACAATTCCTTTTTGATTTAACTTCCCTGAGACTTATAAATAACGAGCTTCTGACCGGGATAGATAAACCTTGAACCATACAGATTATTCCAAGCCCGGATATTACTTAAACCAACCTTGTACGCCTCGGCAATTTCACTAAGAGTTTCCCCTTTTTTAACCACATGTACAATTTTGGACCCCTTGTCAGATTGGACATTGGAAAAATGTGCTGGGTTCTTTTTACTCAGGACTCGCAAACTTTGACCGGTATAAATATATTTTTTTCCATATAGATTATTGAGTGAACGGAGTTTACTGACACTGATTCCATACATTTGCGCAATTTGAGTGAGGGTCTCACCTTTCTTGACCTGATGAAAGACAATATCCTGATCAGAAGTTACAATCGCGCTGGCATAATAATCGTTGACCGGTATGTTCAAAACCTGACCAATCCGCAGCTGATTGATATTGGTAATATTGTTAGCAGCCACCAGCGCGGAGACGCTAACTCGATACTTTTGGGCTATGATTGATATAGTTTGTCCTCTTCTCACTGTATGAGTTACCATTTCTGGTTTTTTTTCGGCTTCGGGCAAATCAACCAATTTCTGCTGTAAATCGGCTCCTTTTCCCATAGGAACCCGCAGGGTGTAATTACTTATATCCGGTGGAGTAATCCAGCGCCGTAATTCGGGATTATACTGTTTCAAGATATTTGAAGATATTCCGCAAACCCGGGCAATGTCTTCGAATTCATAACTGCGTTCCACGATCACTTCGTCCCACTGCCAGGTATTATGGGGTTTATTCACGAATCCATAATCTTCCGGATTAATCGCAATCGTGATTGCTGCCATTAGGGTTGGAACATAATTTCTGGTTTGGCGCGGTAATGAACGGAGTTTCCAATAATCTCTGGTCCCTTCACGCTGAATCGCCCGCCAGACCCGCAGTTCACCGGTATTATAGGCGGCCAGGGCTAAAAACCAATCATTAAATTCATCATACAATTTCCTTAAATAGCGGGCTGCGGCTTCGGTAGATTTTATCGGATCGCGACGTTCATCAATCCACCAGTTCCGCTTGAGTCCATAGATTGCTCCGGTGGAAGCAATAAATTGCCAGGGTCCAGCCGCATGTGCGTAGGAATAGGCAACCGGATTGTAACCGCTTTCGACTAAAGCCAGATAGAACAGCTCCTCGGGAAGACCATACTTTTTTAAAATCTTAACCATGTGTTCCCGATACAGTCCTGAGTTATCGAGCCATTCTTGAAAACGATTACGTTCTCGATTTGAATAATATTCAATGATCCGTTTAACTTGGCGAGATTTAACCAGCGGCAAATGCCCCGGACGATCATCAACAATTACCAGGGTATCGTGTGCCAAAGCAACTGTATCAAAGACCGATTCACTGAATTCGTCCTGCATAAATTCAACTCGATAAATCCCCGAATCGCCGTTCAAATAGGCAAAATTGTTTTGAAAATCAAAAGTGATTTTTTTATAAAAACGGTCAAAATTATCTTGTTGGAGTAAGGTCAGAGTGTCCAGATCACTAATTCCCGCTACGACTTCAAAGCAGCGATCAAAACAGTACTTCGCCTCAGACGTATCGCCAAAATAAGCGGCAATTAAAGCATCTATATAAAAGATCTTCGCTTCCGAAAACATCAAATCAAACAGTTCGGGACTCTCGTTATCATTCTCGGATGTTAACGAATCCACGCCAAAACCCGTGCTTTGATCAATTGAATAACCAGAATTACAGAAAGCCAGAACTATCAATAATAAGCCGACAATTTTTTTCACCTTATTCATTAAAATCCCTATAATCTCGCATTTTTACAGGCGCAAACTTAGGCTATCAAGAACTGATAATCAAGTGGATTGTTCCCGGTCAGAACGAATCATAGCAATGATCTGGCTGCTGGATTTACCCTTCACCAGGGGTACTGTTTTAACCTCCTGGACTACCTCTCTACCGACAATCTCCCGATAAGCATAATCGCTCCCTTTAACCAGAATTTGCGGTCTGATCCGGGATAACAATTCGCGAGGTGTGTCCTCATCGAAAATCACCACATAATCAACCATTGCGAGAGCAGCAAGTAAGCGGGCTCGATCTTTTTGGGGTAAGATTGGACGCCCTGCACCTTTCAATTTTCTAACTGATCGGTCGGAATTCAAGCCGACAACCAAAATATCCCCAAAAGATTTTGCTTTCTCTAACAGCTGCAGATGACCAACATGCAGAATATCAAAGCAACCATTAGTAAAAACAACCTTCCGACACTCTTTTGTGGCAGTTTCAATGATTTCTTGCGCCTGGGGGACAGAGATGATTTTTTTATCTATGCGCATAATTCTCTAACGGGCATAACTTACATAAATTTAATTCACAAAATCTACGATTAAACTCAATCGCGCCTTGAATTAAATAATTTTTACTCAATGTGTTTGGCGATAAATGCAGGGATTGATACCATTTCATGATCTTTGCCGGAATTTCACCACGCGGAACCGCGCGCGCATAACTGATCGCTTTTTGATGCAATTTCTCATCCTGACGAATGGCAGCAATTGCCGCAGCGAATGGCAATAAAAGATTACTCACCAGGTCCATTAATCGTCGTGAACCCAGTAATACCCTGACTTTCGGACGAACAAACAGAGGATGATTACGCCAGATACCGACCGGTTGTTGAAAATAGCTGCTCGCCCAGGCGATTAATCCATTGCAGGATTGAAGCGTAATAACTTGATTAATCCATGATTGGGCTGGGTCATTCGGATAAAACGCGGCTATAATCTGGGCTAATGCCGCAATTCGGCGAGTTGGATGATTCACCGGTCTAATTCCGGCAAAATGCCAACGGCGGGGAAAATTGCCAGCAGGTATCCGATCTTGGAGCTTCCACCAGCGGGTTACCAGACCATTGAAATATTCACCCCCGAGCAGCAGATATTTTTGATTGGGTTGCTCCAAAAATCCGGCTACTCCAAATAGGATACTCTCGAGGGTAATAATCCGCTCCGGCTC
>CAZAKO010000114.1:0-5927 GCA_964485745.1 uncultured bacterium
TGAATTATCCACCGGATCCCCGATTGCGCTGGCATTACAATTTCCTATGGATCGTTTTGGGATTGGCAATTTGGGAGAAGATGTATATCGAATCGCGTCATTTCAAATCGGTAAAGGATGAAATTGATGCTTACTACAAGTGAAATTAATTAAAATGGAGCTAAATAATTCCTATTACTCATAATCAAATTAAAACTGCGATTATTATTCCAACCTGGAATAATGCAGCCGACACGATTTGCTGTCTCGACTCCCTACTAAAGGCAGAAGACAAGCTGCCTATTTCTATCTTAGTTGTTGATAACGGCTCTTCCGATGATAGCATCGAGCAAATCAAAGCTTTCCTCGATCAGCAGGAATTAAGATATAAAGTATCCTCACGAAATCGTTCTTATTATCAGCAGTTTAGGCCGAAGGATTTTAGTTCTGTCAACATTCTAATAAACCATGAAAATCTTGGCTATGCGGCAGCCTTTAATGCGGGACTGAATTTTCTAGGGGTGGATAATTTTAAATGGTTTTTGCTGTTGAATAACGACACAGAAGTTAAGCCGGATTTTTTGATTAATTTGCTTGATATGGCGGAACGAGAAACCCAGATAGATGCCTGGGCTCCAGTCATTACTTATTATTACAAGCCGGACCTTGTATGGGATATTGGCGGTTATTTGACTTTCTGGGGAGATCGCACTTTCTCAGGGAGAAAAAAGGCGCGCTCACGTTTTCCACGTCAAGGATTTACAGAAAGGACTTTTCTCACCGGCTGTGCTCTATTAATAAAATCGGAGGTTATAAAAGTCGAAGGATTCCTTACCGAAAAATTTTTCTTTGGTGAGGAGGATTACTGGTTTGCGAAGTTGATGCAGACGAAGAACCGTCGCATGGCTGTATGCTGGGAGGCAGAAATTAAACATAAGGTTGCTACCTCGATTAAGAAGGTTTCACCTCATTCCATTATTCCACTAGTTTATATCCACAATTTGAATCGCCTGATAAATATGAAAACATGGCTAAGTCCGACATTCTACCCGATCTGGAAACTATTCTATATTCCTTATGCAACTTTTTTACTGTGGTGGAAACATTGGATCCCCTTTTCACAACTGGTTAGATTTATTCATTACTTGATTAAGAATTCCGGCAACAAAGAATCAGTCACCCGCGATGATTTTATGGGCTCGAAGGGGTTATTTCAATGAGCAGAAAATTGGAAATATTAATCATTGGTTCGGCTCCTGGTTCCTTCGTTCAGGATGATATTGACATCTTTTCTAAAATTGGGAAGGTTAAATCAATTTACACTAGTGGTTTTGGAAAAGATCTGGGAAAAACCATTCGGGTCCTTTTCAAGAGCATCTATGAGACTCTTCGATGTCAGTTAATAGTATCCTGGTTCGCCGACTATCATTCGGTTTTACCGGTGATAATCGCCCGAACATTGAGAAAACCATTTATTGCAATTGCGGGTGGTTTTGATGTTATTGCTATGCCGGAAATTGATTGGGGTGCCTGGATTCACTGGCAACGGCGTCTGGCAGTCAAACTGACTTTCCATCTGGCAACTGACATTTGGTGCCAGAGTCACTTTACAAAACATAACCTTTATCAACGGGATAGACGACTCAACTCTCGAGTGATATATTTAGGTATCGAGCCAACAGCCTTGGAGCCCAGTTCAACCTTAATAAAAGATCCTAAAATAGTTTTAACGATTGGACTGGTTTACAGTGAGAGACGGTATTTAGTCAAAGGTTTAGATCGCTGGCTGAAGCTCGCCCAAAGAAATCCCCAATATCATTTTCGCTGGATTGGCTTCTCAGCAGGGATGTATCCGAAAATCGAATCACTGCCACGAAATTGTCAGCTGGAGCCACCGCTCAAGATGAAGGAGCTAATCCCGTTTTATCAAGAAGCAAGTATCTATTGCCAACCCTCGCGCATGGAAACCTTCGGTAGATCGTTACTAGAATCCATGTTATTTGGATGCATACCGATAATTAGTTCAGAGACAGCTTTGCCAGAAATTGCAGGACCGGTAGGTATAGTTGTGTCTCCCGATGCTTGGGAAAATATAGACTTGACTGAAATTCAGAAAAATTTTCAGCTATCTGCTGAACAAATTAGAGAAAGAGCAATATTCAATTTTTCCCTGTCACAGCGGGAAGAGCAAATAATGCAAAGGGTGAAGGAAATCTTAAATGCCAGATGACGAAATTATCAAAATTCATGGCTCAAAAACCGATTCCACTTACTTTTCCAATACTAATGCAGATTTAGTGGCATTAATCCCATTTAATCCCGGGCGAATTTTGGATCTCGGTTGTGCCTCAGGAAAGTTGGGTGAAGACATTATCAAAGCCACCTCACCCAAAGAATATGTCGGGATAGAAATAGTCCCAGAAATTGCGGAAGTAGCCCGTACCCGATTATCCAAGGTGCTAATTGGTAATGCGGAATCCATCCTGCCAACAATAGATTCCGGATCATTTGACTGGATAATAATGGCAGATATATTAGAACATACTGTTGATCCGTGGTCAGTAATGTCCGAAGTGTCCCGGATAATCAAGCCGCACGGTATGTTATTGATGAGTATCCCTAATGTAAGGAATTTAGGAGTATTATTTGATCTGGTCTGCAAAGGACGCTGGGATTACACGCCTTTTGGCATAATGGATCAAGGTCACTTACGATTTTTCACGTGCTCTACGATCACTGAATTATTAACGAAAAGCAATTTTGAGATTCAATCATGTCAATCCAATTCCCGCAACCGCTGGAAAAGATGGCGGGGTAAAACAATTGCCAGAATTCTTTCACTCATTATTGCTAAACCCTCTGCCTATGAAGAATTCATTACAGTGCAGTGGATAATGTTAGCCCAAAGAATAAGTAATCCCAGTGAAATAAATTAACACTATGAACCTTACTCAACAATATTCTATCCAAACACTAATACCTTCAAAAAACTACGACTAACTCCAATGAAATTTTCGGTACTCAGCCTAACTTATAATCATGCGCCTTTTATCGCCCAATGTATCGAATCCGTGCTGAAACAAACCTATTCCGATTGGGAATTAGTCATATTGGATGACGGATCAAATGACCAAACCAGAGAGGTGGTTAAGCAGTATTTGGTAGATAAGAGGATTAAATATTATTATCAAAGAAACCAAGGCTCAATTAATCTGGCAATTAATTACAATAAATTGCTTAGCCTGGCGACCGGTGAAGTTATCACAATCTTAGAAGGTGATGATTATTGCACTCCAGAGTTACTTGCCAGCCATTATGAATCTTTTCAGGATCCAGAAGTAGTTTTATCCTTTTGCCAGGTGCAGGTCGAAGAGAAGGGCTATACCTGGACTTCCCCGAAGATTCCGACTAATCCAGAAGATCTTGCTGTCCTAAATAATATTCCTCTCGGAAAAGCCTATAATCTTCTGTTGAAGCAATGTTATATTCCCGCGCAGGGAACCTCAGTGCGCATGCAGACAATGCATCAGATAGGTGGTTTTTTATCAGTCCCGGGACTACAAACTGTAGATTATCCAACCTGGCTAAAAATCGCTACGGTTGGATCGTTCTATTTTATTCCGAAACCACTAACCACCTGGCGTCGGCATGCCTCTCAATTAACCAGGCAACAAATTGTACCTTTGACAAAAATAATGATTCCCGTTTTATTAAATACATTAAATTCATTACCAATCCAAATTGCTAGCAATGTTAATATATTGCCTTCCGAATTGCAGCATTACTGGGAAAAGATGCTGACAATCATCCTGATCCGGGGTGGACGATATAAGCTAATGGTAAGAGACTGGAAAACAGCCCGACAGTATTATCGGGAATCATGCAAAAAATGGCCAGCAATATTAGCCATTTGGCGGATTAAAGCCTTACTTGGCGTACTAATGTCCTATTTACACCTGAATCTGGAGTGGCTCGCACCTTTTGGCTCGGCTTCATCTAAAAATAAGAGTAAATTTGCCCCAGAACATCAATGATCGATTTAATTAAAACCAGTATTAAAGACACTTTAATTTATAGCTTAGGAAATATAGTTCTACGTATTTCGGGATTCATCCTTTTACCGGTATACCTTACGCATCTGTCACCGGCTGAGTATGGAATTTTAGGAATATTAGAGGTGACGACCCAAGTGCTTATTCAGATTTTCAGTCTGGCGCTGCATCTACCACTTATTCGCTGGTATTGGGATCCTGATTATCGTGATCGTCAGAAGACGATTTTCTTGACGACTTTGACATTTTCGATCTTTTTAGTAGGATTAATGTTCATGGGATTTATACCATGGGCTAAGGCATTTACTCAATTTCTGTTTCACAATACAAAATATGTCAATTTAATCCAGCTCATGTTAATCAGTGCCGGTTTGCAGATTGTTACCATCATCCCTATTACTCTGGCAAGAATTCAGGGTAAGGCGATTCTTTACACCAATTCGCACATCACAAATTTTATTGTTAGCCTAATACTCACTCTCTTTTTTATTTTAAAATTAGGAATGAAGGTCGAAGGCATTTACCTCGCTCAAATACTTGGGTATGTAGCCAATATCTTATTTCTGGGAAAGTTTATCTGGCAGAATGCGGAATTGAAGTTTGATTTTACACTATTGAAAGAAATGCTAAAGTATAGTTACCCATTAGCATTATCATCTCTGGCAGGAGTGTTATTGACTATCGCAGATCGTTATGTATTGAATATTCTGGGACAGCTGTCCGATGTCGGTGTGTATTCGTTAGGATTTAAAATCAGCAATACTTTGAATGTGTTAATTATTAGTTCGGTAAATTTAGCACTTACTCCATTGATCTATCAAAAAATGGAGGATCCGAATAATAAGCGATTTTATGCGAAGGTCATGACTTATATGACATTCGGAGTAATGTTCTTCGTCCTGGTACTGTCGCTATATGGTCAGGAAGTAGTTAAGTTATTCGCCAAAGATAAAGCTTATTGGCCGGCTTACCGGCTTATCCCGATTCTATGCTTTGCAACGGTATTTGGAATGTTAAAAGACCTGGCAACTATTGGTTTGAACCTTAAAAAGAAAACGAAAATTATTGGATTAATAGTCACCATGATAGCATTGGGGAACGTTGGGCTAAATTTTCTGTTTGTGACACTTTTTAAAACAACTGGTACGGCACTGGCGCTGCTATTGACCCAGATGATCTTTTTCTATGTAATGTATCAGGCAGCCCAGAAGCAATATCAAATTCCATACGAAGTTGTAAAATTGTATAAAATGCTTTGTCTGGGAGGCTTTTTAATCGGAATAGGCTTCTTAATTGCCAATGAATTATTGTTGGTACGTTTACTGGGTAAACTTCTTCTAGTATTAATTTTCCCGATTGGGCTTTATTGCTGGAATTTCTTCGAACAAGTCGAGCTCGATATCATTAAAAAAATCTGGATTCAATGGCGCAATCCCGCATCCTGGAAAAAGAACATTTCAAATTTTAAATTACATTAAACTTACAAGTAAGGTCAGATCATGAATCCCAAACCGCATAAACCAAACCCAAAAACAGATGAACTTGTCAGGTCGGGAATATTAGATAAAATCGGATTGAAAAACTCGCTTGTGATGATGACACTTCTCCTGCTGATTATTTTAGTATCTTTTTACAAGCCCTATGTGATCGATCGCTTAGAGCCGTCAGGCGGCGATAAAATATCCTCAATTGCTCAGAGCAAATATATAATAAATTATCAGCAAACTACACATAATAAACCATTGTGGAATCCGGCAATCTTTTGTGGTGTTCCGATTTATTATGCCTCGCCCGCAAGTGGTGTTAATATTGACACCCTAACCAGCAAAATCAGCGCAGTTATTGATTGGAAACTCAGCTGGTTCATTCTGGCGACAATCGGGATGTTTTTAATTT
>CAZAKO010000115.1:0-5879 GCA_964485745.1 uncultured bacterium
CCCTTGACTTTGGCTAATTTTTCGGTACCCCGTAGCTCGACACTAACCTCCTTTTGATTGTTTGGATCTAGGTTACACAGCGAGATATGGATTTTTCCCGCACTGTCTTTTGAGGCAGATGCGCTGACTCCCGGCAGAGTCATTCCATCAAACGAATAGTCTTCACACTCGACATTGATTGGCAGGAGGATTGCATCCTGATGAACTTTGTACATTTTGAAGACATAAAAGGTCGGGGTTTTGACTAGCTTATCGCCCTGGGTAAGCAGCACGGATTGCAGTACATTAATCGTTTGGGCGATGTTCGCCATTTTAACCCGGCGGGCATGATTGTTATAAATATTAAGATACAGAGCCGCCGTAACTGCATCCCGCAAAGTGTTCTGCTGATAAAGAAAAGCGGGATTGGTGCCTGGTTCGACATCATACCAGTTGCCCCACTCATCGGCAATCAGACCAATTTTATTCGCCGGGTCGTACTCATCCAGCAAGCCAATATGCCGTTCGAGGCGCCCTTCCATGACCAGCGTGTTTTTCAGGGTATGAAACCAGTCGTTCTCATCGAATTTTGTCGCCGAGCCCTTTTTATCCCAACCGTGGCACACGGTGTAGTAGTGGAAACAGTAGCCCTGGATTAAATGCTGATATTTTTGGGTTTTTTGGAGTACAACCTCGGTCCAATTATAATCGGGATCGGTTCCGCCGCTGGCGACTCGATATAAATGTCCGGAGCGTAAATAGGTCGAGAATCGTTTGAACAGATCCGCATAATATTCCGGGGTCATGTTGCCGCCGCAGCCCCAGCTCTCATTGCCCACCGCCCAGAATTTGACGTTCCAGGGTTGTTCGCGCCCATTTTTCTTGCGCAGATCCGTCATTGGACTGATTGCATTTGAGTTGACATATTCCACCCACTCGGCTGCTTCGCGCACAGTCCCGCTGCCGACATTCAGGCAGATATAAGGTTCGGCGCCAACCAGCTCACAAAGGTCTAAAAATTCATGCGTACCGAAACTATTATCCTCGGTAACTCCACCCCAGGTGGTATTGATAATTGAAGGTCGCTGACTGCGCGGTCCGATGCCGTCTTGCCAGTGGTAAGTATCGGCAAAGCAGCCGCCGGGCCAGCGAATCACCGGAGGGTCAATCTCCCGGAGAGCGGCAATGACATCGTTGCGGATACCCCGGGTATTCGGTATCTTTGAATCTTCTCCAACCCAGAATCCGCCGTAAATGCAATTACCCAAGTGCTCGGCAAAATGACCATATATCTCTTTACTTATTTTATCCGTTCCGAGGTCAGTATTGACAATAATTCGATTTATTCCCTCCGCAACAATTAGGTTAACAAAACTCAATATCAAACATAAAATAAATACTCTGACAAACCGCATAAGACACCTCCTTTTTTAAAGTTGTCAATTTCCAAAGAAGCACGAAAATGTTTATCTAACAATCACCATTTTTTTCGTCTCTAAAAATTTTGAGCCGTCAGCCCTCAAGGTATAGAAATAGATTCCGCTGGACAATTGCGAGGCATCGAACAGAATGGTATGTTCACCGGCAGCAAATTCCTGCCCCGCCAGCTCACTAACCTCCGCGCCGCACAGATTATAAACTTTTAGTGATATCAATGATCGCTCGGGAATTTTGAATCTGATTGTAGTAGCAGGATTGAACGGATTGGGAAAGTTCTGCTCCAAGCCAAAGCCTTGCGGAATTGCTGCATCGGGAATTTTACCGATCGCGGTACAGGTATCACCTAACACAGTGAAATATAACCATTGCAGCTGAAACAACCGGTCGGTTTCGGTGCCGGTAAATTTTAAATAGACATCATGCCGCCCGGAGACAGGTTCAACCGGAACGGTGAAAGTCTGGAACACTGCCCAGTCCCCGGTGCTACTTATCGGACACATGGCAATCTTGTCGCCGGTATCCAGTGAATCCAACCACACTTCAACAGTGCCACCGGTAGTCGCGCTGGAGGCAATAACCTTCAGTGAGTCTGGTATTTTACTGTAATCCGGATTGCCACCAAATTCAACCCCGGCAAACATTGTCCAATCATTCGCATGAATATTATCCAACACATATCCCTGTTTGGTAGATTTCCTTATGGTGCCGGATTGATTAGCAGGACATTCTGCCAAAATCGGGGAGTAAGCGTCGCGGTAGATATAAAGGTCAAAATCCGCCGACCGACCTTTGACATATAATCCCTGCCGATTGCCGGTAAAGGCGTTATAATCTGATTGCTGAGCATCCATTTTGGTAACTTTAATGAGACTCCCGACTTGAGTCCAGTAATGACCATCGGCGCTGAAATAGCCTCTCAGATTATGGTTATCGCGGAATAGTCTGAGCCAGACCAGGTTGCCAACCGTATTTTCGACTTCGTAATACGTTTTATCAAAGCTGAAACAGATGACCTTTTTCCCATCACTATTAACCGAGCTGTAGAGTTTGGCATAAAGCGTTTGCAAACCGGTCATAATTCGAATGCCGGCTTCATCTTTGGTTGATTGAGGATCAAAATCGAGACGGGTGATTAGCGCGTAATTATGTTCGGCATCGCTTTTAATGATTGTGCTATGTTGGTTCTTGGGCAATAATCGGACCCAGCCGGGACGATCGGTCAGGGAGTAGGGACTACTCGGCGAATAGCCCAATAGCTGCCACTCGGGATTTAATTGATCCAAATTGAAAAAGTCCGATTTGGGCACCATCCAGGGAATCCCACTGCTGGGCAAATTGGGAGCGGGCAGCGGCTCATTGATCGGGAAATCGGCGACCGCGATACTATCGGCGACATAGCGCACCTGACTCACCAGCCCCTGCCGACCCAAGCCCTCCCATTCAGAAGTCCCATAAGATTGATAAATTACCCACCAGGTACTGTCACCCGCCATGACCGCCGGTGAACAGTGATTGGGTACCCGGAACACGGCACTTCCTTTTTGGGGGTCACTTTCATTGAAGAAATTTACTGGAACTGTCCAGGCTGACTTATCGTCCGTGAGGGTCTTGCTGCACATAACTCTCTGGGTAGCATAGATATGAATCGCAAAAGAGTAGAAATAATAGCCTTTATGCTTCCACATTACCGGACCCTCCGCCCAACTATAGGGGTACGCCGGCGCCGGATTGAGCCAGCGCAAATCATAAATTGCACCGGCAGGCTGCCCATCGTTACCTAACTGCACAATCCAATTATTTTCCTGACCATTTTTGACCAGCAAGTACCAGCTGCCGTCATCATCAATAAAAATGGAGTTGTCCATGCCGAGTCCCGGAACGCTCGCAGGGCAGAGGATTTCAACCGGTGGTGAACTCCAGGGTCCTTCCGGCTGATCTGCCGTGACAAAATACATCTTCCCGGCACGACCGAAAATATGCCAGTATTTATTATCGTAAAAAACCAGATGACCACCCCAGCACCCGGAGGTCGCGGTCGTTCCAAACAGCGACCAGCTATTACTTACCGGCTGGGAGATTGCCTCCCAGTGAATCAGGTCGGTGGAATGATAAATAATTGGCGTCGTGGCAAATGACGAGCCGGTAGTATAATAATCATCTCCAAACCGGGATAAGGTACAATCCGGATGATCGCCCGGGATAACCGGATTCATATAGGTTTTGAACGAGGGTGATTGACCATATACAGAATACCCCAGGATTAAACAAAAACCAAGTTCTACAAACAAATCTTTCATTTTTTTCTCATCTCATAGTTTTACTGGGTTACTTCAACAATAACATCTTGCGAACTTCAGAGCCGCTGCCGGACCTAATCTGATAAAAATAAACTCCCGCGGGCATATTGACCGCATTAAAGACGACATGATATTTACCAGCATTCAACTCTCCATTGACCAATGTTTCCATAATTTGCCCCAGCGCATTATAGACGGTCAAATTGGTATATGCTTTTTCGGAAATAGAAAATTCTATTTCAGTCGCCGGATTAAACGGATTGGGATAATTCTGAGCGAGTCGAAAAGCGGTGGGAGTTTCCTTGATTTTTTCGGCTACTCCTGAGCTATCTTCCGTGACCCAGTTAATCGCCGCGTGAATAAATTCGAAGGCAGCTTCGGTCATCGAAGCATATCCGTATTCATGAATCCCGATACATACTGCCCGATTTTCGGTAATGTATCCATCGGTCGTCTCCGTACCTTTTTCAATCCCATAAATAATGCTTTTGGTCGGATCACTCTCTAAGACCCCAATAGTAATCACATCGATGCTGGGTATTGTGGGAATGATGAATCCCGCAGGATCGGTAACCAAATCTATCAGATCATCTTCTGCATGCCCGGCTGCCAATGGGTGGTTGGTATTATCCACAATCAGAACCGGTTCCGGGGCGATATTAGCTGCCGTGGGTGCGTCGCACCAGGCTAAAGCAGCTGGTTTCGAAGCCCAGGCTTC
Organism: uncultured bacterium; assembly: GCA_964485745.1. Lineage (GTDB taxonomy): Bacteria > Fidelibacterota > UBA2242 > UBA2242 > UBA2242 > CAZAKO01. Next base: position 4,435 of record CAZAKO010000115.1, read on the forward strand.
AGTCGTGACCAGGGGAATCGGGATAAGCTTGAAGGGAGCCAATTTGGTTGAATTAATAGATTCGGAAGCAAAGGCGAACGTATAATTCGCATAATCATCAGCGGTATAGTCAACTAAACTGCCTACCGAGTCCGGGGTAACCTGGTATCCCCAGCTCTCTATCATCTGAGCTATACCTTCTTCGGTGGATTTAATTGTATCCGCAACGGTAATAAACAGACAACTCTGGGCAAGAATGGTGGTGCTTGCCAGTAACATAATCACAAAGCCACTAATGAAAATAGTAACTTTTTGCATGGCGCATATCTCCTTTAGTTAAATTTTAACAAAAATTTTTGAAATCCATTCTATCATCTGAATCAAAGTATAACTATTTTCCTCTTCCCCTCATATTGAATTATTTTATCCGGATTTTGAACTAAATCTACACCAACGCCCCTGCCCTTACTGACGACTACAATATGAAATTTCCGGCTTTTCAGCATCTTGGGAAATTCCCCTTTTCGATCTTCAATAATTAACTGGCGACTGCTATCATCCCATCTGAAATCAATAATGGAATAGATACCCTTCTCATAATTATAATTGTCATTCTCATCTTCGTATAAAATGAAGTTGCCATCGGCACCGGGGTAAATTCTGAGCTCAATTGGATCAACCGATTCGGTGGCATATTGAATCAACGGTCCCATCGGAATGATAGAACCTTCCTTGATAAATAGCGGTATTTCGTCTATCGGAGTTGGAACAGGGATTGTCTGTCCGCCCGAATACTTTTTCCCCGTCCAGAAATGGTACCAATTCGAACCTGATGGTAAATAGACCTCGCGAAAGGTCGCCTTTGGCTTGGTGACCGGATTCACTAAAATCGCCGAGCCAAACATAAACTGGTCGGCAATTTCAAATACATGGTGATCCAGTCTGAAATCCAGCACCAGCCCGCGCATCAGAGTATAGCCTTCGTTGGTGACTTTCCATGCCATGGAATAGATATAGGGCAGCAGGCGATATCGTAAATTATCGAACTTCAACAGGGCGTCATAAGCCCAGTTCCCCGGTTCACCGAAGCACCAGATTTCCCGCGGAAAATCGGTGCCATGCGCCCGAAACATCGGACAGAAAGCACCAAACTGAAACCATCTTACATAAAGTTCTTTGTAATTGTCATCCGCCAAACCACCATCGAAGTCCCCATCCCGAAACCAGGCGCCTCTACCAAGCCCACCCACTTTGGCAGATTGGATAAAAAAAGCGCCAATATCGGTTGTCCAGTAGGGCAGCCCCGCCATACAAAAATTCAATCCCGCCGGAATTTGATTTTTAAATACTTCCCACTTAGCGACGATGTCACCCGACCAGGTGATGGTGGCGTATTTTTGCTGTCCGGCAAAAGCCGAGCGGGTTAAATTTACAACTCTTTTTTCTTCGGTCGTAAGTCGCTGATT
>CAZAKO010000116.1:0-5810 GCA_964485745.1 uncultured bacterium
TCTACGACTAACTGAGTATTAGACACCTCCTTGTGCAATTCATCCCGCGGCGCGGTGACGATGACCTCCTGCCCTTGGATAACAGTCGGTCGTAAAGTAAAATCCAAGCGTGTAATACAATCCGCCGAAACCATTACCCCGGTTAAGACTTGCGCCTCATAACCGATCATCGAAGCCCGGATGCTATAGGTTCCAACCGGCACATTGATGATAATATAATTGCCATTGACATCCGAGGCCGCGCCCAAGTCGGTGTCGACAATGATAATATTGACTCCGACCAAAGGTGCTCCCGTCTCGTGGTCATGAACAACACCGCTGACCCGACTGCGGGTTTGCCCCAATAAACCAGTCGTCAAGCTCCCGATAATGATCAGAACAGTGACAAAATAAATTATTGATTTGTTATGATGCACGGTTAGTCCTCAAATCTTCTATCATCTGAGTTGTGAAAAATAATCTCAACGCAGTACCTGTATTTTCAACAATTGACTTCTACCTTCAAATTGCATTGCACAGAAATAAATCCCGGAAGCAACTGGTCTACCGGCATCATTATCTCCCGGCCACGTTAGTCTATATTCCCCGGCTGCCAGACGCTGCCGTGGATAAGTTCTCACGGCTCGACCGGTGAGGTCGTAAATCCGGATTTCGGCAATCCCCGACCGGAATAATGAAAATTGAATCGTCGTCGTCGCATTGAATGGATTAGGATAGTTGTTTCTCAACAGGAAATCACCCGCCACAACCGGCTCCGGGGTAATCCGCTGCGGACCTTGATCAACCAAACCGTTCAGATAATTTTCCAGCATGGTGTAGCCATTTTCGGCAAGAAGATTGCGATCGCCGGCATCCGCGGGATTCAAACCGTTGGCAGTTTCCCAGTCGTCGGGTATGCCGTCATGGTCGGTATCGGTCGGCGCCGGCAGACTGCTTAACAGCGGCCAGCCGCCTTCGGGTTGATCCGTAGTGTAAGCAATCGAATGCCCGGTTTGGTTGATCACATCCTGCACTATCCTTCGATCAATAGTATCGCGCACCGGGTAACTGCATCCGGCGAAATCCAGCACGTCAATATAAGCCTGTTCCGGCGAAGTCGTGCTGACCGGTTCCATCGGGATAAGGTAGGAGCGCTGTTTGTAGGCGTTTATTTGGTCAGTAGTAAAACCATTGAATTTTACTAAACTCCACTGATCAGCGGGAATTACCCCGTTGAACATATTGTCGGCAAAGTAGGCATATGAATTATAGGCGTCTTCCTTAAAAAGTTTGCTGCTGGTGCTGGATTCCAGCCCTAAAATGTAGACATTACCGATAAAATTATAACGACTGATCGGGTCGGCGTCAGCATTATAGCCCGGGGATGAACCAGCCCAATTAAAAACCACATTATTGCGGAAATCGAAGAAGAGTCCCAGAGTGTCATTAGTCGCCGAGGTGTAATTCCCCGGACGCGGCAGGCGACCGTTATTGTGAGCATAGAGATTGTGATGATAGGTCTTCTGATCACCAAAATCACCCCGGATGAGCGAGCCGTAACTGTGATTCTCGAAGGTCAAAGCCTCGCTGATGATGCACCATTGGACCGTGACACTGTCCGACGTCTCCTGGCAGGAAATGCCCTCGTCACGGGCATACGAGGCGCTGACATGGTCAATGATAATATTGGTACCCTTGTCTATATCGATGGCATCACCGCTGGAATTGGCGGCACCGGCATCCACCCGCACCCGCAGATAACGGATGATGATGTTATTGTTGTTGATCTGAATACGCCCCTTGATACAAATGCCGTCGCCGGGGGAGGTTTGACCGGCGATAGTGATATTGGATTTAGGCTTGAGGATTACACTGCCCAAGGCGATCGTCCCCGACACCCGAAAAACCACCGTGCGATTGGACTGGCTTACCGCATCTACCAATGATCCGGTGCCGTTGTTGTTCAGATTGGTGACTTCATAAACCGTACCGCCGCGCCCACCTTTGGAAAAACGACCACTGCCTTCGGCTCCGGGGAAGGCAACCGGCTGAGCCGTTAGATTCCAATTACTATTTCCGAAAAACAATAACAGAACAACGCTAAATATTTTTTTCAATGGATAGATTCCTATTTTAGATATCACAGCTGATTGTTATTATCCAAAAACATCAATTACAGCAATTAGCACTGACTACTTAAGCAGAACCATTTTCCGGGTGGTGATATGCCCCTGCGCGGTCAGTCGGCAGACATAGACACCCGATTGCAGCCGACTGCCATCAAAAGTAAAGTGATACTCACCGGCATTAAGATATTCATTCACCACTACCCTAACTTCCCTGCCCCACAGGTCGTAAATCGCTAATTTTGTTAAACCGCCCGCCGGCAGACTAAAGCTGACGGTCGCGGTGGGGTTGAACGGATTGGGATAAACCGGTGCTAAGCCAAATTCCGCTGGAAGATTTTCAGGCTGCGGCTGGACGGCATTGACATAATTGGTGCCCCAGCGCGGATCGCCAATCGGTTTGCCGTCGGTGCCATAAGTCAGGAGCGGTGAGCCAACCGGGAGGGTAAAATCGTAATTGTTCGTATCGGCAAATTGCGGATCCATCCGGATTGTATCCCGCACCGTATGCATATAAAATGCAATCTTATCTATTTTCCAGAAACAGATGTTGGTAATTGTACCCATACAGGATTCACCACTGGTAGTCGCGTTGTCCTTAATGTTTAAAAAAACGCGATCGCCTCTTTTACTTACCTGATAAGCAAAAATAGAATTGGTTACGGTCCAAGGTCTTAGAAGGGGACCCTTGTCACCGAGAATGATTTCGCGCATGTCATCCGCAGTTCCACCGACTCCGATATTATACCAGGTGGTATGATCAATTACCACTTTGGGAGTATTACCGGGGAGATTCGATCCCTCGCTGGAATTGCAACCGCAAGCCCGAAAACCGTAGGCTTTGACAGTTGCGATGGTGGAATTGGTCATCGAAATGAAATTCGATCCGGCTTGCTTATAATGCACGGTCGGACCGGTCCGACGGAAAACTGTATTATTAATAAGAGTCGAATCAAAAACCATATAACCAGCCAAACCACTGCTTTTTTCACCATGCAGGACATCTTTCAGGATATCATGGATATAACAATTTTCGATCTTAATCTTTTTAACTAACGTCGGGGTTGAAGCCACGGGCATATAATATGTCACCAAATAAGTAGCACTGGCACTACCCTCCCGTGAACCATCCAATTCCAACCCGATAAGAGTCAACGAAGACTGATCACCCAGTTCGAAAAAGGTCACTACTGAATTATCTTCGGTGGGCGCCGTCTGCATTCGGACAATGGCTTGACTTTCTCCGTCCGTAGCAACCGTTAGAGTCTTATTAACTAGTGTTCCCAATTGAAAAGTGGTATTTTCAGTATATTCCCCACCCGGAATTAGGAGCAGGACATCGCCATCCTGCGCCGCAGATATCGCGGCGGAGAGCGTCCCTTCACCCGGCGAGACATAAGTTTGACTTAAAGCCAGCCCGCCGAGCAGCATTATTACTAAGCCAAACTGGTAACCTCTTTTCATTTGACACCTCCTATAAATCAGTGTTCTTTTGCATAACTTTTATTACTCTCTTAGATATTCTCCCTACCAACAGCAAATATACTCAAAGAAACAACTTCTCCAAGTGCTGGTAAATGTTGGTAGTTACTCTCCCGGCAATCGAAGTTCTATGGTGTTCCAATGCAGTAAGAAATTTGTCACCCATCTCAGCCGCTATTTTATAACCAACGTGCAGCAGCTGCCGGAAATTCGAGTTAAATGCGCCTGACTTTGGATCATGCTGCAAAGCGGCTACGAATTCAGCTCCACTCCATTTGGCAACCATAGTTGGCTTGGGCAAATGACTCGGATCAATTGCCAAGACAGTCGCATACGGTGCCGTCAGTTCGGCATAGCGGGCAAATGCCTGGCGATAAATTTCCTGCGCCAATGCCAATCCTTCACCACCAGCGGCGGCTAACCCGGTTAGTTCTTCGAGCCAGGTAGTGCCAGCGGTCTTTAAATGTAACCCGGCATCATATTTCCCGATAATAGAACGCATAATCGAATAAAGCGAAAATTTGTCACTCCCGGAATGGATACTTAACTTCAGCCCAGCCGGAAAACCCAGCTCATTAATGGCAAATTGAATAATCCGAATATCCTTTTCAAACTCGTCGGCGAACTGCTGCAGATCACCGATATAGTCAATCCCTTTATTAAATTGACCACTGAATTTCGGCGCAATTGTATCCAATGGTAATTTCTTCCAGGCAGCGGCAAGCAGGATCACAAACAGTTCAATCGGGGTCTGCGGTGTCTGAGTCTCATCAATGGATAACTCCAAAACAAAGGATTGGGCAATATGATCGGTAAGATATTGATAGATTTCCTGAACCTCTTCGATCGCCGCCAAGTAGCGGGCTGCCAGCCGGGCAACAAATTGCAAGTCAATCGGTTCTTCTGAAATATACTCCGGCAGGCGTAACGGCTTGGTATAGCGTTGGCAAAATCGCAGAAATTCAGTTAGCGTTTTAGGTTCCACCGGCTTGCCAATTTGCTCGGCAACATCAATCGTAAAGTAATTACACTGACCAATGAAATCTTTAACCGTTTTTCGCCCAACGTGATCGGCATCCAGAAAATAAGCACCCTGCCAATTGGCCGCTTTGACGGCTGCCACGGCAGCTTTTCGCGTGTCAACTGGTGAACTGCCGATCAACTGATGCTCACGTGAGGATTTATTCCAGACCGGTGTGACCGATATCCCTTTCTCTAACAATTTTTGAAATGCCGCCAGCTGTGCCACGCCCTCGTGTTCGAAGCGGTCACCAATGCCAAATGAATATTTTCCGAGTTCCATTTTTTACCTTTGATGATAATAGGTTGAAAAATTTATTTCCTTTTCCATGGTGGTATTTCCGGCAGATATTGTTCAAAATCGGCGATCAGCTGACGCTCCATTTCCAGTGTGTACTTATGAGTGTGAAACATCTCTGCATACTGACGATAAAACGTCTCCCAGGATTTTTCCTCTTCACCCGGATTGATCGGGAAAAACAGTAAACCATTCGAATGCGCCGCCTGCAGATCACCCAATGCGTCACCAATCATGAGTACATTACCGGCAGGATATTTGTCTTTGACCAGCGCTAAATGCTCCCTCTTGGAGCCCATCTCCTGACCGGCAATGGCGATGGTATATTTGGCAATATCGTGCTCCTCCCATTCCCGCTGCAGGGCGGGTGTCGGGGTTGCCGAACAAACCAGTACATCCGCCCATTTAGTAATTGCGATCAGCGATTCCCGCACAAAGGGAAAGGGCGGAACATCATGGACCAGATCAGCAATGGCATTGTTGACCGCTTCACTCCAGGCTAGCGCCTGTTGCAAAACCGGATCGGCGGTGCGTTCGACCTCAGCCCTCAGTGCCGGGTTACCCAGCTTCGTCTCCCGCTTAATCCAATCCCGCAGTGCCTGGGCTTCGGGAATGGGACAATGACGCCGCTGAACTTCGGACCACTCTTTCAAAAGATCAAAAGTCATGGTCAGTGCCGGGAAACGATTGATCCCGCGCCAGCGGGAATAGAGGTTGACAAATTCGGCAGCATCCCGGGCATACTTGGCAACCGGCTGTAGATTCCAATATTTAATGATATTGGGAATGAAGCACTCCTTATGCTTGATTTCCATCGTGTCAAAAGCACACCCATCGGAATCAATCGCTACCAGGAAATCATGTTTAGGTTTCAGGTTTTTTAATTTGGCTTGGGGATCACTCAT
>CAZAKO010000117.1:0-4381 GCA_964485745.1 uncultured bacterium
TACCATATACAATTATCATAGATAGTTTAATAACCGAGAGCCTCTTTACACCTCAGATTGGCGATGAGATTGGTATTTACGACCAGGAGCTATGTGTGGGTGTTGTTGTCATTGATCTGGGTTCTGGTAATTTTAGTGGTGTTGCCTGGGAAGAAAATTCATCGGTTGGATTGTCGGGTTTTAAACAGAACAATTCAATAACATTAAAATATTTTACAAGAGTAGCTAATTCTGCAACAGTATTTAATTGTGGTTACCAGGTTGTAGAAGGAACTGGATTATTTGGCTATCAACCATATACTGTTCTTAATCCCTTAGTAGGCATCTACTATCCTCCCAATCCGCCGCAGAATGTTCGAGTTGAAAATTATATTCAGAAAATCGTTCTGGAGTGGAATACAAATACCGAACCTGATCTATTGTATTTCAATATATACCGTTCACTTTCTTCATCTTTCAACTTGGATACTAATACTTTAATGGGGACAGTTCCTAAAAATCAAACAACATTCATTGATAGTCTGATTGAGAATGGTAAAACCTACTATTATCATGTAACCGCCGTAGATACTCTTTTAAGCGAATCTAATCCTTCCAATACTGTCCCGGTACTTGCCGTTTATTTGGCAATTTGGGATGTCACCTTTAACCAGCGTAAGGATGGCAGTGCGTTAGTTGATGTCAATTTTTCATTCACTGGTCACGACACAACCCATTATTTAGTCCGACCATTTTTGAGTACTGATGAAGGTAAAAATTGGTTTGAGCTGAGCCAGACCACGGGTGAAGTTGGCTTGGTCAATCCAGGAATTAACCGGCATTTCCTATGGGATCTGGGTGTAGAGATGCCGGATTCTTATTATAAAAGTGTTAGGGTAAAGGTGATTGTATCAACTCGATGATTTATATATCAGCAAATAAAAAGGGAGGATAGATTTATGAGGCGAATGACGCTAATTAAAAGTGGAATATTTTTTAGTTTAACCTTCAGTGTGGTTTTTGCCGCGGTGCAGGTAGAGAGTATCTCATCGGCCGGAATTCTTGATTCTCAGACTCCCCAGGTAGCGGTTTTAACACCCAATGGTGGTGAAGTCTATCAGATTGGTGATGCGGTCAATATTACCTGGACTGCGGTGGATTCGAGTTTTGGTGCGAAACCCATTAAAATTGCTTATTCGACTAATAATGGGGCGAATTATACTGAACTTGCATCAAACCTGGCAAATTCCGGTTTGTATGCCTGGACAATTCCCAATGCGCCATCACTGGAGGTCTTAGTTAAGGTAGTTGCCGCTGATTCTTTTGGTTTGGAAGGATTCGATGTTTCCGATAAGGTATTTAAAATTGATGGACCGCCGCAAGCACCTCAAAATCTAGCTATGACTTTGGTTGATCATGCTATTTCACTTGCCTGGTCGGCATCTGCTGAAGGCGATGTTAATCGCTATGTAATTTATCGCAGCACCTCGCCCAATGTGACTGTACAAAGCAGTAATGTCCTTGATACAGTATGGACACCGGGAGTAAGCTATCTTGATTCTGCCGTTGTCCAGGGTAGTACTTATTATTATGTCGTAACGGCTTTGGATTCAATGAATAATCAATCGGTGAAATCCAATGAAGTGAACGGCACCGCCTATGTGCTGGAAATTTTGGTGGTTTCTTTTAAACAACGTACCGATGGATCGAAGATCGTAGACATTTCCTATGGTTTTACGGGTAATCCCTCGGGCAAATACACCATTACCCCGTATGTTCGTATGGACGCCCAGAGTCAGTGGGTCGCCTGTCAGCAGGTTTCAGGTGATTCGGGCACAAATGTAAGTCCGGGACAAAACAAAGCAATTATCTGGAATTTTGGCACCCAGATGGGAGAAGTCTATTCCAGTAAAGCCCAGATTAAAATCCATGCTCTGGAGCAAACTCAATAATGATAAGGTCTTTTTAAGTGGGAAAATAAGTCCAACTTGAGGAATATTCTGCGAAATATTATCCCAATTATTTTGGCGATTAGCGTCATTGGCTTCGCTGGTGCCCAAAAAGAGCTCCGATCTCCACCCGGGACTCTGGATGGCATTAATCCCTCCCTTTCTTTTTCTACATTAAGTGTAGCTGATACGCTGTTTTATGGTACTCAGTTAAGTATTGGATGGAGTGCCTTTGATTCGGCTTTTTCTGAACGTCCGATAAAAGTTGGATATAATTTTGTTTCCCAACCCGGTGTTGATTATCTAATTGATTCGGTAAGTAATAGTGGTCAATTTGACTGGATTGTTCCGAGTGAAATCAATGGGGTTATCAAGATTTATGTTGAGGCTGTTGATTTATTTGGCAATAGCACTCGGCAATACTCGGCACCTCAGACAATCATCGGGATCAATCCTGGTCCGAACTGGTATGTGGCACTTAATGGCAATGATGAAAACTGTAACGGAACCGAAGATTTTCCGTATGCTACCATCCAGCAGGCTTTTTCCAAAGCGGAATCGGGAGATACAGTTTTTGTAAAACCTGGTCATTATTTTGGTCCATTCGACGATTTGGAAAAAGGACTGTTTATTCAATCCTTAGGTAATCCGGGTGAAGTTGTTTTGCAGGATACAGCCAGTAATCGGGCGATTGTTACCTTAAACGGAAATACCACGATTCGAGGTTTTTATATTATTGGGAAAGGAGCTGGCTCATTATCTATTGGAATTCAGACTGAGAAAGGTTTTCCTCGGATTATCAATAACCACATAGACTCATGTTACATAGGTATAGTTAGTGGTGGTTATGCTCAATCCGAAATTGGCAATAACCTGATTACTGCTTGTGGTACTGCTATCTCAGGCTCTGACCGAACCGTACTAACCGTTAATAATAATACAATCGTTGCTAATCAGAGAGGAATTGAAGTCAATAATGGAATAACATTCCACAGTTTGAATAACATCGTGGCTAATAATTCCGGTGGCGGTGGTTTAGTGGTCAATGGTGAAGTTAATCGAACGATCAAATTCAATAATTTTTGGGCAAACCTGCCGGAAAACTTTACCGGCATACCGAATCTAACAGGAACAGATGGTAATATTTCAGCTGATCCAATATTTGTTGATGCTGCTAAAGGTAATTATCGCCTGACGCCGCTTTCTTCTTCGATTAATGCCGGTGACCCAACCTCTCATTTTGATCAGGAACCCGAACCAAATGGTGATCGGATTAATCTTGGCTTTTACGGCGGAACCAAGTTAGCTGAAATTGCGGCATTAAAGTTTACTTCGGATGTTCCAACCACAACCAGTGAAGATTCGCTATACAAGCAAGAATCAGGTATTTTACCCGATAATAATGTGACTTTCACTTTTCGGGCATTGGAAAAGCCCACTTGGCTTAACCTCAGTACAAGTGGTTTGCTAAGCGGTGTTCCTCACAATCAAAATGTCGGAATTGGTTCGGTGAATCTTGCCGTTGCGGATAATTATACCCGCACCGATACTTTGAGATATAATCTGGAAGTCGTGAATACTCCCCCAGTATTCACTTCTCAACCAAAAACAAATACCCTGGAAGATGAGCAATATTCATATGACGCCCAGACTTCTGATGAAAATGAGGGACCGGTCAAATATTCTTTATTGCAACCTGATTGGCTGTCAATTGATTCCCTGAAAGGTATCGTAACTGGTATCCCGACAAATGATCTGGTAGGTCTCCACAGTGTGATTATTCAATGCGATGATGGTCATGGTGGTATCGTCCAGCAACAATATACTTTGATGGTCATCAACGTCAATGATCCGCCGGTTTTGATTAGTTCAATTGATACCAGTTTTAATGAAGATGAGATTCTGGTTATTCCTCATGCCAATTTAATGGAGAAGATTAATGATGTAGATGATCCGGATTCAGTTTTAACTGTTACGATTAGCAAGAGTTCGGGTGTCGGTTTTTATCAATTTGACCAAACTGCTGGAGCCCATAAATTCTGGGCGGATAAAGATGTAAATGGTAAGGGTAATTTCTCAATTTCGATTGCTGATCCTCATGGAGTAAATATAAATAAATCCTTCAGCGTGGAAATTATACCGGTAAACGATGCTCCGGAACTATTTGCTATAGCTGATACAACCACCGTCCAGGATAGTCTATTTATTTTGCCGTTACAGTCAGTATGGCGGGATGTAGATAATTCAGCAGGTGAAATGTCCTGGACAGCAAGTGCAATTTTATCTGAGGTTTATTTTAACTCTGCTTTTGATTCTTTGTTTATTCAACCACAAGAGAGTTTTGTTGGTTGGGATACGGTTATGCTCCGCATTGCCGATCCTGATGGGCTTTTCGATCAGGATACATTTCGAATTTATTTTGAGGATAATATTCCGCCCACCTTTATCACTGG
>CAZAKO010000117.1:4481-5796 GCA_964485745.1 uncultured bacterium
ATTTTTACTCTGTTTACCCAACGCCAGGGACAGTGTTAATACCCGGAATGAAACCAAAATGGCACTAGGGAAATCTGTATCCAATGAAGAAATCCTTGATTACTCATTTATTAGTACTCAGCACAAACTGGCTAAAATGGCAAAACTCGAGTTCATTTTGACGGATGAGATAAAAGCTAAAGCCCAACCCCAACCGGGAATTTTCGTTTGGGAGAACGAATGCTGGAAATATCTAAAGACCTTTACCGATACTCAACACCAATGCTATTGGATTTATACCGAAAATCTCGGTCGCTATTCTCTCCAATTTAATGCGCCGGAACCAGCGGTATTAGTCCCTACAAAATTATCACTGGCACAGAATTATCCAAATCCCTTCAATTCTTTAACCACAATTGGTTTTGCCTTACCTGAAATGAGTAGTACGAATTTTGCGGCTAATACCAATCTGGTTATTTATGATATTTTAGGAAGAGAAGTAGTGAGGTTGATTAACCAGAAACTCCCACCAGGCACTTACACGGTTATCTGGAATGGTCGTAATACTCATGGTATCCCGGTTGCCAGTGGAGTTTATTTATATAACTTGATCTATGGACATCATAATAAGACGCATAAAATGGTTTTAGTTAAATGAGATATTGTCGCATGGATAGACTTCTGATTCCGATGTTGGTTTCATTAGTGATGTTACATTGCTCTATCTTTAGGAGTGAAGAGCCGGAGGTGGAACCTTTGCTCACGCAAGGGTGGGATTACTTTGAAGATGGATATTACTTCGATGCACTTGATCAATTTGAAGAGGCTATATCAGTTGATGAAAACAATCAGAAGTGTTATCATGGGCGTGCCTGGTGCTACTTACTGTTAAGTGAAGCATCGCAAGCAATCGTTGATTTTGAAAAAGCGTTGGAATTAGGGAATATGACTCTTGACCCGCATGCCGGATTAGCGGCTGCCTACCTTGCCCAGGAAAACTATTCATCTGCCATTGAAAAGGCGAACTATGTTCTGGCTGGCAATTCGAACTATTATTTTGAACATTACCCATTGATCAACTATCAGGACATGCATTTAATCTTGGCAATGGCTTATTTCCATGAAGGCGATTTGTCCAGTGCACAGGAACATGTTGATTTCCTATTTCCGGAAAATCAACTTGATCCGGATCAACCATCAACCTGGACTTTTCAACAAGTTAGTTATAATTCTTATGCTGAAGCGTTAATGGTTGTTATTGATTATCTTGATGGTTTATATGGAATGTTGTGATCCTTTATGTGAATGTCTGTCGCCTGATTTTTAGTAAATCCAT
>CAZAKO010000118.1:0-5771 GCA_964485745.1 uncultured bacterium
TATACTGCCGAAGATGAGGTCATTGGACTCGGGGATTTTGAGATTGTGCAATAATAAGCTTGTTATAGAATTGAGAGGTAAATAATGAAACTAAGTGGCAAAATTCTAATGTTCAGCGGTATTGTCCTGTTGATGGTAAATGCTTTCGGGCAGCTTAAGGAATTCGAAATCAAGGAAGTTAAAGCCCCCGCTGGCATTCCGGTTTTTATTGATTACCCCGATTACGCCGCGGTCTATATCTTTTCTTCGTTAAGCAATTTGAGTATCAGCTCCAATTTGGGCTTGATTGCTGACAAGAGTACCCCGAAAGAGGGCAAGTACCTCCTGATTGTGCGGCTCGACCGCCAAATTCTGACCGTTAAATCGCCGGGTTTCAAAGAGGGTAAAATTTCCCTGCCGAAAATGGCGCAGCGGGATCGCAAATTTTACCAGGTCGAGGAACTAATTACCGAGGGAACACTGGTAATTAATTCCATTCCGGAAGGGGCTGAAGTGTTATTAAATGGAACCCAATACGGGTACACGCCCTATACTGGAATATTGACCAGGGGCGATTATGAAATGGTTTTAAAAAAGGATATGTACCACGATAAAATAGAACAGATTATAGTGGAGCCCGACACGACCATGACTTATACCTTCCGCCTAAAGCCACATTTTGGGCGGCTTTCGTTAACCTCCGATCCGTTAGGTGCCGAAATTTTTCTCGATGACAACCTCTTGGGCAAAACGCCGCTGAATGTAGATAAGGTACCTTCGGGTAGCCATGAACTCCTTGCCCGTTTGGAGTTTTATGAAAATGTGCTAAAAACTTACACGATTGAGGATGATCAAATCACCAGCGACAATGTCATCATGCCCAAGACTAAGGATGCTCTCAATTTGGAAAAACGTGCGCGCTGGAAAAAGTACCGGACTTATACCCTCTGCGGTACCGGTGCGGCTGGAGTTGCCGGTTTGGCGTTAAAGTTTCTGGCTGATTCGAAATTTGAGGATTATAGCAACGCTACCTCGACCGCAACTGCCACTGATTTACGTAAGCAGGTTGAAAATTTTGATCTGTACACTAAAATTGCCATAGTTGGCTGTGGTGCTTTTGCCGGTTGGACGCTATTCAACCACTGGGTGGTAATCAAAACCCCGGAGCCGGTCAGATCCGTCAATCTTTCAGTCCAACCAGCACCAAATGGAGTGTCTCTCAGTGTTAATTTCTAACTGGAGAACGGGTAGGATTCGCTTACCGCAAATTTTAATGATTTCCGTCGGTGCCAACCATGATGGTTCGATAGTTCTTGCTGGTGATTTGCGCGATTCAATTGGTTTAGGTGAAGCCATTACCTTAGACATTAGTCCTGATAACGAGCGGATTGGGATCGGCTCAGGCGCTGATGTTGATCACTATGGCTATGTCAATTACTCGAAGGTAACAACAGAGAGAGTGAAGATATATGCTCAAAATACCATTTAAATTGATAACCTTTTGGCTCATGATCTGGATCTTGTTATCCAATTGCTCAGAGCGCGAGTATAAAAACATTTTCGATCCAGCCAACACCGCGCCGGGAGAGTGGTCTCCGAAAAATTTACAAGTTCGCCAGGTTTCGATTGCCGAAATCCAGCTGGGTTGGCGTAAAGTAAATCCTGATATTACCGGGTTTGTGATTGATCGCCGGATTGGAGATGGCGAATGGGAACAGAATGTGGCTATTCTAACGGCTGCTGAATTGAGCTGGAGCGATACTACCTTTGCACTCAATACCCCGTGCTACTATCGGGTCTATGCGGTAGCGGAAGAACAACTCTCCCAACCAGCATTGATTAGCATCAATCCCCTAATTCCTGAGCCTGCCATTTTGGAATATCGGCAGCTCAAGGATACCGAGGTGAAACTCGTCTGGGCAGATCGCTCCGATGGTGAGCAAGGATTCATCATTGATCGCAAAGTCAATGAGAATGACTGGGAAGTCGGAATTGATACCCTGCCGGCAAATAGTACCGAATGGATTGACAGCGATGTAAACATTGAGCAAGATCTCCAGTATCATGTGTACGCTTATTATCGGGAATATACCAGTCGGAAAACTACTTATAGTATGACGACTTCCTTTCCCGCGCCGCAGGATTTAAAGTTGACGGTAATCTCGCCTTCACAGATCAAATTGTCCTGGCAGGCACACCCCTTTAATAATATCAGTGAATATCGGATTGAGCGCGGTACAGACTTCACCGATTTTACTCAAATTGGGACGGTGTCGGGTGCGGTCACGGAATATACCGATAACACTGTTGATAACACTCATTTTTATCGGTATCAAATGTATGCGGTAACGGCTCAAAATCAGTCCGCCTACACGAATGTGAAAAAGATTGAGTGGAAGGGTCCGTTTACTTATCAGTGGTCGGGTTTTCACGATGCGACGATTAATTCCATCGCTCTCAGCCCGGATGGTTCGCAAACGGCATCGGTCGGGGCTGACAAGATTTTAAAAGTCTGGAATAACCTCACCGGCGAACTGCTCTGGAGTGGCAGTCATTCTTCCTGGATTAAACAGGTGGAATATGATGTCACCGGCACGCAAATTCTTTCCTACAGTGATTATGAATTTAAGGTCTGGAGTGCCACCAGTGGAGTAGAAATTTACATGGGTAGTCATACTGGAAATCTGAACGATGTCCATTTCAGTCAGGATGGACAATATATTATTTCCGGTGGCGGCACAACGGTGTCATTGTGGAATGCCGAGAATGGGGCTAATCTCTGGACTACCGAAAATTATCCGGATGCAGACTATGATAATAAAAAGACTGTTACTGCGGTTGCAATCAGCCCGGACAATTCGATGATTGCCGCCTGCGGCAATTATTATTCAAAGTTGAATCTCTGGCAAACCAGCACAAAAAATCTGTTGTGGTATAATACCATGCAGGTAGCCTACTGCCTGAAATTCAGTCCGGATAATAAATGGTTGTTCTTCGGTGGCAAGAATAATATGATAGTTATGGACGTTAATAATTATGGTTCGACGATCTGGTCTGTCCAGGGCACGGCCAATTTTATGAATGTCAAAATCAATCCGAATGGTACCCAAGTGCTCACGGTAAAGACCGATCTGATTGGTACTCCTAAGTACGCCCAGGTCTGGAATTATCAGACCGGTGGGTTGATCTGGGAAAATAGCGATCTGATGGCGGCGACCTATAATCCTACCGGTAATCTGGTCGCCGGAGCAACCTGCTCCTGGGATGGGATTACGATTTATGTGCTTAATAGTGCCGATGGTAGTGAGTTCTGGCATGGTTCCCACGAGGTTTTTCAGGGGTCACCAAATTACTATATCTACGGGATTGCATTCAGTGCCGACGATCGGTACTTGGCAACTGGTGGTGGTCCGGGTGAAATCAAACTCTGGAAATCCGGCTATGACTGGGAGGTGAACGATGCAGATTAAATCCTGGCTCCCGATATCGTTGTTGAGTATAGTTTTTATCTTATTCAATTGTGAATCCCGTGACTGGCGGAATCCACTCGATCCCCGAGTACCACCGGCAGCATGGAAGCCGGAAGACCTCACCTTGCGGATGGTTGATTCCGCTGCAATCGAACTTTCCTGGGACGTGAATGCTACGGTAATTGAGGGCTTTATTATTGAACGAGCTGAGAATAGTGGTTTGTTTCAAGAATACGGCATCACCTCGGCAAGTTATTTTCGGGATATTGATGTCCGAACCGATTACTCTTATGAATATCGGGTTAGGGGTATGGCTGGCGGACGGGAATCTGAAAGCAGCGAGGAACTTGCGATTGCATTCGTGCATGCTGGTGATTTAATCTGGCAGGGTGCCCAGGCTGGTTATATCTATGATATTGATGTTACGCCTGACAGCCGGATGGCTATTTCGGTTAGTTATGCTAATTCCATCTGTGGGTGGGATTTGATCAGCGGCGCGAAACTCTGGGAGAGCTATCATGATGCTACCGTTTGGAGCGTAGATATCAATTCCAAAGGTGACTATTGCTGCACGGCTTCGACTGATAATTCTGTGCGCCTGTGGCAAGTGTCCAACGGTCAGCAAAAGTGGCGGTTCAATAGTGACGATATGATGCAGTGTACCAGATTCAGTCCGAATGGTTCGCTGATTGCCTGTGGTGGATGGGGTGGAATTTTCATGCTGAACGCCAAAACCGGCAAGCAAAAATGGCATGCCGAACACTCCGGTTATATTTCATCCGTTACCATCAGTCCGGATAATAAATATCTTGTTTCCGGTGGTTCCGAAGATATTCAACTGTACGCTACGGCGGATGGAACTCTTAAATGGGGTAGTTCCCAGTCAAGTGTGAATATGACTTGCTTTTCACCGGATGGTGCCTGGGTCGCTTCCGGCGGCGATGACAAACGGGTAAGACTCTGGTCGGTCAATTCAGGATCATTAAACTGGGAAGGAGCCGTTGCCGGGGAAGTCAGCAGCCTGGTATTCAATCCGGATAATACCATGCTGTACTCCGGTAGCTGGGACGGCAGAGTTAATGCCTGGGACATTACCAGCGGAACTTCAATCTGGACGACCTATTTGGGTGGTCGGGTCTATGACCTTGATTGCAGCTCCGATAGCAGCTTCGTAGTTGCCGGATGTATGGATAAAACGATTTCAGTGATTAATGCTGTTACCGGGGAGATTTTATGGACAAGTGATCCCCATCCGGATGAGGTGAGAACGGTAAAGATCGCACCGGATAATCTTAAGATCGTTTCTGGTGGGGGCTTGTATGAAGCGGTTTGTCCGGTGCGGGCCTGGTGGGCAACAAATCACTGGCAGGCAATGGCAGCCAGTTCTGAGCAGCAGGAAGGTTCTGAAGGAGATTAATTTTGTCTGATTGACCAGTTTTATGCGAAGTCTGCCACTAATCCTTATTATTGTTATTGTCGGGAATTTTTCATAAACTTTTCGGCGGTAGAGAGAATCCGCGAAAATGTCATTTACCTTCAGTTTTTATTATACCCCATTGATAGTCGCCGTCGGGCTTTCGCTTTTGACCGCCTTTTATGCCGCGCGATATCGTGAACGTACCGACGGGAAAGTGCTGCTGATTCTGACTCTATTAACAGCCTGGTGGAGTTTTTTTAATATCCTTGAATATGGGTTCAATGACTTAGCAATCAAGTCCCTATGCGCCAAGTTTGAATATTTCGGGATTGAATTAGCCCCGCTAATCTGGATGATTTTTGTGGCGATCTATACTGATCAGTGGAAATGGCTCACCCGGCGCAATCTGTTATTGTTATTAATAATCCCGGTGATTACCGTGGGGATGATTTTTACGAATGAAATTCATGAATTAATGCGTTATGATATTGCGCTGGATACCAATGGCCCATTTTCGATTATTACCAAGAAGTACGGACCCTGGTTCTGGGTCGCCGTCGCTTTCAATAATTGTATCATGTTGACCGGATTGTTTTTGATTTTCCGGAGATTAACCCGGCAGCCGGCGTTTCATACCAAACAATTGATTATTTTATTATTCGTTGGTTTATTTCCCTGGGTAGGGAATGTCTTATATCTAACCAGAGTCTTAGCCTGGTTGCGGATAGACTTCACCAGTACTTTCGTGGCAATTTCGGGAGTGGTGATGGCTTTCGGTCTGGCACGCTATCACCTACTGTCGGTCGTACCCCTTGCCCGGGAATTTGTTCTGGAAAACATTGATGATGCCATCCTGGTTGTGGATAGTCTTAACCGGGTGGTAGACTTCAATGAAAGCTGCCGAA
>CAZAKO010000119.1:0-3830 GCA_964485745.1 uncultured bacterium
GTTCTTCCATGTCTAATTAATGCGATTTCTCTCCCGCCAGGGCGGGATCGAAATGACCGGAATCCCGAGTAGCGGCACAAAATTTTAAACTCCTGCGATAAATCAATAAAAAATTTTCACGCTCTTTGCGTAATTTCTACGCCTTTGCGGTTAAATCACTCTACCAAAAGATTAACTAACTACTTCTCATTTAATCAATATTCCGCTAAATTTGATCAGGATACCGGAAACGAAATGGAAACTAACGACCTGATAAATTATTATAACAAATTCAAATACGGCGAAGATTGCTTTCACTATCTGATGAAAAACAAAGTGAAAGAGATTCTGTTAATCGCCACCTTCTATGATGCCTATATTTTAGAACAAGATGGGCGGTTATCGGAACAGATTTATGGCGAATATCGGCAGCTAAACCTGAGTACCGCGCCGATGATCACCAGTGTTCCCAGCGGTGAGGAAGCCTTGAAATTACTCCAGACTAAAGAATTCGACTTAGTAATTTCGCTGCTGCATCTGGGGAGATTCACCGCTTTTGAAACAGCCAAAAAAATCAAGCAGAAGTATCCATCGCTACCAATTCTACTCCTTTTAAATACCCATTCGGATCTAAATCTACTGAAAAATTACAAGGAGATGTTACCATATTTCGACGATATTTTTCTCTGGAATGGCGATTCCAAAATATTTCTGGCGATGGTTAAATCCATTGAAGACAAGCGGAATTTAGATTATGACACTAAACACGGTCTGGTCAGAGTAATTCTTTTAGTCGAGGATTCGATTCCTTACTACTCACTGCTTCTCCCCTTACTGTATGAAGAAATCGTCAAACAGACTCAAATATTAATCAGGGAAGAATTGAATGACATCAACAAGCGTCTGCGAATGCGCGCCCGCCCAAAGGTGATCTTAGCCCATGATTACGAGAAAGCTCTGGATATATATGAGCAATATAATGAATATATTATCGCTGTCATTTCCGATATTGCCTACGAACGCAACCATAAAATTGACCCCCAGGCAGGGATTAAGCTGATTTCCAAGGTTAAGGAAAATATCTACGATATTCCGACAATTTTGATGTCCGCGGACTCGGCTAACCGCACCGAAGCCGACAAAATCAAAACAATCTTCATTGACAAATATTCGAAAAACCTGTTGCAGCAGTTCCGCCAGTTCATGCTAACCAACATCGGCTTTGGAGATTTTATTTTCCGGAACGAATCAGGCAGTGAAATTGCCCGCGCCAGGACCTTAGCCGAATTCGAAGAGAAATTAAAAGATATTCCGAGCGAATCACTCATTTATCATAGTAAACGTAACCACTTTTCCGCCTGGCTAATGGCTCGCGGTGAAACCCAAACCGCAAAATCACTGCGCTTACTGACACTGCAGGACTTTGGGAGTACTGAAAATATGCGCGAGCATCTCGAAAATCTCCTACATCACGTCCGCCGAAACCGATCCCAGGGCAAGATCATCAACTTCCACCCGTCTAATCTGTCTGATCCTTCCGGAATTATTCGACTTACCGAGGGTTCTTTGGGTGGAAAAGGTCGCGGATTAGCATTTTTAAACGCCCTCTTAATCAGTATGGAATTTCAAAAACGATTCCCCAATGTGAACATTACCATCCCTAACACCCTGATTATTGGTACCAACGAATTCGATGATTTTATTCGTTCTAACAAAATCAACGAGCACTTTTCCGAATCGCTGACTGATGCCGAAATAGAACATATCTTTATTACCGGAAATTTAACCAAAGAATTGACCGAACGTTTGCAGGTTTATATTGATAATATAACCTATCCCTTAGCCGTACGTTCTTCCGGATTGTTAGAGGATTCCTTTTCCGAACCATTCGCCGGCATTTACCGTACTTACATGCTTCCGAATAATCATCCCGATCCCCAGGTTCGTTTGACCCAATTACTATCGGCAATAAAGTTAGTCTATGCTTCGGTTTTCCTCAAAGGCGCCCGCACTTATATCGAGGGGCTGAATCATCAATTGGAAGAGGAAAAAATGGCGGTTATTATTCAGCAATTCGTCGGTTCACAATTTGATACTAACTTTCTCCCGCATCTCTCTGGTATCTGCCAGTCTTATAATTTTTATCCGATTGCCAATCTTAATAATGAAGATGGAATTGCCTCAATTGTGGTCGGATTAGGCAAAGCTGTTGTCGAAGGCGAAAAACACTTCCGCTTTTGTCCGAAATATCCCCAAATAGAACTGGTGCAGCCGGACAATCTTTTAAACAGCTCCCAAAAAGACCTGTATGCCATCGCGCTAAATTATCAAGATTTTGACTTACTGCAAGGTGTAGATACTACCCTCAGGAAAATTAATATCCAGGAATTGAACTCGAATGCCTCATTAACAGACATTTTCAGCATCTGGGATCATAACGAAAATCGGCTTTACTCCGGGCTGCACCATGCAGGAATTCGGATTGCTAACTTTGCCAATATTTTAAAATACAACACTTTCCCCCTGGCTGACATTATTGTCGAATTGTTAGACATTGGGGAGAAGGCGATGGGAATGCCGGTTGAAGTCGAGTTTGCTGTTAATTTATCGCATGTGCCGGATCAGAATATTCTTCCGACCTTTTATATCCTGCAAATTCGGCCTCTGGCAATCGGGCAGAAAAATATTGACTTAACTATCGAACGAGATCATAAAAACAAATTCTTCCTTTATACCGAAAAAGGAATGGGAAATGGCATCGTTACTGAAATCAGGGATATTATCTATACTGACCTAACGACATTCGATAAGACTGAAACAATTAAAATTGCCGCAGAAATCGCTTATTTCAATGAAAAGCTGAAAAAGAATAACACCAACTATGTTCTCATCGGACCCGGGCGCTGGGGTTCACAGGACCGTTTTTTAGGAATCCCCGTGCGCTTTTTCCAAATCAACTATGCGAAAGTAATTATCGAAGTAGGTACACCGGATTTCAACATTGATCCCTCTCAAGGTACCCACTTCTTTCATAACATCATCGCAACTCAGATCGGCTACTTCATGGTATCGCATAATTCGAACACCGATTTTATAGACTGGGAATGGTTAGCCACTCAGCCAATTATCGAAAAAACCCACTATGTTACCCACGCTCGCACTAAACAGAAACTTTTAGTTAAAATGGATGGCAAACACGGGATAGCCGCGATTTATAAAAACGGTCAATCTGATTCGAATTCAATCAGCCTAAAATACTAAACACAGCCCTGATCAATCATCGCATCGGCAACTTTGATAAATCCGCCGATATTTGCGCCCTTGACGTAATTGATATAATCACCTTCACGACCGTATTTGACGCAGGTCTGGTGAATATTTTTCATTATCTGGTGCAGTCTATTATCAACCTCTTCCCGATTCCAGCCAAGGCGCATACTATTCTGAGCCATCTCGAGTCCGGAAACGGCTACCCCACCGGCATTCGCAGCCTTACCCGGTGCATAAAGTAATTTATTTTGCCGGAAAACCGCGATCGCTTCAGGGGTACAGGGCATGTTGGCACCTTCACAGACACAGATGCATTTATTCCGCACTAAATTCTTGGCATCGGTTTCATCTAACTCATTCTGAGTCGCGCAGGGTAAAGCAATATCAACCTCGACTTCCCAAGGGCGTTTTCCCGGAATAAACCCAGCCGCAGGATATTTCTCGGCATAGGGAGCAACTACATCATTATTACTGGCACGCAGTTCTAACATATAGGCGATCTTTTCGCCCTTTATTCCACTGGGATCATAAACATATCCGTCAGGACCAGATAATGTAACAACCTTGCCGCCCAGTTCGGT
>CAZAKO010000119.1:3930-5646 GCA_964485745.1 uncultured bacterium
TTGGGATTAAAATCCGATCCGCCTTTCGCACCGCCCATCGGCAGGGTAGTCAGACTGTTCTTGAAAATCTGCTCGAAACCCAGAAATTTCAGGATACTGAGATTGACCGAAGGGTGAAAGCGCAGACCGCCCTTGTACGGTCCAATTGCCGAATTGAATTCAATCCGATACCCGCGATTTACCTGGATCTCACCCCGATCATCCCGCCAGGGGACGCGGAACATAATGACCCGCTCGGGTTCCACCAGTCGTTCCAGGATTTTATAATGACCATATACCGGATTTTCTCGTAAAAAATCCCAGAGAAATTCAACCACCTCTTTGACTGCTTGATGAAATTCCTGTTCACCCGGATTCTTGGCAATTACCAACTGCATAAACTCATCAACCGAAGCGTACTGCATATATTCTCCTACTTTACTATTTCAATGGTTTCATGACATTCAAAATCAACCATTCTATTTAGCAAAAAAAGTACCATGTACAGCTTTTTTGTAAAAGGTTTCCGACCAATATCATCAATTTCTCTGATAAGTGAATTAATTCTTCTATCATAAATCAAGGCTAATATCTTTTCAGGTAATCAGAGCCAGCATTTTTCCAAATAATAAGAAATTAACAACCATATTTTAAAAATTATAATTCACCGATTTAATAAGAAGTTAATATTTCCAGTTCCAAATGGCTGAAATGAACCTTAAATTTGGGCAATTTTTTGATAAAAGATTGGACTCGTTCGCGGAACTAATCAGAATACATTTAATTTAATCCCAATATGATTTAAAATTAAGGATCAATTTGTCGTCGGGAAAAAATATATTAGCAAAATTAGATCGAGATTGCAGTAACTTAATTCGAGCTTTGCAGCTTATCCAGGAAAAGGAAGGCTATCTTTCCGATCAGAACATTCGAGAAATCGCCGAGTATTTATCTATTCCGCCGGTGGAAGTCGAGGGTGTGCTCTCTTTTTACACCCAATTCCGACGCACCAGACCCGGCAAATATATAATCTCGATTTGCGATGGGACTGCCTGCCATATCAAAGGCTCAAAATTAATTGCAACCTGGATTGCCGATGAATTGGATATTCATCATGGCGAAACCGATTCACAGGGCTTATTTACCCTCAAAACTGTCGCCTGTTTAGGTTGCTGCGGTTTAGCACCGGTGATTAGTATTAATGGCAAAATTTTTGGCAATCTTAATCGCAAGAAGCTGTTAAAAGTACTTAAAACTTATCAACAACCGGTCAGGTCTGGCGGCTCGGATTCAAATGATTAAACGGTTAAAAATTGGCATTGGCAGTTGCGGACTGGCAGCCGGTGCCGGCGAGGTTTTTGATTTTTTTAAAAACAACCTCCCGCAGGTTGAAGTCATTGGCGTTGGATGTATCGGGCATTGCTACGCCGAACCGATTATCGAAGTAGAAACTGATAAAGGCTCAGTCTTTTATCAAAATGCCCGACCAACAGCGGCATTTCTCGAAAAAGTCGTTAACCTGCAAGAAGATTCTCGCCTGATTTTCCCGGAAAAGCGGAGCAAATATGAATTAGTCAAAGTCACCAAATTGATGGGCCGAATCAATCCTATTGCGATTGACGAGTATCAGGCTCAAGGTGGTTATCAGGCGCTCACCAAGGTACTGGCAATGTCGGCAACCGAAATTATTGATGAGATAAAGCAATCCGGTCTGCGCGGTCGTGGTGGTGCGGGATT
>CAZAKO010000120.1:0-5645 GCA_964485745.1 uncultured bacterium
ATAATAGGCAACCGCGTTAACCATTTTAACCGTCTCGCCGATCTGCTTCAGCTCTGCCGAACAGTTACGATAGGGAAATTCCGAATCGTATCTCCCGTCATTCAGGGTGGGATAGACAGTTTGATAGATCCGGCGTGAACAGGTCGCCAAGAGAGCGATTGCCACCCAGGCGATCCACAATCTGCTGCAGAATTGGGTTTTCATTACACTTTTCTCTAAAATTCTAACCTCGGAGAGAACTTAAATCGGGTGTTAATTTTCCGACTGCGCTAAGTAAGCCGGCAAATAGATTATAAAGGTTGAACCCTTACCTACGACCGATTCAACCGCAATGTAGCCCTCATGTTTGCGGATGATTGCATCACAGATCGCCAAACCCAATCCACTCCCTTGCGATTTGGTCGTAAAATAGGGGTCAAAGATTTTATTCAACTGCTCGCCGGGGATCCCCACACCCTGATCTTTGCAGCTCAATTTGACATAGGATCCGGTTATTTTCAAGGGCTTAGGCAACAAAGGAGAGGGTTTGACATTTTCGGCGGTAATCAGAATCGTACCACCTTCAGGCATAGCTTGATTGGCATTAATGATCAGATTTTCCAATACTTGACTCATCAGGTTCTTGTCAGCATTAACCTGCCATAAATCGGGCGGGATTTTGAGCTTATAACTTACTTTACTGGTACTCAAAATAAGTTTGGCGGTCTCCTGGACAATCGG
The DNA here is from genome assembly GCA_964485745.1 of uncultured bacterium. Taxonomy (GTDB): domain Bacteria; phylum Fidelibacterota; class UBA2242; order UBA2242; family UBA2242; genus CAZAKO01. The sequence continues at coordinate 721 of CAZAKO010000120.1, forward strand.
AGCTATAGATAGTGGTTCCTTCACCGGCTTAATCCCTTTGGTAAAAGTCAACAGCTGGCTGGTGATCGCCGCGGCTTTTTGGGCGCTATCACGAATGTGCTGCAAATATTCTTTAATATCCCGCTGCTCTTCACAGGCTATATTAACGAGTTTCAGATTGCCCATAATAATTGACAGCAAATTGTTAAAATCATGCGCCACTCCACCCGCAATCAACTCGATTGACTCCTGTCTGCGTTGACGCTGCAGTTCCATTTGAGCCGCTCGCAGTTCGGTTATATCATGGAGTGTGATTAAGCGCCCCATATAGCTTTTATTCCGGTTATACAGCGGTTGAATCTGCAGATCGTAATAATGAATTATTCCATTTTTCCCAAGGGCAATCTCGCTGCGGATATTGAGTGCTTCACTGTACTTTGCCAATAGTTCATTATTATAAGTCCAGACGTCAGAGATATTTTTACCAACCACTATCTTAAGGGACCAACCGAAAATGTTCAAACAAGCCTGGTTAATATCCACTATTTGGTTATTCCCATCCAGAACCAGTAAACCATCCTCCATGTTTTCCACCACGAGATTGTGAGCAATTGGGACAATGCTCATCAATCGAAAATAAAATAAACCAACCCCCACTAAAATTACCGAGATTGCAAAGAAAAACGGCGTCAGACCCAGCTCCCGGATATAGCCTATCTGAAATAGATTAAAAATATTGCCAAACCAGGGAATCAATACCCCGACAATCAGTACAATAGCTTGCTTTTGGTAGTACTGGGACGACTTGAAAACTGTGCGGATTATCAAAAGACTGCTGACCATTAGCAGCAGGTATGAATAAATCGTATGAATCCAGAACCAGACCCCGTAGTGAATATTCAGCAGAAAAATGTTGCCTTTCCAATAAAAATCGTAATTCTCCCAGATCAACCAGTGCTGTTCATTGGTCCAGGTAAGAATCAGAGTCACAATTGGTAGAACAAAAATCAGTGGTATATAATTCGCCCTGATCATTCTGTTTGTGGCGGAATACTGGATAGCAAACAGCAACCAGGCTGGAGCTACCAGCACCATTCCAATCATCTCGATTTTGGCAAACAGTACTCTTAGCTCAACATTATCGGTGGTAAATCCCAATAAGTAACAGACCAGCCATTCGGTTATTGCTGCAATCAAGAGAATAAAAGTTGGTGCACTCGAGATCTCACGATGGCGAATGGCGTACAATAACACCAGAACGCAAACGACAATCACGGCAGACATAGGAAAGATGAGCGGAGTAAAAACGAAATTCATACTAAAAGTTATGCATATTTGTCAAAAAATTTAGATGTTTTTCAATCTAACTAAAATAAGAGTTGATTCACTAATAATAGTTGCCCGCTAACGAAAAAAAATTAGCGAGATTCCTTTTAAAATCCATACGTACTGCGTCTGCCACCCCGCTCTTCATATTTGAGATCCCGTAATGTCGGCGACTTGACATTGATGGTCAGATTGTACTGCTGGGCATAGCTGTATCGGCTGGGTGTCCAACTAAAAGACAACTGCCAGCAGTGCAAATCGCGAGTAACCGAAAAACTCTGACTGTTAATTTTCTTCGCTAACAGATCGAAACTGCCTTGCCAGCTGATTGCCCATTTGGAGCTAAGGTTCAGTCTGAGACTGGTTGACATGAAAAATGATTCGCTTTTCGCCGCCGGATTCGGTCGGTTATAACTATAGCGAAAGCTCATACTTGCCGACCATAATTCGGCTCCGGCTGTCGCTGCCGGTGGATTTTCGCCAATATCCTCTTCAGTATCAACCGTTCCCAAAATTTCATTTTCCACGTCGCTGGTATCTGCAGCCGCCGCACCTTGCATTTGAACTCCGAAACGTCTTCCTGAGAGCGAAAAACCGGTCGTGGCACTGACACTGGTCAAACGGGGGATGGGAATACCGTACTTTTGATCGTTCCACTCATTAATTCGCCCATTCCGGTATTTATACAGATCATGGCTGGCGCTGATATTCAGTACCAATTTTTTGGATAGTTGCGCCCGAATCGAGGTGCTGATCGGTGCCCAGCGCAAACTGTCAGCAGCAAAATTATAGCTGGTACCAAAATCCAGATTCAGAAAATCAACTTTGCTCTCCTGATCGCCTGCCTGGGTTTTTGCCTGAAACAGATTATTCAGCCGCAGAGTCATGGCGCGTGATTCGCCTGCCGGAGTCGAGCCAATTAGGGTATTACTGAAATAATCGTGCTTCCAGATCTTCCCGGTAGAATCCTCCCACGTCCGGACATAACCCGGATCCCAGCCCCAGATCTCTTTACTAAAATCAGGGCGGTAGGAGAATCCGATTTGCGGTGAGACGACATGGCGAATTGCCCGCAAGGCTCCGATCCGAGCGGGAAACATACCGTAGATTTTAGTCTGCGCATTCAGGGACATGCTGCCGGTATGCCGGGATTTGAATCGGTTAACCGATTGAGTGACTACTTTATTATTTTCAATGACAAATTGCTCACCGATGGACTTCGGCTCTAAATAATTAAAAATCCAACCCTCCTGGATACTCATATTCTGATTCAGCGTAATGTAACTCAAAATCTTCTGGGAACTATTCAGTGAAATATTATGAGTCATGGCATTTTTAGTCTGGTCCTGCCGTTCCCAGACCAGTGAATCATTACCCTGATAATAAATATCTTGGTTGTTCAAGTACTGTGAACTGATTCCGAAGTAGATGTTATTATACCAACGGGTTTTCGCAGCACTGACACCAGCTCGAGCCGGAATCAACGGCTTAGTGCCGCGGTTAAACGAAATATTCGGCAGCGAACGCTTGATATAACTTATTCTCTGCCCGACCTGGGTCGGTTCGGTACCAATCAGAGTCTTAGCCTGGAGATTAACTGTCTGATTTAAAGTCATTGACATGGAATAGGGTTTATCCGGCCAGGTTTTGGATAGGGTGGCATTGCTGATCAATTGCTGGTTTAGCCGGGTATTCTGGCTGATGCCCAATTTTTGGTAGAGATCGTCACTGCTGACGAAACTGCCGTTGGCTCGCAGTTGCATCGTCGGGCTGAGCTTGTGATTATGATTAATATTAAGCGTCCACTGTCGTTTCTGAAAATCGGTGAGGAATTCATTGGTATAAGAACCGGAGATTGAACCGTTATAAATATAGCGCTTATTATAACGCGTTCGGTATTGAAAGATTGTGCCGCGTTTATCATAAAAGTTGGTCGTCAGGCGAACATCGTAATAGTCGTTGGGCGCCCAGAAATAGCCCAAACCACGGATATAGCCGCCAACCGTGCCGCTTTCACCATAGGTCGGCATAATCCAGCCGGAATGCCGGCGACCGCCCTTATTGGGAAAAATACCAAAAGGCAAAGCCAGCAGCGGAATGTCGTGGATATACAGGACAATCGGACGGGCAATGATTTTATCCTTATGAATCAATTTCATCCGCCGACTGTGAAAATAGTAATGTGGTTTTTCCAGATCACAGGTAGTATAAATACCATTCGTCACATAGAAATCGGTTTTGGTGACCTTGGCAATATTTTCACCCGTGTAATAACCATCCTGCTCCTTAGTTCGCCCTTCGACAATGCGCCCTTTTTGAGTCTTCATATTGTAGATCATCTCGGCTCCCGAGAAGGGCTCGCGACCGCGCTGATAGAGCGTTGGTTGATCGCCACTCGTGGAGTCATAAGGCGGCAAGCCAAGCGGATAGGCATATAACAAATTTTCATTCCATTTGACCAAAATCTTACCAGCTTTCAGCTCCATATCACCGGACTCGATCTCTGATTTTTGATAGAGATTCGTGATTTTATCCTCGAGAAAATAATCAATTTTTTCCGCTGAATATAAGACCGTCGTATCGGTACTGGTATTGGTTTCGTCGGGAATGAACTTGCCTTCGGTGCCCCCAATGACCGTAATCCGATTCAGATGCTTGCCTACAAATTTCATGGTAACCGTATCGCCGCTGGCAATATTGACGCCCTGAATAATGCTGTCTTCGGTGACATTATAATAACTGGTTGCCATGCCGCTGACCCGGATCGAATCGGTCTGACCATCCTGAAAATAGATTTCCATCAACTTGCCGGTGAGTTCGTCATAAGTTTGAACCGAATCCCGTTTCGCTACAGCAACAGAGTCGGATTCATCATAGGGCAAATATGCTTTCGCATGTGAAGAGGCTACCGCATTATCATAAATGAATAGCGCTTGGAGTACTTCGTCTTTCATTTGCATTCTCATCCGCTCACCGACGAGCTTCTGGCGCTCGCGATAGACTGTTGGTTTGCCGCTCATGGTCGCCACTTCCAGCGAGTCGGAATAATCCACTACATCGCAATAGGCGCTGAAATCGTCCTGCCAGAGCTTGACATTGCGCTGGGCAATAAAATAGCCACTCTCTTCGAACCTTTTGATAATCTCACCCTTAATCCTGAAAGTCTCTTTGCCGGTCGAATCTTTTTTGACAATGAATGGATTGCGGGTGGCTTCAATATCCCCCGATTCATTGAAATAAACCAGACTGTCGCCAAATAGTGAGGTAAACCGTTTCCGGTCGTGAATCATCGCCCGGCTCAGCGCCACGGCTTTTTTTGCCTCGGAATAATAGCTAATCGAGTCAGCGTTGACATCTCGATTTTCATCCCATAGGTGAACCTTCCCATAAGCCTCAGAAATATCCCGATCCACAAAATGGGTCATTTTCGCCGAGGTCAAAGTCACCTCCCCATCCGTAAAACGGGCTCGACCATGGGCAATGATAATATCCCGGTCGGCAAAATAGGTCATCGTATCAGCCTGTAAAACCTGATTCTTTTTGGTTACCCGGACATTTCGATAAAAATCCGCCTGCTCCTGATTTTCAAACCAGTAGGCTAATTCACAGGTCAAATCCAC
>CAZAKO010000121.1:0-2980 GCA_964485745.1 uncultured bacterium
ATTGTGCCGATTCGTTCGGCAGTTCTAACTAAATCAATACTGCCCTGCGCAGATTCACCCCAGAACAGAACTTCATCGCCGATTTTTATCGGATCATCTCCAACTTCGATCCCGATCTGATCCATCGCCACCGTGCCGACAATCGGATATAACTTACCCTGAATCATAACCTCACCTTTACCCGTAAATGCCCGCTGTAAACCATCGGCATACCCAATCTGAACAATGGCAACCGTTGTCTCTCTTGAGGTAGTATAGCGTCGCCCGTAGCTGACTGAATAATCTTGTGGAAATCGGCGCAGTACGCCAACATTGGATTTTAGAGACATGACCGGCTTTAGCTCCAAATTTTTTACGAGTTTACTATTTGGACAGTAACCGTATAAAGATATTCCTGGTCGAACCATGTCGAATTTTGCCTCGGGAAACTGCAGAATCGCCCCGGTATTTGCCATGTGGATTAAGGGCAATTCGATTCCTGCACTTTTAATTGCAGCAAGATTCGAATTGAATAGTTGCAACTGTTCTTGGGCATAGTTCTGATCTAACTCATCGGAAGTGGCAAAATGTGAATATATCCCCTTTAACTCAATCTGGGAACTATTCAAAATTTGCTTAACAATTGGAACTATCTGCTTTGGAAAAATACCAACTAATCCCATGCCGGTATCCAGGTGGAGATGGACTTTTGCCTTTACCCTCAAATTGCGAGCCTGCTGTTCAATAATCAAAATATCTCTTTCATTAGTAATCGTAATCTCTGTATCAAGTTTCAGCGCGGCCTGAATTTCATCCGGAAAAAGACTGCCAAGAATCAAGATTGACTGGTGAATCCCGGCTTCTCTTAATTCCAATGCCTCAGAAACACGCGCCACAACAAAATAGCGCACTCCTTCAGCCACTAATCTCCTTGCTACCGGAATGGCACCATGCCCATAGGCATCAGCTTTTACTACCGCCATAATCTCAACCGGGGTAACCCGCCGCCGAATCTGTCGCAGATTATGAGCCAAATGATCTAAATTAATTTCGGCAAAGGTGTGTGGTTTGCTGGATGCTGGTTGCTGGATGCGGGATGCTGGATTATTTTTCACTGATATGTCCTTTAGTAACTGATTTTATAAAAAGATTTATTTTCTTACCAAGTATCTCAAGTTGCTCATGAAGCTATCAAGATTCAAGTATCAAGATGTAAATATTTTTCTTTGAGAAATACCTTCAACTCACCAAAATTCTTAAAAAATTTCGTCGTACAGCCCAGAATCCAACCACTAATTTGGTCAAGAGGTTTCTGAGTCACCATATATACTGGAAGATCATGATAAAAGGCAAAGGTCAACTCGCCATAAGTACCACCACCCTGCTCGGCATAGTCATCCCACAAGCAAATGACATAATCAACCTCATTGATAATTGAGCGTAGGTCGTTGCGAATCAATTTGCGAACTATATTCTGGAATGCAGGCAGATCGGCATGTTTGAATGGTCGAAATTGAACTCGTTCTTCAGGAGTTAAAATTTTTGGTTCTTCGATATGCGGATTATAAGAATCGTGGTTTAATTCAATTTTTAAAAATTCCGCCAGCTCGCTGCGCCACTGCTTACCTTTGTCGGGTGAATATTCAATTGCTCCGGCTAAATACGCCTTCAATTAGTTATCTGTCTCCTGAAAATAAAATAACCAATGCCGGTCAATATCGAATCAAAAACGATTATATATAAACTAAAGACTCCATCGATTTTATGGAACACTAACAGCTCCCTTCCGCCCTCGATCAATACATTGGTGGGAAAAAATTTGACTATCAGATTAAAAATACCTGGATAAAAAGATGAGGGAATAATAGTCCCGGTACACAAGAGAACAGCTATGAAGAGCATTAATATCATCCCATGCTGGAGCTTGCTTTTAGTCAAAATAAATCCGGTAATGATACCTGTCTGGACAATGAAAATCAGTCCAACAACATAATACAACCAGAAAAGGATCAACCAACCCAATTGAATATTTTTACCCGCCAGCAGAAATAAAAACAAACTTGAAACGATCAAATAAGCTACTCCCTGGAGTAAATATACTAATGACTTGATAAAATAAACCTGAGAGGCAACTAAAGGGGTCGAATAAACTTGATCCAGTAAACCCCTCTTGTTAGATAATTGATTGATCTCCTGCAAAGATAAATTAAAGGTCATTATAATGGCATAAAAACCGATGATCCCAGGAAAAAACCATTCTCGTAATGCCACTGTTTGAACTTTTGGGATTAAACTGCTCAACCCGATCACAAATCCAATATACAGAATCACGATTGTTAAAACACTAACCAGCAGTTCAATTCCAGCTCTCTTCCAAAAAGGTTTTAATTCGGTTAAAAAAATTGATTGTAACGGATTCATCTTAAAAACCTTCATCCGAATTTAATTGTTTTAAAAATTCTTCAACATGAATCGAACTTCCTGAAATGGAGATAATTTCATCCAGATTCACTTTCTGTAAAATAGTTAGGAAATCCTTCATATTTTCAGTGACAATCTGAATCGTTTTGCCCAGGTCATGTAGCTCCTTGATCTCTTTGACATGCTGAAGGGTTTTAATTAGCTGATAACCACCATGGCGAAATTCGATATTGCCGTAGAAAGGTAGTTCGATTTGTTCAATCATATTTTCAAGCGTACCGTCGAAGCGAATTCGCCCACGATCCAGCACAATCCAACGGTCGGCAATGGTCTGGATATCGCTGAATTCATTCGAAGAAAAGATAAAAGTATTCTTACCCTTATGCTCAAGAATATAGCGAATTAGAACTGCCCTAATATGATAGTCCAATCCCATTGTCGGCTCATCCAGAATCACAATTTCCGGATTACCCATTAATACCTGAACAATATCCAGTCGCCGTTTAATCCCGCGCGAATAGGTCACCGGATAGTTGTCCAGTTCATCTTCCAACTCGAATAATTTTACTAAAGGCTCAAC
>CAZAKO010000121.1:3080-5593 GCA_964485745.1 uncultured bacterium
TGAATCGGCATGTTAATCGCCGCTCTCTCACTTGCCTCACGCACGTTTTGATTACGGTTGTTTATATCAGGTACATAACGCAAACGTCCGGAGAGGGTCTTAACAAACCCATTCTCCCGGGCAAAGGCAAGAGTATTGATGATGTAATTATTAATTCCGGGATAGGTTTCAAAATAATGATCAATAATTTTACGGGCTTCACTTATGGGAATCCTGAGTTCCTCGGACATCCGAAATGGTCCCGCACCGTACATTATCCCGAAGTTAACAACTTTGGCAACGCGCCGCATTTCCGGCAAAACTTGCTCCTCCGGAACATCATATACAAGTGCCGCGGTACGAGTGTGAATATCCACACCTTCATTGAAAGCACGAATTAATTCCGGATCGCGCGACAGGTGCGCCATAATCCGTAACTCAATCTGAGAGTAATCAGCCGAGAGTAACTGCCACCCTTCCTGCTGCGGAATAAAGGCTTTGCGAATCTCCCGCCCCACGTCAGTTCGAATGGGAATATTTTGAAAATTAGGATCACTGCTGCTCAGCCTGCCGGTGGACGCTACGGTCTGATTGAAAGAGCTGTGAACTCTGCCGGTGCGTTGATTGACCAGCGCCGGCAAGGCATCTACATAAGTGGTCTGGAGCTTCATCAATTGTCGGTAATCGAGAATTAATCCCGGAAGTGGGTGCTCATCTCGTAGCTTCTCGAGTACATTTACCGCGGTCGAGCGACTCCGCTTGCCGCCGATCTTTAATTTATCAAATAGTATTTCACTCAATTGCTTCGGCGAATTGAGATTAAACTTACAACCCGCCTCAGCATAAATTTTATCGGATAAAACCTCGATTTGTTTGGTAAGTTCCAGTGACATTTCCTTTAAAAAGCTAACCTCAAGAAAGACTCCGTTTTCCTCCATTTTCATTAGCACCGGCATCAGCGGCATTTCAATATTTTGGAAAACTTCCGCGGTTTTATCCGTGATCAATTTCTCCCGCAAAATTGGCACCAGCTGCAGTGCGACATCGGCATCCTCAGCCGCATAAAAAGTTACTTTATCTATCGGAACTTCATCCATCCTAATTTGATTTTTACCAGAACCTATTAACTCTTCAATCGGCTGCATGGTATAGTTCAGATACTGTTGGCTCAATTTGTCGAGTTTATAGGAACGCTCGTCGGGTTGAATCAGGAAGGCGGCGATCATTGTGTCAAACTCTACTCCCCCCAGTTCAATCCCATTGCGATGCAGAATCAACAGATCATATTTCAGATTTTGACCACATTTTGGGATTGCTGGATTCTCCAGAATCGGCTTTAATAATTGCAAATATTGAAGATTATCACTGCCGTCGAAGAGTGATTTCTGATTCGATGGATAGCGAACGGGAAGATAAACTCCCTGATTGGGCTCCCAACTTAAAGCGATGCCGACAATCTCCGCCTCCATTGGATGAATTGAAGTTGTTTCCAAATCAACTGATAATAGAGTAACTTTGGCTAAAATTTCCACTAATTTACGGAGATCACCCCCATTCTGAATAGTACGATAGTTTTTCTGAATTGTGCTTGCCGGTTTTGCTACCCCCAGCGATTTGATTAAACTATAAAATTCCAACTCTTCGAAAAGATCAATCAAAGCCGGTTGATTGATATTTTTAGTCTTCAATTCTTCAATTTTGATATCTAAGGGAACATCGGTTTTAATAATCGCCAGCATTTTCGAAAATTGGGCATCCTCAGCGCCCGCGCGAATCATCTCCGCAATCCGCTTATTCTCAACCTTGTCGAGACTCTTAAGAATATTTTCTAATGAACCAAATTCATTTAACAAGGGCTGGGCTTTCGCCGGACCAATTCCCTTAATCCCTGGAATATTATCAGATGTGTCGCCAATCAAGCCCAGATAATCCGGAATTTGTTCTGGCTTAACTCCCCAGCGCTCGATGACACCCTTAACATCAATTACTTCAATCGGTTTTTGACCGCTGGCTGGTTTATATACCAGGATATTTTCTTCCAGTAGTTGCATAAAATCCTTATCACCGGTGACCATATAAACGATCAAATTTTGCCGAGCGGCAGTTTTTGCAAGTGTACCGATAATGTCATCCGCTTCGAAACCGGGTCGGATGATCAGTGGTATATTGAAAACCTCGGTGATTTTGAAAATATACGGCAGCTGTTCCACCAGTTCCTCAGGCATTGCCTCCCGGGTCGCCTTGTAGTTCGGATAAATCTTATGGCGAAAGGTTTTTTCAGGAGCATCGAAAACCATACCGATATAATCAGGCTTTTCGTCATGCAGTAATTTCAACAGCGAGTTGACGAAGGCAAATATGGCACCGGTTGGCTGACCAGACGAAGTCGTCAACCGATTCTTGATCATCCCAAAATAGGAACGATAGGCTATTGCAGAGCCATCTATCAAATATAAAGTTTTTTTATTTCTCATAATCTCGTTGGAGAATTTTACAATAATGCGGTGAATTTGGCAAGGTGTTTCACACAGAAC
>CAZAKO010000122.1:0-2370 GCA_964485745.1 uncultured bacterium
GCTGAATATACCCTTGAAAATATCTTTGCCAAATCTTCCTATCCCACTCTTGCCTATGACTGGCTGCCGGTAAAGCCGGAAGTTAACTTGCCATGGGTTGCTATCAGATCAGATGTTAAGACACCGACAGTCTTTTCCCTGAGCCAAAACTATCCGAATCCGTTCAATCCGACGACCACCATCCGCTATGGACTTGCCCAACCATGCAAAGTAAATCTGTCAATTTATGATCTTTTAGGCAAAAAGGTCCTGACAATGGTTAATTCCTATCAGCCAGCCGGTTATTATTCAGTAACTCTGGACGGTCGGCAATTAGCCAGTGGCATGTATTTCTACCGGATCGAAACCGAGTATTTCCGGCAAACCCATAAGATGTTACTATTGAAATAATGGCATTAAAATGCAACCTTTCGTTGAGATGATTTAATGCGCCGATTTGAGTTCCAGAGCCGACACAGAATCAAGCGGTTAATATGTAATCAAATTAATAATCTGGTAAGTACCCGCATGAATCGGGTTCGTCTCACAGCAGTGATGCTCGTTCTCTTGATTGATGCTTTCGCCGGTAACTTGCTGGGGCAAACCCTTTCTTCCGCATCCTGGCCACTGACTGCCAACCAGAATGCCGTAGTTACTGGTAATCTGGTAGCAATACCGCAGACTCTCAGCAATATGCAGATTTACTATACCAGTGGAGTCCAGCGCAGTAGCCCCAGTGGTGAAGCTGGCGCCTGGCCGGGGGAAAGCGCAGAAAATGATTCCCGCTATATGCAATTTGCGGTCACGCCGGAAGAAGGTTATCTGTTTTTTGCAACTTCTTTCACAATGTACCTGTATGTAAACTCCGGCAGTAATATGCGGGCTAATGTGTATTATTCGACCGATCCGCTTTTTATTACTAAAACGCAAATTGGTACGACTTTTACCCTGAGCTCTTCAGCGCCGTCAACACCGAATGTGACGGCAGATTTCAATCAGGAAGTTAGTTACGGCGATTCCTTTTATATACGCATTTATCCGTGGTATACCACTTCTACAACCGGGAAATATGTCATCACCAAATCAGTCACTATTTCGGGCACGACAATGCCGTCCAGCTGTATTCTGGTGACGCCGTCATCCTTGAGCGGATTTGTCCAGGACAATGCCGTGATTCCATCGAACGAACAAACCTATTCCCTGAGCGGCATGAATCTCAACAATACGGTTGTGGTATACCCACCGATGAATTTTGAGGTTTCAACGGATGATGGAACGAACTGGATTGCGAACAGCGACTCTCTGCGCCTTCCGGTTTCCGACGGCGGCATCGTCGGTCAACCGCTTACCATTACCGTGCGCCTCAATGCCGGTTCGCCGGGTGAATATAGCGGGGTAATTGAACATTTAAGCGCCGGAGCCACCGGCGCCGTGGTTAATGTTTCCGGTGTTTTGCTTGCCGCTGAGCCGATGATTGCTGCTGAGGTAACAGTCGACTCGGTATCCGGCAAGACCGCCTCGCTTTCATTCATAGGTGGCAACGGGGCAAAACGGATTGTCACTATTCGTGCCGGGACCGAGCTTTCCTGGTTACCAAAGGATGGTAGAGCCGTTAGTGGAGTTTCGGCGAATTTTAACTCTGCGCTGGATCAGGGCGATGGCACAAAAATAGTCTACGACGGGGAAGACTCTTCGGTTACGGTCACTGGTCTGACCAGCAACACCACTTACACTGTTGCCGTATTCGAATACAATGTTGCTGACGGTAAGACTCACAACTATCTCACGACGCAATTCGGCTCGGTGACCTTCGCGACGGCGATTGTACCTGTACTCGGTGTTTCGCCAACGGTGTTGAATTTCGGGAGTGTACTTATTGAGCAGGAAAGGATCCGAAGCTATTCGCTAACCGGTAATTATCTGCTGGAAAACAACCTGATTGATGTCAGTGCGCCGCCGGGATTTGAGGTGTCACTGGTGCCGGATGGGGGGTTCACATCATTACTTCAAATCGCCTATACAGCGCCAACTATTGATACAACCATCTTTGTGCGTTTTACACCCTTTGAAAACAAGGTCTATTCCAGTCTGATTACCAATACCGACGGCAGTGATACGGTCAATGTGGCGGTCACGGGTAAAGGCGTTCTTACCCTGGTACAGACCGCCGAACCGGTCGGCTTCGCCACTCTGAACGGCGGCACTACCGGCGGGGCGGGCGGCGACAGCGTCGTGGTCACCACTGCTGTCGAATTATATGAACTGATGTATGCTCGCGAAGGTAAAAATACGGCGCCTTTGGTCGTCCAGATATCGGGGACGCTCAGCGGTTATTCATCGAAAATATCCGTCAAGCGCACCGGCAACATTACTATTATCGGGCTGGGTTCT
>CAZAKO010000122.1:2470-5577 GCA_964485745.1 uncultured bacterium
CGCCAAACCTGCCTGCTTGGACATTCTGAAAGCCAGATTACCGATACCGTGATGACGGTAACATACTATCGTAATTGGTTCGATGGTACCTATTCGCGCCATCCGCGGATTCGATTCGCCCGAGCCCATATTGTGAATAATCTGTATACCAACATTGGCAGTTACGGTGTTGGGGTGACCTGCAATGCCCAGGTATTGGTCGAAGCAAATTATTTTGAGAATACCCCCAAACCGGTGCTGATTTCACAGGTTAACGATCCCGGGGAAACTCTCAGCGGCGATCCGACGGGGTATATCAAGGCGGTTGATAATTATACTGTCAACTCCGGAACTATTGTCGAAAATCTCTCCAATTACCATTTTGATCCGAACAATTACTACAGCTACGATATGGTACAGGCGGAAATGGTAAAAACGCTGGTCATGGAGAACGCCGGCGCCGGCGCTCTGGATACCACCGGGCAGGGGGTTCTAAAAGTCAGTGAGATGATTCCAACGGATTTTCAATTGCTGCAGAATTATCCGAATCCATTTAATCCGATAACTACCATCAGCTTTCAGATACCGGTGGCAAGTAATCTCAAACTGCAAGTCTATGATCTAATCGGGCGCAATGTGGCGTCTCTTTACGAAGGTACTAAACCAGCCGGGATATATTCATTGACTTTCGACGCCAGCAATCTACCCAGTGGAATATATTTTTACTGTTTGGAAGCAGGAACATACCGGCAAATCAGAAAGATGATGCTGGTAAAATAAAATTGAAGTTTATGGGAAAAAGATTGAGCACCAATGGTCTGGATTCTGCTCTAACCATTTTTGGTTTCCTGATGGTTTTAGCTTTCCAGCAATTGAGTGCTCGATCTGATAACCTGATCATCGTTGACCAGACCGGTAATAGCGATTACCGCACCCTGAGCGAAGCAGTAGCCGCCCTGCCGATGTTCAATCATCAGCGCGTGACCATCTTCATCAAGAATGGAGTTTATGAGGAGAAAGTCCGGATAGACCAGGATTACGTAACTTTGAAAGGTGAAGATCGGGAGCGGACGGTTATTCAATATTGCCAGTTGCGCGAAGCATGGAATCAGCATAAAGATTCGATTGGACCGGCAGTAGTCAACCTTCATGGCAATGATATTATCCTGGAAAACCTGACGATTAAGAACACTCAGCCGGAAGTCGGTCCGCATGCTTTTACCATCTACGGAACCGGTACCCGGACAATCATCAACAACTGCAAGGTCATCAGTAAAGGCGGCGATACGGTCGCTCTCTGGGATTATAAAACCGGGATGTACTATCATACCGATTGTTACTTCGAGGGCGCAGTTGATTTTGTCTGCCCGCGAGGGTGGTGTTATATCAAAAATTCGGAATTTTTCGAGGTTAAAAGGAGTGCTGCGCTCTGGCATGCCGGCGGCTTTGCTCCCGATCAGAAACTCGTTCTGGTAAATTGCCGATTTGACGGAGTCAAGGATTTCCAGCTGGGTCGGCATCATTATGAAGCGCAGTTTTATCTGCTGCATTGCCGATTTAGCGCGAACCTTGCCGATCAGCCAATTTACCTTGTGGTGTATGAAGATTCCGCGCGGAACCGTCCATTCAATTGGAGCGAAAGGGCCTATTTCTATAATTGTCACCGCGCTGGCGGTGATTACGCCTGGTTCAAAAATAATCTCGCCGCGGCGCCAAATTTGCCCCAGCCGGAGCAGATTACTGCCCAATGGACTTTTGCCGATAAATGGGATCCGGAAACGAAAACCGGACCTGTAATTAAAGAGGTGAAAATCAATGGGAACGAGATATTACTGACTTTTAATGAAGTTATTAGTGTGATTGGCAAGCCAGTTTTGCGATCGAAATCGGGTAAGGTTTTTTATTACGATTCCGGTGCGGGTTCGCCTTGTCTGAAATTTAAGAGCGATACTAAAATCGAAAAAGCAGAGCTCGCCGGACTGGTCGTGACGAATGAGGCTAAAATATTGGGAAATATTGCCTCGATTTATGAGCGACCCGCCGATCTTAAATTGAATTTTTGAGGAGACTATGACCCAGACCAGAGATTGGAACAGTAAACATAGATTTCTGCTAATAGGGAGTATGATCTTAATCCTTTTAAAAGGTGGATTATCCCAGGAATCGGCTCCTTCCCAATCCAGGCAGGGGAATCAGCCTGAGGAATTAACCTCCCAATACTTTTTATTTGAAGAATTGCTACTGCATCAACCGGAGTGGTTTGCCACGGCTGAAGCGCGCCAGATCGCTGACAATCTGTTAATCTATCAGCGCGGTTCGGGTGGCTGGCCTAAGAATATTGATTATCGGCGGAGCCTGAGTGAATCGGAAAAGCGCAAATTGCTAAAAAATCCCAATGAGCCGCTGGCCACAATTGATAACGGTGCGACCTATACCCAGCTGCGTTTTCTGGCGAAAGTCATTCGGGCAACTAATGACCAGCCCTATATCCTGTCTTTTTTCAAAGGTTTTGATTATCTCTTAGACGCTCAATATACCAATGGCGGCTGGCCACAATTTTATCCGCTCCAGAAGGGCTATTTTTCGCATATTACCTTCAATGATGATGCGATGATCGGGGTACTGCGACTGCTCCGGGATGTAGCCGCCGGAAAATCCGATTTTGATTTTGTTGATCAGGAACGACGGAATCGAGCCAAGAAAGCCGTCCAGAAAGGGATTGAGTGTATTCTCAAAACCCAGATAGTGGTTAATGGTCAATTGACCGCCTGGTGTGCTCAATATGATGAAAAAACCCTGAAGCCGGCACAAGGGCGCAGCTATGAACTGGTTTCACTCAGCGGGGAAGAAACCGTTGGAATCGTAAGATTTCTGATGGAGATTGAGAATTCATCACCGGAGATTGTCAATGCCGTTCAGGCGGCAGTCAGCTGGCTTGATAAGGTGAAAATTAAAGGTATTCGGGTTGTCAGGAAACCGGATCCCAAAAGTCCAACAGGTTTTGATAAAGTCGTAGTAGCCGATTCCAGCGCGCCGCCCATCTGGGCGCGGTTCTATCAGATTGAGGACAACCGCCCGTTTTTCAGTGATCGGGATGGCAAGGTGTACTATGACTTAGCGGCAATTTC
>CAZAKO010000123.1:0-2931 GCA_964485745.1 uncultured bacterium
GATTTTTATGAGGAAAGTAATTACCTATCTGCTTTTTGGTTTATTTTTAATATTTGGGGGATTGGAAAATTTATTTGCCGGGGTGATAAAAGGTCGCGTGGTAGATTCCAATACCGGAGATCCGCTCCTTGGGGCAAATGTCATTATCGAAGAACTGGCTGGAATTGGAGGGGCGTCGGATTTAAAGGGTTTCTATCGCATTGATTATGTTCCGGCAGGCGAGTATACTTTAAAAGTCACCTATATCGGCTATCAAACTGCCAAACAAAAATTGATTATAAGGGCAGATGAAACAATTACTCAAAATTTCAATCTGATATATGGCGGTGCCCTACTCGGTGAGGAGGTGGTAGTTACGGCCCAGGCTAAGGGGCAAATGTCGGCAATTAACCAGCAGCTGGCATCCAATACCATCACAAGTATCGTTGACCAGAGCCGCATCCAGGAACTCCCCGATGTCAACGCCGCCGAATCCATCGGGCGTTTGCCCGGTATTTCGATCCAGCGGTATGGGGGTGAAGCTACCAAAGTTGAAATTCGTGGTCTTTCGCCGAAGTATAATATGATTACAGTTAATGGCGTGCGAGTTCCGGCTACCGGTGGTGATGACCGGAGTGTGGATTTATCGTTGATCTCATCGAATATGCTGGGCGGGATTGAGGTAAAAAAAGCCGTAACTCCCGATATGGATGCCGATGCTTTAGGCGGTACCGTAGACCTGAAAGTCAAGGAAGCGCCGGAGAACTTGCAGCTGGATTTCGCGAGTCAGGGGGGCTATAATCAACTGCAGAATTATACTGGCAATTATAAATTGAGTGGGACTGTAAGCAATCGGTTCAGTGATAATCGTCTCGGCATTCTGGCGAACTTCAATCTTGATGATTACGATCGTAGCGCCGATAAACTTTCAGCCAATTATGGTGAAAGGACAAACCTGCAGGGTGAAACCTACATTTCGATGGAGAAGCTATATTTAAGAGAAAATCTACTCAAGCGCGGAAGAACGGGTGCCAGCATTTTGCTCGATTATCGCCTGCCCAACGGGAAAATAACAGCCAATTCGTTCTATAACCAGCTTAGCTGGGATGGCACCAACCGAATTAATATCATGAGTTTGACCGCCCCGGGAGAAAGTAATCGCCACTATTATGAAAATGAGGAGCGTGGTGGTTCAACTTCGATTTTTACCGGCGCTTTAGGTGTCGAGCAAAATTTTGGTTGGATCCGTTATGATGCCAGTCTGGCGCGAACGGCATCGCGAACCCGATGTCCGGATGAAAAAACCTGGCGATTTACACAGGAAGCCGGAGCATTTACCCAGACAGAATTTCCTCAAAACACTGATCTGGAAGAGATCCCGGCTTTTGCTACCAACGATACTTTTAAGACTTTTTTATCGGAAGTGTGGCTCTGGGATACTGAGCGCGAGGAAAATGAATCCTCAATCCAGTTTAATTTCCAAATGCCTTTCAATGTTGGCAATATGGTCAACGGCTATTTGAAAACCGGAGGTAAATTCCGCTGGTTAGAGCGCCTGAATGATGAAGAAAATAGTGGTCGTCATGGCATTCAATATGGTGATGGCGGAAATGAAATGTTAACTGCTCTTGATGGAGCCAATCCCGATTGGCAAGTGCAGGAATTAGTTGATGAACACGGTCATTTACCGATTTCAATCTTCCTGGATAATTATTCACGTGCTAATTTTCTGGATGGCGATTACCCGCTTGGTTTTACGGTCAAGCAGGCGATGTTAGAGCGAGTAACTCAGGTTTTGAGTGACAGCGGCAAAATTCTGCGCTATTCGATTAATTCGTTAGGTAACGATTATCATGGCAGAGAGAATTATCAGGCGGGATATTTAATGGCTGAATTTAATCTTGGGCGTTACCTGACAATTTTGCCGGGCATCCGATATGAAAATGAGTATAGTAAATATTACGGTCAGCGGTTTAAGGAAATTTCACCAAATAATGTTCAGGGTCCACCGGCTGATTTAGATACCTTAACCAATATCCGCCTCCATGAATTCTGGCTGCCGGCGATTCATCTGACTATTAAACCAACCAGCTGGCTGAAAATCCGTTTGGCACGCACCGCAACCCTGACCCGACCCGATTATATCCAGTATGCTCCGATTACCCGAATTAATAGTTATCAGTCATATATGCGGGCGGCGAATGCCTTATTAAAACCAGCCGAATCAACGAATTACGATGCATCAGTTTCGGTTTATCAGAATCATATTGGTCTATTTACCATCTCAGGTTTTTATAAAGAAATTGAAAATTTAATTTTTCAGACCAGATATGAGTTTAAAACGGGAGTGCCGGTGCCGGTTGGTTGTAATATTCCCGAGGATTGGTTAAAAGCCTCACCACAAGCAGATATTTATATCAATAATCCGTATCCTGCCTATTATCGGGGAGTCGAATTGGATTGGCAAACTCATTTCTGGTATTTACCTTCGCTGCTGAAAGGGATTATTCTGAATGTGAATTACACTCACATTAATTCGGAGATGAAAAAAACGTTGTACATCACCAAACAGGACTCGCTAATTCGACCCAGACCGCCGGTTTGGAGTTATAAGATTGTTGACAGTACCCGAACTGCCCGAATGCCTGATCAGCCGGCCCATATTTTGAATTTGACGATTGGTTATGATTATAAAGGATTCTCGATGCGTCTGTCTTACTTGTACCAGACCGATAAAGTGACTTATATTGATCGCAATACTATTTTGGATCAATTTACGGGAGATTATGCCCGCTGGGACCTCTCGCTGCAGCAGAAACTGAGTAAGAAGTTTCAACTTTTTGCTAATTTCAATAACCTGAACAGCCGACCTGATCGAAGTTTTAGAGGCGAAGCGTTAGTTAATCCAACCTATATCGAATATTATGGTTTTACTATGGATTTTGGGATTCG
>CAZAKO010000123.1:3031-5462 GCA_964485745.1 uncultured bacterium
TTGGACTGGGCATCTTCGGGTACTCCATAAAAGGTAATGCTCAGACACCTGATACGTTAGTAGTCGAATGGTCGCAAGATGGAATCAATCCGTGGCTAAATCATCTAAGGGATGTTATTCTTGCCGATACGGTTGCCGGTGGTGATCGGGTTCAAAACCGGGTTTATAAACTCCAACGCGGAGGCTTTTACTGGAACAGTGACCGGATTGATAATACCGGTTATTCACTGGCAATTGTGGGTGAGCCAGGGAATCTAAGCGATCCAATTTATGGAAATCCTCCGGTGATTCAATTGGTGCATACTAATGAGGGCGTAATCAGTGACAAAATGATTGTTGGTAATGGTGATCTGACTTTGAAAAACCTTTATATCATTGGTGCTGACGACGAGGGTGTGCAGACTTCTTACCAGCCCATTGAATTAGCCGGAACCAACAAACGATTCATTTTTGATAACGTTATTTTCGAGCGGAGTAATTTTGCGATTCCGGCTTTTACTAATCCGGATAACGATATTTATTTCACAAATTGTGTTTTTCGCAATTTAATTGGTTATCCCAGTGACCAGCAGTGGCAGGGTCGGGGAGTTTCGATCTGGACTGATCAGGATACAATCATAGTTGAAAACTGCACATTTTTTAACATTCAATTTACCCCGTTTCAGTTGGAAGGTGGAGCCGCCAATTACCTGCGCTTCAATCATAATACGGAAGTCAATGTTGGGCGGAATATGGCTATTTCGGGCAACTCCTGGAGGGAGGCCTATTTCGCCAATAATTTGTTGGTAAATGTTTTCTGGCACGGTGAGGGGCATGCCGATCTGACCGATCCGAATCGTGAACCGCGGGCGACTTCGGCGGGGATGTTCAGTATTGGTGATTTAGCCTCGAAATATGGTCCGGAAGAGGGGCGCCGAATTCTGCTGGCTAATACGGCAGCCTGGCGCGACCCAGCTTTTGCCGCTTATTATGCCGATACCATTAAGGCGCAACCTTTTGCCAATCCAATTACCCGCGAGGATTACTTTGACGTGTATGACCAAATGGTTGCGGTTGATACTACCTGGCTAACGGCTCGACCAAACCTGGGAACATATTTTACTTCTACTTTTATTGATTCTATGATTCAAAATATTAAGGATTTGCGGAATGGTTCTGGAGATGCTCTGGTATACGTTTGGAATCCGGTGCTGAATCCCAACGGTTCAGTTTGTCATTTGTGTCCCAGCTGGCCGTTACCGGAAGACTTTTCGTATACCGATGCTCAACTGGAAACCGCTGGAACCGATGGCTTACCACTTGGCGATCTGAACTGGTTCCCGAATGAAAAGGCAATCTTCGAGGCGAATAAAGCTCAATATATCGCTCAATTGCAAGCCAAGGCTGGTACCATCACTAAGCTCGAGCCGGTAATGGAAGTCGAAGCTGAGGACGGCACACTATCCGGTACAGCCGTCGTTGAAAGCTTTAACGATATTCCTTATTTTGATATGGACGGTGCTGGCTATATGGAGTGGGTGTTCGAAATGCCGACCGCGGCAGTCATCGAATTGGGAGTCGTAACGCGGAGTCAGGATGCGATCAGAGGAGAATTTATTCGAATTAATGGCATAAATATCCGCAATGATGCCGGTTATGGAGAATATTATTTTACCGGACTTACTAACAACTGGCAGGAATATACAATTAACCAGGCTGGACTGATTGAAGGAGCCGAGGCATTGGATCTATCAGCTGGTACCAACACCCTCAAAATCGAAAAGTCCTGGGGATGGCAGGAATTTAGTATCGTTTATATCAAAGTTGGCGGCGAAACGATTATCACTTTAGATGCTTCGAATGTGACGACTTTCGACCAGGTTGTTTTAGTAAGTAAGAATGCCCCTTATGTTCCGAGTAAATTTAAGTCAGTTAATATGGGAGCAAGTGGAACGATAGTCTGGCAGGTCAATATCACCAATCCGGGTACTTATAAGGTTTTAATTAACTACACGAATAAGGGTACAGCGGAAACGGGTCAGATTGGAGTAGCTTCTACTAATTATCCGATCACCTTTGCCGCCGATCCCGAGGGTGGCGGATTAAGCGTCCTTTCAGACAGATTTGAATTGGTTGCCGGCGCTAATACCATCACCCTGACTGCCAGTAATATTGTCGTGGATTATATCCAGTTAAATAAGGAGTCGGTGATTACGGCAATAGCGGAACATAGTTTACCGCTTGAGTACAAACTTGCCCAGAATTACCCCAACCCATTTAATCCGACTACCAATATCAGTTTTTCACTGGCTCAACCGCAGCATGTCAAATTGGTCGTGTATAATTTATTAGGTCAAGAGGTAGCAACTCTGATTAATAGACCGTTGAGCGCTGGTTATCATATCATGCAGTTCAATGCTGGCAATTTAGCTTCCGGGATCTATTTTTATCG
>CAZAKO010000124.1:0-2825 GCA_964485745.1 uncultured bacterium
TCATTCCGACTCCCCGGCAGTTGCCAGGGGGAGGAATCGGGTCAGTTCTTTTCTTATTGGAATAACCAGCTTTTATAAATGTGGATTGGGCTGGTCCAACTTCCGCGGATTATTAAGATGTCTCATGGCACTCTCGGTCAGTGCCCCGGCTTGAGCGCCGTCCACAATCCGGTGATCGAAAGTCCCGGTCAGCGGCAGCATCTTGCGAATTTTGATTTCGCCGTCAATTACTACCGGTTTTTCCTCGATCTTACCCATGGTAACAACCGCCGGGATTTTCCCAATGGGAAAAAGGGCTACCATGCCATAGGAAAGCCCAAATGTGCCAATGTTGGTAACCATGATACTGCCAAACGGATCGGCGGGAATATTCAGAAAGGGAAATGGCAAGCCCAGATCGAAGATCCAAAACTTGATCAGGACAAAGAGCATCCGCCGAAACGGCCACGGGATTTTAGATAAAATTCCCTTGGAGGCAAATGCCCCGGATTCCTCGCCGTTGCGTTTTTTGCGGGCGCCCTCACGGATAATTTCAGCTATTTCACCGACTGATAAATCCTGCGCCTTGCGCACAATCAGACCGGTCATGTCCTTGCCCTCGATATTGACCGTCACAAATACATCGGCGTCTTTACGAAATACCACATGCCCCCGCCGCACAAAACAATTGATGTCGGGAACATTCTCATATAAGGCACGCGCCACGGCGGCGGTCACAAAGTGAGTTATGGTCAGATTACGCCCGATTTTCTTCTGCTCTTCAATATAATTAACAATCTCCGTCACATCGGCATCAAAAATGCCGTAAATCCGGCTGTCCACCGGCTGCTTATAGACCGCAATCGCCAGTTTACGCCACGCCGTCGTATAATTTTCTTCCAAAATATTGCCCCTTTGTTATTTGATTTCCAGGCTAATTTAGTTAGATAATGGAAAATATCTACACTTTTCCCCTGGAAACGAATCGAGCCGGGAGCTTTCTATTGGTAATCATCGCCGGCTTTTATTATTTTAACCAAGACTAATGGCAAACCTGGGTGACAATTAATGACTAACAAAATTTTCCCAACATTGATTTTACTACTGGCTTTGTTTCAACCGGAAAGCAGATCCTCAATACCCTCAAAACCACTTTCCGAGATAACCCACGCTGAAATTGATCTTTTACTTCATAGTGTTAGCCAGCAAAATCTGACCATTACCGAGCGGATGAACTATTTTTCCGCACTATTTTTAGGCACTCCGTATAGTCCCAATTGCACCGGCGACGGTCCCGACGCCCTCTATGAGCCCTGGCCATTGGTGAATTTCCAGGAAACAAACTGCATGGCGCTCTGTGAGCATGTGTTAGCGTTGTCTATTTCAGACAGCTGGGATGATTTTTTCAATAATCTGCAGCATATTCGCTACAAAGACGGAATTATCGGGATGCGCACTCGCAATCATTATACGATGGCTGACTGGCTGCCGGAGAACAGCTGGCTGCTCGAAAATGCCTCCCGGAAAATTGGCGGAGAATCCACTCAAATCGTCACGCGCACGATCTCTCATACCCGCTTCTTTCAAAATAAAGGCATCAGCGATTGGCGCGATGGGCTGCCCGATCGGGAAATAACCATTGATTATCTGCCCCTAAGAAAATTATCCAATCTGGAAAACGAATTGCGGATGGGTGATATTCTGGTACTGATCGCGGCAAATAAGAGTGATATCTTCGCTGCCCATATGGCACTGGTTGCCGCGAAAAACGGAAATAAACTGGTTCGGGAATCATCTAACAGCCAGATGACAACCTTTGAAACACCTCTTGTCGAGTGGCTCAAAAGCAAAGCCGCTTCGCCCAAATATCTCGGACTAAGCATCCTGCGTGTCAGGGAAGCGCTCAACCAAAAAGGTAAAATTATCCTGCCCTGGGAAATCGGACAGCTGCCCAAGCATTAAAAAACATAGCCAGCCCGGAAATAGGCAATCAGTCGTTTCTCACCCGGCTGATAGACACTCTTATCGCCCCGGCACAGATAGCACTCGAAAGGACCCAGCGGAGAAACAAAAGTAATCCCGGCTCCATAGCCCAACATCAGCCCGGGCTTTTCACCGGGCATGAGGATATTATTCTCATACCGCAAAACGGTATTGCCAATTAAAGTCAGATAAAGGTTCTTGAGCAATTCCAGACGATAATCAAGCCGCAGGAGGGCTAAATGAGTAGCCATCAACTGATTATATTCGACCCCAACATAGTTCTCCGGTCCGCCTTGATAAAGAAAACGGTTGGTGATCCCCGGCATGTTAACATAACCATAATAACCATATCCATGGATCGTATGTTTATGCCCGGCAGTCAAATAATAATCCAGACTGGTCATTAACTGGTAATAAGCCGAGGTGTCGCCGACTACTTGGGGACATTGATTAAATTCGGCGTGCCACAAAAGGCCCTGGCGGGGTATGAACGTATCATCTAACAGGTCAATATTGGTGGTCAGGTTCCAGCTCAGGATTTCATTTTTCCACGAGGGAAAGACGATGGGATCATTAGATGCCACATCGGGATATATTTTAGCAAATTCAGAGGTTATCCCAACCTCTATGTTCCAGTAATTCTGATACAAAAGTCCGATACCGGTACCGGCCCGAGCAGCCCGATCTAAATAGGACGCGACTTTTCGACCGCCCTTATCATACAGATAGAAGGGGATATCATGATAAGTGAAATTTGCATAAGGATAGAGGGGAAAATCTTTAAGCCGGGAAGGATAATAGGCTTGCATCCTTAACCGATTCAACCCAATAAACTGAACCTCGTTTTCGATGCGCAAACCGGT
>CAZAKO010000124.1:2925-5393 GCA_964485745.1 uncultured bacterium
CCCTCAATATCAACTCCATAAATCAGGGGGCGCCATTTTTCATTTACATTAATGTTTAATCGAATAGTATTATCGCCGATTTCTTCAGTAGTATATCTGACCCATAAAAAATCACCGGTAGCCCGCAGTCTCTCGATTTGGTACTCC
This sequence comes from uncultured bacterium, assembly GCA_964485745.1. GTDB lineage: Bacteria > Fidelibacterota > UBA2242 > UBA2242 > UBA2242 > CAZAKO01. Next base: position 3,073 of record CAZAKO010000124.1, read on the forward strand.
AGCTCCCCCCGGTTGAAATAGTCATTCTTTTTCAAATTGATTAATTCTCGGATTGCACCCTCGGACATTACCCGATTTCCCGTAATTGTAATTTCAGCAATTCTTAGCCGATTATCCGCTATATTTACCTGCTGTTGAGCGATCGGGGCAGACAAATGATAACGATTCTTCAGTTCCTGCAGCTCGCCGATTTTGCGCTGCGCAGCCTGATCCCCAAAGCCGATAATTTGCGCTACCTTACTACTCCCGAAATCCGCCGGACCTAAACCAATTAACGTGCAATCAATCAGGATATCGGCATCCGCCGCGTTGGCTTCCATGGTATTATCACGCAGAACATTAAACGATTGGGTTAGAACGTCCAGGGTATTGCGAATTTCAGCCCGATTCTTGTAGGGATTTCCGACAGCAGCTGCAATCACAATTTCAGCCCCCATCTGCCGCACCACATTTACCGGCAGATTGTTCAACAACCCGCCATCAATCAACAGCGAATCACCCCACTCAACCGGGCTAAAAACACTCGGCACTGCCATCGTTGCCCGCATCGCCTTGGCTAAGGAACCGCGGCTCAATACAACCTCTTTACCGGTAATCAGGTCAACCGCAAGGCAGCGGAAAGGTATCGGTAAACTATCAAAATCGGTTACCTGGAGATAATTAAAAACTAACCGCGCAAGGAGTAGATTGATATTTTGTCCGACAATTGCGCCGCCCGGACCAAGCGGCAGAAAATCCTTGACTCCGAGCTCTACCTGATATTTTTCAGCATCCCGCTTTTGAAAATAGGGCAACTTCAATCGTGGCGGGCGATCGGTAAAAGCTTTTTGCCAGTCAACCTTTAGGGCAATCTCCTCAATCTCTTTGCCGGAGTAACCAACCGCATAAAGCGCAGCGGCAATTCCACCCATGCTGGTTCCGGCAATGTAATCTATCGGTATCTGCAGTGAATCTATTAACTTCAGGGTCCCGATATGCGCAAAGCCCATTGCTCCACCACCGGATAAAACCAATCCGATTTTCGGACGCTCGAGCTCCGCGCCAATCCCAACCGATAGGATTATCAGGGCAAAACAGATTATTTTAAAAGTAGCAGTCAGGATTTTCAGAGAGGGTTTAGCCATTGGAAACCAGTTTAGAGTGGGATGACGATTACAAATTTAACCGGTGACTTCGACAATGCGGATTGCTGCTCCGGATTGCTTGCTTTTAAATGCTCCTCTTGCAGGGAATAAATGATGGCTGCGAGGGCACTCCCGATTAATCCCCCGGTAACAACATCGGAAACAAAATGCTGATTATCAATTACACGTGAATAACCCACATAACCCGCCAGAAAGTGTGTCGCTAAGAGAAAGGATAATTGACCGGCTCGTTCGAGATCATTCGATTGCGAACCGAGATGATCAGCTACATACATTGAACTGTAAGTTGCCATCGCACAGGCGATTGCGGTATGACCGGAAAAAAAGGATTTATGCGCATCAACCAAGTCAGCTTGAGGCCAGTTATCAAAACTGGGACGCTTCCTGCCAACCGAATTTTTAGTGATATTGGTCAGCAGAAAAGTTAATGACAGCGTCTCGATTAGCCCCTTGGTGTGCTGGTAGTTCGGGCGCTGCAGCCAACCCTCATTGCACGGTAGTAATGCAATACTTAGCGCGGTGGCACCCGACATTGCATAAAGTGTCCCGGTTGGGACAGTGTTTTCATGAAAAGGTTTATCGGTTACTCCACCTATAAGTGGTTCTTTTACCCAGGTCGGGGTTTTATCTAAATATTGAGCAACAGCGAAGACTGTCGCCGTCAAGCCCCACTCGCCTATTTCAGGAGCCAATTTGAGTTTTTCATAACTAAAAGTTGCAATGGAATTGAAACCGATTAAATAGACCCAAACTATAATGAAATGTTGCCGCATCGTTCTATCCATTCCCATCTCTTCATTACCGATATAAAAACTTATATCTAAGTCAGCAACTAAATTACTACACCCAAAATCATTAGCAACTTTTTTCTTTTCATTAGTGCTATATAGACCTAATGGTAAATCCCGCTCAGGTAGTCTTCACCAGATTAATCCCAATCAAATTTTCTTATAATAAACTTGTACGTTGGATCTTAGTCGGCGACTATTTTGGACCGGCGAGAGTTACTTTAAGTTGATATTCAAAAACTGGCAGATCCGGAAATTGTCTGCCAGGGATATCACCTGATCCTCCCGGACCGCCACCCCTCCGGCCCTCGCCGGGTAACCCACCAACAGGTAACTCTCCTCCTTCGAAATCACCCGGTGGACCGCCACTAAAATCCCGGGCAAATTC
>CAZAKO010000125.1:0-5366 GCA_964485745.1 uncultured bacterium
TGATATCAAAGCCGCCCTTGAAGGCTTACTCACGCCCGATAAGATCGAAGAGCGGTTGGGTTTAGTTGAAGTCCGCGAAGTCTTCAAAATTCCCAAATTGGGTTTCATTGCCGGTTCCTATGTCAAAGAGGGCAAAGTCACACGCACTGCCATGGGACGCATAATCCGCGCCGGTGAGGTACTCCATGTCGGTCAGATTGGATCCTTGAAACGCTTTAAGGATGATGTTCGTGAGGTACCCCAGGATTTCGAATGCGGTGTGGCAGTAGATGGCTTTACCAAGTATGAACAGGGCGACGAGATCGAAATCTTTGAAATCAAGTCGGTGAAGCGGAAATTGGAGTAGTTTCAAGGAATGCTTCGATGACAATTGGATTGCTGCAGCTGGAAATGTTATTACATGAGACTCGTTCCTTGAAAGATAAACGCTCGGTTCTCAGTCGAATTAAAAATCAAGTGCGGAATAAATTCAATGTAGCGATTGCCGAATTGAAATATGGCGATCAGTGGGGTCGAACCCTGTTGGGTATTACGACAATCAGTAACGATGGAAAAATCGTGCATCAGCTTTTAGATGAGGTTGAAAACTTGATCGAAAATCAGTTTCCGATTCAAATCCTGAACAGAAAGGTTGAACTTTTTTGATGACCAGTTATCGGGTTCAGCGCGTCGCGGACGAGATTAAAAGAGTCATCGGCGAAATTCTGATTAAAGAAATTCCCGACAATCAGGGAAATTTGCTGACGGTGACTAAAGTCAATTGTACCCCTGATCTGCGCGAGGCAAAAGTCTATATCAGCATCTACAACGAGGATGCGGATCAACGTCGGCAATCGCTGCGCCGAATCATCCGACATGGATCATATATTCGCAAATTAGTAGGCAGTCGGATTATCCTGAAACACGTGCCCCTTTTCCATTTTTTGGAAGATGATACAATTCAATATGCGGAGAAAATTGAGCGTTTAATTCAGCAAGTTCATGAGCAGGATGATATTGGCGAATCGGGAACTAAATGAACTGATCCTGAATATTAATAAACCGCCGAATATGAGTTCTTACGATGTGGTTAGAGTGGTGAAAAGATTATTGCCGGGAGTGAAAGCCGGACATGCCGGTACTCTGGACCCTTTTGCCGAAGGAGTATTACTAATTCTACTGGGTAAAGCCACCAAGCGGATGTCGGAATTACTGAGACTGCGGAAACGCTATGAGGCGGTTTTACAGCTGGGTTGGGCAACAACTACCGGTGACCCGACCGGAATTCCAACCGAATCGGTGCCGGTGCCGCATTTGACCAAGGACCAGTTAGACCAGGTTGCCCGACATTTTAAAGGTGAAATATTGCAGGTACCGCCCGCATATTCGGCTAAAAAGGTCGCGGGCAAGCCGGCTTATCGGCTGGCGCGGCGCGGGCAGCCGGTCAATTTAGCGCCAGTCAAAATCACAATTTATGAATTGGAATTAACCGCACTGGATAACGACCGCTTGAAGCTCGAGGTCGAATGTGCGAGTGGTACTTATGTTCGCCGGCTGGGTGAAGATATTGCGGAAGCACTCGGTACGTTTGGTCATTTGACCTCACTCAGACGAACCGCAATTGGGGATTATCGAGTTGAACATTCAGTCACATTGGAACAATTGCCGGCATTTCTGACAACCTTAAGTGGAGTCGCAATTTAAAATTTAACGGATATGCAAGTATTTTTTGGATTGGATACATTACCAGAGCGCTATAAAGGTGCGGTCGTAGCCTTAGGCGTTTTCGACGGTTTGCACTATGCCCACCAGGAAATTCTCCGGGGAGTAGTCCGGTTGGCGCAAACCCGGCAGACGGCTGCAATGTTGATTACTTTTGATCCGCACCCGCGCAACGTTTTAGCGAAGGAGCCGGATGCAATTATCCCCTTGCTGACCACTCGCGAGGAAAAAATAAGTTTGCTCAAAGACAGTGAGCTCGATGCTATCCTTTTCCTGGAAGTTAACTCCAAATTATTAAATACCAGCGGCGCCAGATTTGTTAAAAATATCCTGGTAGATGCGCTGGCAGTTCAGCAGGTCATCATTGGTTATGACTATCACTTTGGCAGGGGCAGAAGCGGTCGGGCGGAACAACTTACCCGATTTGGAATGCGCTATGGTTTTGAGGTCGAAACTTTTCCACCTATTTCACTTAATGGAAGCCCGGTCCGTTCTTCGATCATCAGATCGCTGCTGCAAGAAGGCAAGGTGGCAAAGGCAGCGCGACTGTTAGGGCGTTCCTACGGAATCTCGGGGCTGGTCATTCATGGTACCGGCAGAGGAACGAATTTGGGATTTCCCACGGCGAATCTTAAAGTCAGCGATTCCGCTAAAATGATCCCGGCGGACGGAGTCTACTTGACGAAGGTATTCAGTCAAGCGCAAACCTATTTTGGTTTATGTAATATCGGAATCAGGAAGACCTTTGGCGAGCGTGACCGGGTAGTTGAGGTCTATCTGATTAATAGTGGTAATATCAATCTCTATGGGAGTGAAATTACTCTCGAGTTTTTAGAATGTCTGCGCGCAGAAATCCAATTTCCCACGGTTGCGGAATTGGTCAAGCAGATGAATGTTGATCAACAAACAGCTTTAGCAAAAATACAAAATTACTTATGAAATGGAGGATAAACTGAATGGTATTGGCAAAAGAAGTTAAACAACAAATGATTGAAAAGTATGGTAAAAATGCAGCGGATACGGGCTCGATTCAGGCTCAAGTGGCACTCCTCTCGGAGCGCATTCAGCAGCTGACTCAGCATTTTCTGGATCATCCCAAGGACCACAGTTCCAGCCGCGGCTTACTTAAACTGGTCAGTCGCCGAAAACACCTGCTCGTTTACCTTAAAAAGCATGATGAAGCAGGTTATAAAAAATTGATTGATGAATTGAATATTCGCAAATAGGAAGGTTAGGAGTATAAATTGAATCGAAAAACAATGCTCTTTGGCGGGCGAGAATTTACTATTGAAACCGGACGGATGGCTAAGCAGGCTCAGGGTTCGGTGGTAGTTCGTTATGGTGATACGATGGTGTTAGTGACCGCCGTGGCCAATTTTCAAAGTCCGATCGAACAGGATTTTTTACCTTTACAGGTCGAATATCGCGAACGGACCTATGCTGCCGGCAAAATTCCCGGTGGCTTTTTTAAACGGGAAGGGCGCCCTTCGGAAAAGGAGATTCTAAGCTCACGCTTAATTGATCGTCCGATCCGCCCATTATTTGCGGAGGGCTTCAATTGTGACACCCAGATTATTGCCACAGTTATCTCCGGTGATCAGGAAAATCCGGGTGATATTTTAGGGATCACGGGAGCCTCGCTTGCGCTGTGCCTCTCCAAAATCCCCTTTCTCGGACCGATTGCCGGGGTCCGGGTTGGTCGGATTAATGGTCAGTATATTCTGAATCCGACGATGGCTCAAATGGAAGAGTCGGAGCTGGAAATCGTCATTGCCGGCAACCAGGAATCGGTTATTATGGTTGAAGGCAAGGCGCAGGAGGTATCGGAAGAAGTTTTTGTAGGTGCCCTAAAATTCGGTCACCAGGCGATCCTTGAGTTGATTCATTTTCAACAGGAAATTATCGATGAGCTTAAACCGGAAAAAGTACCGGTTAAGCCGCCTGAGAAACCGTTAGAATTAGTTAATCTCATCCAGCAGCGAACTTTACCGCAAATGGCGGACTGGTGGAAGTTGGGGAAAATTTCCAAACATACCCGGTCTGAAGCAGTTATGAATTTTGCCCAGGGATTGACGGCCGAATTAGAGCCTGATTATCCCGATCAGGTTGGTTTCGTTGGGTCTGAAATTGATCAGCTTTTAAAGCAGGATATGCGCCAGAAGATCGTCGCGACCGGGAAGCGCGTTGATGGGCGCGGTTTGAAGGATATTCGGCCGATTACCTGTGAGGTCGGCGTACTACCCCGAGCTCACGGCTCGGCGCTATTTACCCGGGGTGAAACCCAGAGCCTCTGCGCCGTAACCTTAGGTACTAAAATAGATGAGCAAATTATTGATGATATTGATCGGGAGGATTATAAGAAGCGGTTTATGCTGCATTATAACTTTCCGCCCTTCAGTGTGGGCGAAGTTCGGCCCCTCCGGGGTACCGGTCGCCGGGAAATCGGGCATGGGAATTTAGCGGAACGCGCTCTGGAAACCCAAATTCCATCCGAAGAAGATTTCCCATATACAATCCGGGTCGTCTCGGATATTCTCGAATCTAACGGCTCCTCGTCCATGGCTTCGGTTTGCGCCGGTTCACTGGCGATGATGGATGCCGGCATTCCGGTTAAAAAGACCGTTGCCGGAATTGCGATGGGATTGATTAAGGAAAGCGACCAGTTGATCATTCTTGCGGATATCATTGGAGCGGAAGATCATTACGGTGATATGGATTTTAAAGTGACCGGAACCAGAGATGGAATTACGGCGATTCAGATGGATTTGAAAGTTGCCGGTATTTCACTCGACATTATTAGTCAGGCATTGGAACAGGCTAAAATGGGTCGCTTTTTTATTATTGATATTATGGAGCAGACGATCAAACAACCACGGCATGAGATTTCACCGCTGGCACCGAAAATAATCACGATCAAAATCCCAGTTGATATGATTGGTGAATTGATTGGTCCCGGTGGTAAAAATATCAAAGCGATTCAAGCCGACAGCGGCGCGACAATTGAAATTGACGATGATGGAACGGTATTTATTTCGGCGGCGAGTGCCGAAGCCGGCGAAGCTGCCCGGTATCGAATCGAGACCATGCTGGCTCAACCGGAAGAGGGTCGGACCTACTCTGATTGCCCGGTGAAACGGATCGAAAGTTATGGTGCCTTCGTCGAGTTTTTGCCGGGGAAAGAAGGTCTCTTGCACGTATCGGAAATAGCCTGGGAACGTACGCGGGAGGTTAGTGATGTTCTTAAAGTTGGGGATAAGGTAAATGTCCTGCTCAAGAAAATATCTCAGCCGGGACGCTACGAATTGTCCATTCGTGAATTGACCCCCAAACCCGCTAACTATGTCGAAAAACCAAGATCGAGCAACGAACGATTTGGAAACAATTCAGACCGCCACGATCGGTCTGGACGACGTCCCTATAATCGTCGTCGGGAATGAACGAAGAAAGATTCCATAAAACTACTTTCCCGAACGGTATCAGGGTAATCTCGGAATATATTGATTCGGTATTTTCCGTCGCCCTGGGCGTGTGGGCAATTGCCGGCTCGCAGGATGAAACCCGGGAAACCAATGGTCTGGCTCACCTGTTAGAGCATATGGCATTTAAACGAACCACTACCCGCGATGCCTTTCAAATTGCCGATGAAATTGAATCGCTGGGCGGCT
>CAZAKO010000126.1:0-2027 GCA_964485745.1 uncultured bacterium
TTTTGCCTTGCGCTTTCGGCAATAATTATGTATCATTAAAGCGTTATGGCACTGGTAATGATTATGAAACTGCTTATTTAAGGGAATGTGGGTGAAGGCTATTTCAGGATTGGAGATATTTCCCATAATATCTCCCATAAAAAACGAAATACTTTTTTTGTTAAGTACAACCACAATAAATAGAAGGTAATAATCTATGCCAAAAATCAGTGATTCGTCCATTCCACTGACTTGCCCGAATCCAAAATGCAAGAGAGATCTTAAAACGGAGATTTCTGAAATAATCAGTCGAAGACGAGTTCGATGCAATCGATGTGGAAGCGAAATTGTTTTAAGTTCATCAGCAATTAGCACTATCCGATCTGCAATGTCTGAGATGGAAAAAGCTAAGGGAAAACTATCAAATGCAATTAGTAAACTGATGTCCAATGCACAATTCAATATAAAAACCTGAGTTGTACTGATAAGCAAGAGCGCCAAGATTGAACAAAAACTACCGAGTATTATTTCTAATATCTCGGGTAGATATTTCATTGATGTTAAAATATATATGCTTTGATTTTATTGCTTCAATTACTTTAACTATAAGTTAATTCTATTTTGAATGTAATAAGTATCTAGTCAAAAGGAAAATCCTTGGATTTTAACATTGCGATTGAACTTAAAAACCAGTTTAAGACATATGTTGGCAATGTGATATTGCACTAATTAATTACTGTTGGCTTAAAGGAGAATAATGACATATGGGATATTGAAAGAAAGTGTAATTCGAAAACTCTTTGAAGAGATCAATAAGCGACCTTACTGTAATAACTGTCATGCCGAGAGATCGAAATTTGCGATCCAAGATAAGAAAGGTTATAAATGCTATAGTAATTTACTTTTAGGTTTTTCATCAGAAAGAGTCTCAATACCTATCGACATTCTAATCGTGGCGGAAGCTCACGGTGGAGGAAGGGAAGACAATTTCAGAGAACAAATGGATGTTGAAACTGAAATTGACAGATTAGGTGTTTACTACCTTCGGGATTCTCTCCATAAGTTTCATCAAAAGGAAATGCGTGAACTCTTATACAAATTAAATGAGAGTAACAAAACTTGGATCTTCACAGATTTAATTAAGTGTTTTGTTTGGCAAGGCCGTGACGATTCAAAGAAGCTCAGGGGATCTGAGAATAAAAATGCAGCTATTATAAATTGCCGAAAATATCTGGACAAGCAGATAACTATTCTTTTACCGAAGAAAGTGTTGAGTCTTGGTAATACTGTAACCTACAAATACTTTAATTTGCATAATAGTTTTAAACATGGTAGTACTCATAGTTGCACTATTAATAGCCATTCTTTCGAACTCGTATTTTCTATCTTCCCGAGTCGTAACACAGCCGATCTGTGGATTCAACATGGTGGATGGAATAGTATTATTCCAAAACTTATATGATTAAAAGGCAACTTATAGGCAGAGTAACGGTTTTCTAACTTGTATTTTAAAAAGTACTCTATAATATTAAAAAATAGTCAAAAAATATCTAAAAATATATTCCCAATAGATTCTCAAATGATTTTGAAGGATAATAAATTAAAGTGTCAGTTTTAATTACCAACCCGAATCCTAAGTCATTCAACCACGCCATTCTCGAGCCATAAGCTTGGTCATAAAACAACACCTATTTAAAAAGGCAGCGCACATTTGGAAACTATCAGGAAATACGGAAAGCCGCCATTTCGGATTGGGCTGTTGCACGGCGGTCCGGGCGCAGCCGGAGAGCTGCAACCGGTAGCCGTTAATTTAGCGGCTGATTTTGGTATTTTGGAATTGCTGCAGACCGCGAAATCGGTTGATGGACAAATAGAGGAGCTGCACAACCAGCTGCTTTCAAGTGGCACTTTGCCGGTGATCTTGGTCGGCTATTCCTGGGGCGCCTGGTTGGGATTTATGTTTGCCGCTCAATATCCGGATTTAGTTAAAAAATTGATTCTGATCAGTGCCGGCGCATTTGAAAGTCAATCCGAAAATGACCTGATGA
>CAZAKO010000126.1:2127-3463 GCA_964485745.1 uncultured bacterium
AAGCTGATTCGCATTGAAAAGTGCGGACACATCCCGTGGCGCGAGCGACATGCCAAAGATTCGTTTTTTGAAATATTACGCAGTGAATTAGATTCGGAAATAAAATGAGGAAAAATGTGAATGCACTCTAATTATTATAAGAAATTGCCCCATTTGATCCTGTTGATTGCCTTCCTGATAGTCTTTTGCACCGCCTGCCAAGAAGCGGAAAATCCATTAGATTTTTTGCCGGAAACGATGGTGCTGCAGAATGGACTCTTGATTGATGGCAGTGGTTCGGTGCCGATCGAGAATGGGATTATCTTCATTGAAGATGGTTATCTTAAGTATGTCGGGCAGGACACAAATTTAACTATACCTGAAGACACCAAGATCATAGACTTATCCGGCAAGACGATTTTGCCGGGGATGATCAACGCCCACGTTCACGGCGGTTATAAAGCGGCTAATTTGAGGGAATGGGCACAAGCGGGAGTGACGACCGTTCGGGATTTGGGTAATTTTAGTTATTCCCCGGTCGAAGCTTATACCCGGCGGGATCAGTTGCTCGAAAATAATGAATATGCCCGCCTGGTAGCTGCCGGTCCGCTGGTGACTACGGTAGGTGGATATGGCAGTTATGCAGTCTCGTCTCCCGCCGATGCACAGCAAAAGATAGCGGATTTAATCGCATCCGGAGCCGACATCATTAAAATCGCGGTTGAAGACGATCTGCAGGGCAGGCAATGGCCGATGTTGTCCCAGGATGAAATCAATATTATCGTGCAAACCGCGCATGATCGTGGTTTACCGGTGGCGGCGCATATCAGCCGGTCAAGCCATCTCGCCATGGCAATCACTGCCGGGGTTGACGATGTGGCGCATATGATTGTAGATGAATTGAGCGTCAATAATATTTTGGAAATGGTTGCTAAAGATATTTTCTGGGTGCCGACGTTAGAATTGTGGAGAGGCGTGAGTGAAATGTATGGATTAAACTGGGATAGCATCGCGATCGGCAACCTCAGAATATTTGTTAATAACGGCGGAAAGGTGGCGCTGGGAACCGATTTTGACGGATATACCTGTGAATTCGATTTAGGAGTGCCAGTTATGGAAATCGGGCTGCTGCAGGCAGCCGGCATGACCAATATGCAGATTATTGTTGCCGGTACTCGGAATGCGGCGATTGTTTGTAACCGGGAAAAAGAGCTTGGTACAATCGAGGCAGGCAAAATCGCCGACATCTTAATTTTGAATGACAATCCAATCGAAGATATAGATGCCTTGACGGACGTGTTTATGGTAATCCATAATGGCGCGATCATCCGGCAGTCGGATTAATCAATGGATTTTT
>CAZAKO010000126.1:3563-5328 GCA_964485745.1 uncultured bacterium
CTCTGGCTTTCCGAGTCGAATTATTCTCCTAAAAACCTTCGCGAAATAAACAAATTAGGTCTCGATCAGTGGCTCTCAAAGAAATTGAATGAATCAAAAGCTAACTTGGGGAGAGCCCGCTAACCCCGGATCAGAGAAAAATAATAAATTTTAAAATTGGCTACACTGCTCTATGGTATAGCCTAAAACCGTAACGGCGACGATCAATAAGAATAGCTAATCTTCTTGCGGTTATCAATGAAATCCCAGGACATATAGATTACTTCAAAACTGCGCCTGCCGCCGCATAGTATCAATTGTTTGTGTGGTTCAACTTGAAAAGTCAATAATTTTTCGTAATTTTTGCGCCGTGATTAGTAAATAGAAAATTAATTAATTCCGCATTGGGAAGATTGCATTTTAAGACAGGAAATCAGGGTTAATGGAGAAGCAATCTAAGGATGAGCCGAAAGGGTTGAAAGTCGTCTTTCGTTCCCTGCGCTATCGCAATTATCGCCTTTTTTTCGGTGGACAAAGCATCTCACTGATTGGCACCTGGATTCAGCGCATCGCCATGCCCTGGTTAGTTTATCGCCTGACCGATTCGGCACTCTTACTCGGGGTGATTGGTTTTGTCGGTCAAATACCGAGTTTCTTGTTAGTACCTTTTGCGGGCGTGATAACCGATAGATATAATCGCTATCGTATTTTGATTGCCACTCAAGTTCTGGCGATGATTCAGGCTTTAATCCTGGCGCTACTCTTTTTTACCGGAGTTATTCAGGTCTGGCACATCATCGTTTTAGGGATAATGCTCGGCTGTATTAATGCCTTCGACCTGCCTGCCCGCCAGGCATTTGTTGTGGAGATGATCGAAAAAAGGGCCGATTTGAGCAATGCCATTGCCTTAAACTCTTCGATGGTTAACGGGGCAAGGTTGATTGGACCTTCTATCGCAGGTGTATTAATTGCGGCGACGGGTGAAGGAATCTGTTTTCTGCTGAATGGCTTAAGCTACATTTTTGTGATTTTGTCGCTTTTGATGATGAAAGTTGCTCCAAGAAAAGTTAAAACTCAAAATACTCGCGTCATCCAAGGGCTCAAAGAGGGCTTTGCTTATGCCTTTGGTTTTGCGCCGATCAGAAGCATTATCCTGTTACTGGCGTTGGTGAGTCTATTGGGGATGCCTTATGCGGTGCTCATGCCGATATTTGCCAAGGAGATTCTACACGGCGGTCCGCATACTTTTGGGTTTTTAATGGGTGCTTCGGGTATCGGCGCATTGATTGGTGCCTTTTATTTAGCATCCCGTAAAAGTGTTTTGGGGCTGGGTAAAATTGTTGCATTGACCGCGGCTCTCTTTGGATTTGGGCTGGTACTCTTTTCCTTGTCGCGATCCTTCCCGCTCTCGCTGATATTGATGTTTATAATTGGCACCGGGATGATGATGCAGATGGCTTCCAGCAATACAATTCTGCAAACTCTCGCGGATGATGATAAACGCGGTCGGGTGATGAGTTTCTATTCAATGGCATTTATCGGCACGGCACCCTTTGGCAGCTTGATCGCGGGCGGATTAGCCAATAGTATCGGTGCGCCGAATACTCTAATTTTTGGCGGTCTCTTATGTATTATTGGTGCCACCATCTTTGCCACGCGACTTCCCAAATTAAATAAGTTGGTGCATCCAATCTATGTCAAACTGGGCATTATTTCGGAAGTGGCGATCGGAATTCAAACCGCGTCAGAATTAAACGTCCCGCCGGAAAGATAAAGAATGCCAATT
>CAZAKO010000127.1:0-2407 GCA_964485745.1 uncultured bacterium
ATCGTGTTAGCGTCAATGACGCCGCCGCCCTTTGATACGGCGATCTGGACCGCTTTCATCGTCACTGGATTAGTGCTGAATTCGTTGGAGAATTTTAACCGCAGAGTATCACCGCCGATCGAAACGCAGACCACCTGTCGCAAGGTATTATTACTAAGACCCGGTTCGGGCGGCAGATTATGCGGCTCCACTAACTGCGGCGCCGTACTCCAGGTGCCCACCCAAACTTTAGCCGATTCGGATGTACCGGTTGGTGAAGAATCATTGTGCTTGGCAAATCCAAGGGTAAAGAACAGCCCGATTAAAACCGGTAAGACAGCAAGCGCATAGCGGAATGATGAAGAATGTCTGGAAATGGAATAAGTTTTTTCAGACATTGGTGGACATCCTCCTTATTTTATTTGAACGCTTCGATTGATCTGGATTTGAAAGATTGGATTATGTTAACTGCATAGGAAATTTATTGTAAATCTTAATTATTTTGTGGATATATACTTTTTAATTATCACCTTAATCTAAAAATCAATCGTTTGTTTCTCAATCTCCGGATAGATTGAATCAATTTCTTTCTGGATTTCGATGGTCTTACTCAGAGCGGTCACAATTCGGCAATAATGCGGTGCATCGTCCAATATCCGACCCTTACGATCTTTCAGGTATTTCGCTAAAACCTGATAACCGCCAATACGATATTGCCAGACTTCCGGTGGAATGCCTTCGAAATATTTATCCTGGTTGATATATATTCGCTGCGTTGCTTCATTGTACTCAACTTTCTCAATCCGGCTGTTATCGCCGCCGCCCTGGTAACGGGCTATCGGCACATCAAGTAACGGACTTTTTAAAAGGTGCAAATCAGCCAGAGTATTGCCCAGTTTACCAATAGTCTTGAATAATTTATAATCAACCGTAAACGGCACGCGCGGGAAATCAATCTTTAAAAACTCAGCGTATTTTTCACGATAGATATTACTATAAAGTACACCGTAGATATAATCGAGTATCTCTTCCGGTGAAGGTCTCTTTCCGTAGGCAGTCTCCAGATGATTGAAAACCACCGGTGCGATATTGGGTTCCCGGCCGTATTTTACTTTTGGCTCAAAAAGCATCATGGTAGTAATGCCGCGACCGGGATTGTCTTTCTTAATTTTTTCGGGATATAAATACAAAGGGAATAAATATCCACTACCATATCTACCAGCAGTTCCTGTAAGATTAAATTCAATCATCTTATTTGAAACAAGTACATGTTTAAAGCCATTTTGCGCTTGTCGAGAAGTGACAATTCCAATATTTTCTTCCATCATATGGCGCATGACTTCACGACGCGGACGAAATACTATATTATCCTGATAGTAAATATGCCTGACATCAAATGGACGATAGAGAATTTTGGTGAAGTAGTCTTCCCAATCATCAATCTTTCTGAACAGTTCTCTTTGTTCGGAAATTTTCCATTGGTAGTTTTCACCGATTTTTAAACTCTCCTTAATCACTTCATCAGGAAGCAGTTTATTTCTAAACATCATGATCTTGTTTTTGAGTGAATTTTTATCAAAATCAATTGCCAGATTATCGCGGGCTGTGACGATTCCGGTTACATTGATAGGGAAGATTTTATCAACCGAAGACCACTTCAAGTATTCTTGGATGTTTGCTATATTCCTGGGAATGAAAAAATACCATGGCTTTGCTGGTTTGATTTGAGTATAATTCTTCACTTTAAATTCATTTTGATCCAGCCATTTATATTTTTCTTCACGAAGTCCAAATTGATCTGAGTGAAACACCTTTGATTTTTTGGATTTTTTACCCTTGACAAACAATGCGATTGCAACGCCCTGACGAATATCAAACACATTTTCGTCTTTGCCACCTTCCGGAGTGGTTTCCTTCTTCAAACTGTTGCCGTGCAGGTCAAGAATGTAAATTTCGTCAAAGGTTTTCATCAGGCTCTGACGCATGCCGCGAAAGGTGGGATTATCCAAATAGCTATGGTTGGTAATCATACCCACGATACCATAACCGGATGTCTGAATTTTCCACTGGGCAAAGCGTAGGAATTTTACATAATCATCCTGTAACCACAACTTCTTTTCGCCAAGCGGTTTGCCATCTACCTTATAATAACTCTGTACGCCGTCAATATCTTCTTTTAGTAAGCGTTCCGTCCACTCATTGATATTAGCAGAGATGCCGCTATAGGGCGGATTGCCCAAAATCACCAATATCGGCTGTTCTTTCTTGATTTTACCCGCCAGGTGACTCTCTTCACTCAGCGAACTCAAGCCCGGAATGGAAATTTGTTTGATTTCCTCCATTTCGAGGGTATTTGTGAGGTAAAGCTGAAAGCGTTCATCGTCCGCTATTTTATAGCCGAGTTCCTCAAAAATAAAGCCCATCTTCA
>CAZAKO010000127.1:2507-5308 GCA_964485745.1 uncultured bacterium
GGTGGTTCTTCGAGCGAGATAAATCGAAATACGTCCCGTAAAATGCCGATAGTATGGGGAATATAATTAAATGCCAACTGGCGGTTAAACTCACTTTTACCTGGTGGAACTCTGGTGCGAGCGGCAAACAGCCCATAAGTAATCGTCTGCGCGTAAAGATCGGCGAATTGTTTTTCGGTCAGCGTGCCAATCAAGTAGGTCTTAAAAGCTTCATAAAAGCCGACGAGCTGTTTATGTCCCTTGCTGTCGCCGTCTTCCATTTCGACGGTAATGACTTCATCTCGTAAAAAGCGGGTGCGGTTGGCTAACTCAACTGCCAGGGTTCGCGCCGTCTGGATTTTGGGTAATGAAAAGGAAAAGAAAAGGTCGAGAAGTTCTTTGAATTTGTCAATGTTTTCGACCGGTGGTGGCATTTTCAATTTTTGGGCAATGACCGGACGTCCGACCATCACTTGCTTAATTTTCTGGCCATTACGATAAAGCCGGAATTCGTAGAAATTGGTCAGAAGCACATTTGGAAAAGTTGAACGATAGCGCATTAATTGTTCGCTATCTTCTATATAATCGAGATTTGTAACGGAAGGATCTTTGGCTTCGATATAGCCAGTGATATGATTCTTGCCATCCCAGATACGGAAGTCGGGATTGCCCGCTTCGGTCTTTTTGGGAAGAATAGTAATATCAACGTTCTTTATATTTTGAGAATCGGCATACTGCTTAATCAATTCGTCCAGGTGCTTATAATAACTCTCTTCCCGGGCGTCGCCGCGACTGGCGGTATAGGAAAGATTAGCTAAATATTGATTCAACAGCGCTTTCACTAATCCGATTTCCTTTCAAGGCGAATTTAAGAAATTTGATTTAATATGAAAACTTTTAGGAAACTGCTTTGAGTGGCAAAGTAATATGATATGTTATAGTGCCGATCACATATAGAAATGTTTCAGTGCCTCGAAAACAAAAAAGGCGGGCCAAACGATCGCTTTGAAAACACCGAATAAGCCTACCCAAAAGCCGGTGGCATGAGAGATGTAATAAACCAGGGCGCCGATTAACCCAAGTCCGTAAATTGCATTTGACGGTGCGGTAGCTTGAATCTCACTTTTCATAGCTTTTCTCCTTTATTTTTGATATGCCTATTGAACCCTTTGCCGCTTTATAGAAATGAATTCTCGACAAAAGTAATATAAAGATTGTTCATTCAAATCATTGCTCATTAAATGCTCTTAATCTCAATGCATCATTGTACATCGTGGAATTGTTAAACATGATGTAATTGAGTTTCTGATCACAATGAGAGCGAACCTGTTCCAATTCCCGGTCGCTGAAGGAATAGTTATAATCCAACTTGTTCCCGATATGCAATCCGTGTAATCTGTAATAGCGGTAATCGCCGTAATAACTGGTTTGGTACAACGGATCAACGCAATGAATCAGGTTCAATTCCTGACATACTTTTTGGATGATTTTTTCGTGCCATTCTGCGCCGCGAACTTCCAGAATGAAATCGAAATTTGCGTAGTCTTTATCAATGCGATGGAAAAACCCATACAGGTTTGATAAATATTTCTCCTCGGGTTTGAAACTTGGCGGGCATTGGAACAGAATCTTTTTACAACCTAATTTCAAGGCGAAGTCCCTGGTTCTTTGCCAGGCGGTCAAGACTTCATTGGTATCTTTAAAAAATCCGTAATTCTCGCTTGCCCCGATTTTTTCTTTCAGTCGGCGGTAGGTGAACGAACCCGGCGGATGGGTGATGATCTGCCAGGCTTTGATGATAAACTCGAATGCTTGATTCTGTTTTTTAGCCGCCAGGCGCCATTTTTCGGCAGTCGCAATTTGCGGCAGTTGATAGAATGTGATGTTAATCTCGATACAATCAAACTCGTGGTAGTATTGCTCTTTTTCTATTGGGAAACCGCAACAGCCAATATTAATAGTTTTCAGAATTCTCGAGTGTCCGGTCATCTTTTTATTTTAATAGTTTGATTAGATTCCCGGGGCGGTGGACTGATGCGAGTGGAACACTTTCCACTCGCTGTCCTTCAGGACAAGGATGACTGATTGGGCGAACCTCCTGGTAAATGTTCTGCCATCTTCGGTATTCGCCGAGCTCAAGCCCTCACTTACCGCAAGCGCAACCGTTGGAGAGAGTAATGTAATATACTGTTTATCGAATTGGTACGTTATCTTTTGAAGCCCTTGAAATCCCTGCCTGGTTGATTCCAACGCTTCCTCACGGGTCAGGAAGAGCTGGCCATTTCGCACAAGTGCTCCTTGATCGTTATCCAGCACGAAGCTAAAAACCTTATCCGGATCAAGTCCTTGGGCGGCACTTTGAATCTCATCCAGTCTAGCTTGGACTGCCTTCTCAACATCTGCCGCAGCAATTTTCTTACTGGATTGGCAATACAAAAAATTTACAATAACTGTGATTGCGAAAATCAATACAATTGGAGTGACTGCTGTCTTTCTTAAAATCATCTTAGAGTTCTCCTTTCTATTGGAATGCAATGATCTATAAGTAACCGGCATGGTTCCGCAGCGAAGAAGATTTAGTATATTTTACGGTTGCTGGGGGTCCTTGGGCAAGGTCTTGCTCTGATCCATCGCCCGCAGCCGCTGACCTTCGATTCGGGCAATTTCACTCATGAGTACATAGCCTATTCGGGGTCGCTTATTCATAAGCTCGACAAGGGCTGCATTATGCAATTCGATTAGACGAGTTTCTTTGAGAATTACCACATTGGCGCTGGCTGGAAGACCGTCGAGAAATTCGACCTCGCCAACGAGTGATTGCA
>CAZAKO010000128.1:0-5301 GCA_964485745.1 uncultured bacterium
GATATAGTAATTTGGTGACCCCTGAAAAACCTCGTGGGAACCATGCCAGAACTCAGTACCATCGGCACTATTAAGCACCTTAATTGTAATCCCATCCCAGGAGCAGGTAGCCCCGGCGACCAGACTACCGGTAGGATTATAGGTCGCCGCCATCAGATCACTATTTTCCCAGATTAACCCACCGTTATGATAATTCCAGACCTGCACACTTTTAGGGGTACCGATTTGATCGGTCTTTACCGTGAGCACTTGAGTACCATTCGAATTGACTTTGACACCCATAAAATTCCCGGTGCCCTGAGCCGACCAGATTGTTTGACCGTAATTATTAATATCCATGACGGTCATCTGATTCTTGCCACCGAAAAACAACCATTTATTATCCGGACTGAATTTCAGACAGAAAGCTTCCTGCCGGGTAAGATTCCACAGCAAATTTTTTGTGCTGGTTTGCCAGAGATTCAATTTCGATAAGTAATCACCACAAGCGGCAATCATCGAATTGTCCGGGCTGATAGCAACGGCACTTACCGTTTTTTGATTATCGTAGCTGGCATCCGGATAATTCACGGTAGTCCAGAGATTAGCCCCATTCTCGGCATTCCATAATGATACTGTCGTGCCACCGCCGGAAATTATATATTGTCCATCCTGACTGAAATGGACGTCATTCAGATTTCCATTATGACTACCCATATACAGCTCCACGCCACTAACAGCCTCCCAGACCTTGAATTCATAATCGCTATAAGATAGAATTTTTGTCCCGGCGGTATTATATTCCACCTGTTTAATCCAGGAAGAATGGCTGCCACTCCAGAGCAGTTCGCCGGTGAGGTTATTCCAGACTTTTAAAATCTTGTCAGCCCCGACCGATGCCGTTTGCGAACCATCCGGGCTGAGAGCGATGGAATTAATCGTCGCATCGTGAAAACCCGACCACTGATAAGTAAACGGACCCTTCCACTCAATCTTTTTCACATTCGTGTAGGCGGACTGATTTTGAGCCGTTACCGCATACATTTGATACCGATAAAAATGAGTGTTATCAACAGTGTTATCGGTATATTCCGTGACCGCACCCGACACCGTCCCAATTTGAGTAAAATCGGTGAAGTCTGTACCGCGCTCAATCCGATATTCACTGATATTATTAAAGGGGTGTGCCTGCCAGGACAATTTGATCTGTGAAGGCGAGATTACCGTCAACTTTAAATCCTGCGGCGCGGGAAAGGAAGTCGTCATACTATAAGTAGTTTTCCGACTGGTATATTCCCGATAATAAGCGTACACATGATACTGGAGATCTTGCTCAATGTTTACATCGCTGTCAATCCATTCGGTACTATTTGCCGGCAGGGTATCAATTCCGACTTCCCAGTCATTCTCATTGACTTTGCGATCAATGATGAATCCTTGCTCACCATCGGAGCGATCTGCCCAGACGAGTTTCACCTCGGTATCCTTGAGCTGCCGATATTCCAAAATGGCAGGCTCAGGAATTAGGGGATTGATGCTAATCAATGCTGGTTGGGAGAGTTGTTCTTCCGCTACCGCATAGACCCGATAGTAGCACGGGGTATTGAGTGCAAAGGTAGTATCGCTCCAGCTCAATTCAGCAGCCGTTAGAATAGCCACATTCTGTTCCCATTCGCCATCTCCAATCCGGCGATCAATCACAAACCCGGTAATATCAGGATTTACTTTACGCCAACCCAGCTGGATTTCGGCAATCGAAACCTGGCGAACTTGTAAATTTTTCGGAGACCACTCTCCCGGCGCGGTGTTGGCTGGATCGAAAATGTTTTTATACTCGCGATCTGAGCAATTGAATAAAAATACCAGCGCCACAAGGGAAAAAGTCATTAATCCGAATAATTTCCTATGTGTCATTTTTTAACTCTCCGTCGTTACTTTCCAATAATTGGCATAGCCATAGGTATAAACATAAGCACCTGCGCCAATACAAATTCGCTCACCATTGGGACTTACATCCAGAAGTGATATTGTCGTTAAGGTTCCGCTTAAATTAATTGAACCGAGCAATTCTCCCGTGGCACCATCGTGAAAAATTAGTTCGGTTTCATTGCGCCGAGCCACAGCGCGATCCCCATTGCCAATCCAATGAGGTTCGGTCTCGTTCACTGCGGACCAGATTTCCGCACCGGAACTAGCATCATACACCGCCACCGAGCCGCCGGCGGAAGCACTCCAAAGAGTCGCCCCTGTTGCACTTAATGCCATCGCAACTTCACCAGTACCAATGACCTTCGAATCATCAGCATTGAACCGACCGTTGGCAATTACTTTCGAACCATCGGAACTGAATTCCCAAAATGCAATGTTGCCACTCCAGGTTATCGTGCCATTTAAATCCAACATACCGTTATTAGCCGCATTATAAAGAATCCCATCTCCAGTCGGACTGAATTTGACATAATTCACCGCACTGCTCAAATCCTTTTCCCAGATCAGAGTTCCCGATGATAAATTGTAAAGCCGGACATAATTATCTCCACAGGCGGCAACCAATCTATCTAATGCGGGATTTAGACTAACAGACAGGTAGTTCATACCCGTCAATTCCCACTGCTTTGTACCGGACGAGACATTCCAGACCGTCAAGTATCCCTCATCTGCGACTGCCACAGCCGATTGATCCTGGGCGATTGCAATTCCTTTTGGTACTTTGGCATAGCCTTTTAGCAACTCACTCCCGGTTGTTAAACCCCAGAGATACAGCGCTCCGGCAGTGGGCATGCCCATCGAACTTCCGGTGCGGAATGCCGCCGCCACAAAAGAGTTATTGCCAGCAATCTCAAGCGCCTGAATGTCACCCCTGCCCGCATTCATTTGCGACCAGAGCTGCTCAATTGGTCCAACCCAGGTGACCGATTTAACCACACTTTGATCCGAACTGCTGGTACTGGTAACGGCTTCGATTTGATAACGATAAGTTTTGCCTTTTTCCAGGGTAGCATCAATATAAATATTGGTATCAACGACCGCCAGCTCACTGAAATTGCCAGCGTCCACACTGCGCAACAGGCGATAATCGGTGACATCAAAATACGGGTGCGGTGACCAGCTGAGCAGCAGCGAAGAATCAGAAAGTGATTCGGCTGAAAAATTCTGAACTGCCGGGAATTTGGTTTCGATGGTTGCTTCCGCCGATTCACCGATGAAATCATTTAAGTAAGGCTCAAGGCGATATTGAAATACTGCATTCAAAGCCACACTGCTGTCAATCCAGGTTGTCGTATCTGCGGGGAGAGTCTTATAATTCTCAAGCCATTCGCTGTTGCCAGCCTTGCGGGCAATCACGAACCCCTCTTCCCCATTACTCATATCCCGCCATTGCAGTTGTACGGCAAATTCACCTACCTGCCGGAGAGTAAAGAATTGCGGGCTGGCAATCGTGGTCACAACACTAACCTCAACCCAATCGGAACGATTTTTATCGGCGACCGCACACACCCGGTAGGTCTGAATTCCACCCAAACTAAAAACCGTATCCTGGCAATCCTTTTGATCCCGATCGTCAATAATCTGAAAATCATGCTCCCAATTCCCATCACCAATCTTCCGGTCAATTAGATAACCCTGTACTAATTGATTGGGATTTTCCCAGGTAATCAGTAATTGGTCAACGGCGACTTGTTGAATCACGACATTTTCGGGCTTCCAGGATGAAGGATTCGAGTTATGCGGATCAAAAATATTCTTGAATTCGCGTTCACTTTCACACCGCCACAAACCGATAATCGAAACGGCAATTAAAACCCTAGATATAAATTTACTCAGCATAATTTTTTATTCTGTTATAATCCATTTTGCCTGGGCAGAATAGACCTGCAAGGTACTGCCGGTTACTGCGGCAATTAAATCATTACCATTGCTCAGAGCAATGTCAAGAGCCGATCCGCCAGACCATAATTCCCTGCCATCCGCCAACGACCAGACCGCAAAAGTGCCATCCTCGACTTCGGACCAACTATCCTGCCTTTCATCCTGAACTAACGCAACGACAAATTGATCATCCGAACTGATAAAAAATTGCTGGACTGGCTTAATCGTATTGACCGTCCAGAGCAGGCTGCCGGTAGTGGCTTCCCAGGCTCTCAGCGTATAATCTGCGCCACCGGAAATAATCACTGTGCCATCAGCCGAATAGGCAACCTGATTGACGGCACCGCTATGGCGTAGCGTTAATAAAATTTCACCAATATTACCTGCCGGAGTTGCATTCCAGACATGGATTGTGCCATCCTCACTACCGGCAACAATCGTTTTACCGTCAGGGGCATAATCAACACTGGTGACAGCAGCCGGATGTGTTCCGGTCCAGATCAGGTCACCATCCGGAATACTATAGACACGCACTAATTTGCTGGTACTGCCATTAACTAAGCAATCCTGCTCAAGGTCGAAGTCAACGCACGTAAAATTGTAGTAATAGGGTTCTTCAAAGGTTCCCCATTCACCCAAGCCGTTAAAAAATACTAAATAAAAATATTTCGACCAGATATAGGCATAACCAGAATTGTCAGGTAAAAATTTAAAAAGGCGGATATCTCCCGACAGATTATTCGCAACTGGAGTAAAGTTCTGGAGGTCTATCGTAGCAGCTCCGGATTGCAGCAGTTGATCGTCCGGTCTGAAAGCGATGAAATTACCCTCATCATTCTGGCGTCCGAACCAAATCAGTTCACCGGATTCAGCCGACCAAATGCGGGTCTGCAGCTCTTCGCCGGTGGCAATCAGTGAACCATCATGGCTAAATCCGACCGAAATCATTTTAGACAAAGTATCGTGAAAACTGGCGACCAGACTGTCCAACGACCAGAGCAGATAACCGGGTTCAGCCCATTGTAATTTTTGGGTATTGCTGCCGATGGAGACGTTATTTCCCGCTAAGGCACGAATCCGGTATGTATAAACATTATCTCGGGAAATATCCATATCGGTATATTCCTGATGCTCAATCGTGGCCAGCTCACTGAAACTGCCATAATTCACCCGGCGCTCGATAATGAATTGTACCGGATATGCACTCCCCTTTTCCCATTCCAATTTGACGGTATTGTCCGCTATTAGACTGGCTTGCAGGTTGGAGGGTGCCCACTCATCAGTTGCGGTAGAATTGGGATCGAAGGGATTGGTAAAATCTCGCGCACAGCCCCAGAGACTAATTAGCGTAAAAAGACAAATACCGGTTTTCCAATTAAAAATTGACACTCAATGAGACTCCATTTGGTGCTGGTTGGACTGAAAGATTGACGGATCTGACCGGCTCCGGGG
>CAZAKO010000129.1:0-5179 GCA_964485745.1 uncultured bacterium
TGCCGATAGAAAAAACTTGCCATTGTCGTCAGTTACCAGCCAGGACTGATTGGATAAATTATGAACGGTGACGTAAGGAATAGGATGCCGGAGAGTATCGGTAACCTGAACCACCGGCGTAATTGCAAATAAATTGCGGATGCCGATCAGCATTGAGCATAGAAAGCAAAAAATAAAATTTATTTTGAATTGATGGAGTAAGAGGCGAAATCTTTTCAATTGCTAATCCTTTATTTGCCCGCGCAAAAAGATTAGACGGGAACTGGCAGGTATCCTGACTCCCGGATCATCCGCGCTGCTACCCCTTCCAGTTCCAGAATCGGAACCGTGGTCTTGGTAGTGGCGTACCCGGTTACAGTAGCGGGGCTGTGCCCGATTTTCACGAGCTTCCCTGCGATTATTCCAGATCTAAAATAACGTTCGAATTTATTGGGATTTGGAGGCTGAGGCAAGGAAAATATTTAGCTAAAATTAAGTACACCTCCGAGGTTTTAGAAACCTCGGAGGTGTATGGGGCGTTTGCTGTTTGACCATATATTTAGATTTTTATATATTATTTCAAAAATGAAAACTTTAGTTAGAGATAAAAGATGGACTTGATTCTGGTTGGTTTGATTGTATATTTAATAGTTGTGCTATTGATTGGCTGGCGCAATATTGGTCGCAATAAAACGAATGCCGATTATTTAATTGCGGATCGTAAATTGGGTTCTTGGGCGATTGCGCTTTCGGAGCGTGCCAGCGGTGAATCGGGCTGGTTATTAATCGGGCTGCCTGGTATGGCAATGGTTTTTGGTTTAATTGAAATCTGGACGGCGGTCGGATCACTGATTGGAATTTTCTGTTTGTGGCTTTTCCTGGCGGCTCCGCTGCGGGAATTAGCCGGTAAATATGACTCGCTGACCTTGCCGGATCTGATCGCGAATTATTTTGATGACCAGTCAAGAGTTATACGAATCATCGCATCCTGCATTATTACCTTTTTCTTCATCTTCTATGTCGCTGCCCAGTTCAATGCGGCGGGCAAGGTTCTGAATGTTACTTTCGGGATTCCACGGGTTTATGGCATGCTGATCGGCTCGGGGATTATTTTGATCTATACCATTATGGGTGGATTTCGGGCAGTCGTCTGGACTGATGTGGTGCAGGCGTTGATCATGTTCTCGACATTAGTGATTTTACCGATTGTCGGATTGTTCGAGTTGATCAAATCAGAAACTAATTATCTGGCCAGCTTTTCACCGGCAATGTTTTCTCTGAGCGGTGGCTATAGCGGGATGAGCGCGGTAATTGGAATTCTGGGTGGCTTGAGTTGGGGCTTTGGTTATACCGGTCAGCCGCATTTGTTGGTGCGGTTTATTGCGATCAGGGATACGACCGAAATCAAGCGCGGGCGGGTAGTTGCCTTCAGCTGGGCAATTCCGGCTTTTTTTGGTGCTTTTGCCATGGGAATCATTGGAGTTTCCCTTTTTGGTTCGGAGCGCTTTGCCGATCCGGAATTTCTGATGCCATTTATGGCGACCCACCTCTTGCCCGGTTGGATTGCCGGATTCCTGATTTCGGGTGCGATGGCGGCGATGATGTCCACCGCTGACTCACAGCTGCTGGTCACGGCGTCGGCAATTTCTGAAGATTTAATTCATAAGGTCGGCAAGCGGAATTTGACACCAGAGCAGCTGCTGAAAATCGGGAGGATTGCCACGGTGATCGTTGGTCTGATTGCCTTTATCATGGCTTATACCTCGACCGAATTGGTTTTTTCGCTGGTTTCTTATGCCTGGTCGGGATTGGGCGCAAGTTTTGGACCTTTGCTGATCTGTATGATTTATTGGAAAAAGATTAATCGTGTCGGAGCTATCGCCGGGATGTTGACCGGTGCGATCTCGACGATTATCTGGAAAAATATTGCGGTATTGAATAACCTGGTGACGGAGCGGCTGGTCAGTTATCTCTTGGCATTTACAGCGATTCTGGTTTTTAGTCGAATAACTACTCGAAAGTGAGATTTACACCTCCGAGGTTTTTGAAACCTCGGAGGTGTAGGTTATTAAAACAAAATATCTATACCGATTCCTGGCATCAACTGGTGCTGTACCTGATGAAGCTGCGGTTGGATGACAATCTTAAATTCGTCTTTTGCCGGAAGACCGCTGACTTCGCTTCTGACTTCCAGGATTTTCCGGGTTAGATAAAAGCCCGCCAGACTACCTACCGGGGCGATGATATCATAGAACCGGCTTTCGTCAATTTCGAGAATTACACCGATTCCGCTCGCAAATAAGCCACCGGAAAGTCCGCCAGCTGCCATTAAGATAGATTGACCTACGGTGTAATTATCACCTTTAATATAGCGGTCGGCTAATAATGTACCGCCAATGGAACCGACTGTGTTAAATATTAAACCGGATAAATCATTAAATTCCTCATCCGATTTATTAAAAATAAAGTCCCAAGCCGTGACACTGCAAAAGAAACCATAAATCCGCCCCCAGGTCAGCATCAAACCGTCGCCAAAGGTATAGTTCCGATCGGCAAACAGCAACCGTTCGGTCCAGATCCCGAGCGGATGTCCGAAGGCATTGATACAATATCGGTAACGGTTCCAGCGATTCCATTTTTTCTCCCATTTAGCATGTTTCTGCTCATAAGCTTGATCAGGCTGACTGATCTCATAATCCCAGAAAGGCTCTTTCGGTTCGGGTGAAAACATTGCATAAATATTACCTAAGGTTCTATATCCCAGTTCACCCCATTGAGTCATCGCCCATGCTTGACCTATGTCTGGCTGCCAGCGCCGATAAAAATAATCAATGGCAATCATTCCGGCGGGAACTCCGAGCATCATTGCCGAAATCATAAATTTGGTAGAATCTGGTCGGAGTAGCTGGGCATAACTACCGGCAACGTGCAGACCAATAATGGAACCATAGCGCAGTAGATGTGCCCTTCCCTGGGATATATCCATATTTTTGGTAAAACGATAGGTCAGGTAAAAACTCGATCCCAGAGATAACATCTCGCCGCCGACAACCCACTTTGTATCTTTGACATCCAGGACATAAGGTATTCCCCAGCCATACAGTCCGGCGCCGAAAGCCATATTTTGCAGAACCAGTGGCCAGCGCCCGGATTGATCCCGCGCAGCGGGAAATGATTCGATAACCAATGATCGTAATGTCTGCACCTGCTCATCAGGAATATTCAGCGATTTCTGGAGAGTTATTAAAAGATTTTGCTCGTCCTCGCTGATTTCCCGGTCGGCAAAGGCGGTTCGGAAAGCATCACGGTAAATTTCGTTAGCCTGGGTCGTGTCGGGTTGAGACAGAAGACTCTTTGTGCAGAGAAACAGAACGGTAAGGATAGTAATTTTTTTAATGTAATGCGCTGTCATCAATTGCCTCCTAAAATTATTTATGTTATTAATTAACAATTGAGGAAAGATACTCAACCATCAAATTGTGGAGAAACATCTGAATTCAAGTAGCTAAAATTTTAGGTAGATTCCGAATACGTAGGGTTGAAAATGAATTCCAAACCGCAGCCAATCAGCGATCGCAAAGATGAACCCAATGTCAAAATGGATCGGTGAAACGTAAGGTTTCTTCGGTTTTCTTGTTGTCAGACAATTCTCTAAATACCCGAATAGGTCCTCGGTACGGTTCCACCACTCCACATAATAAGGGTCGTAATAAATCTCATAATTCATGATTAGATTTTTACGAATATCTACACCACCGGCATAATATATTTTATACATGATATCGTCTTTTCGGGGATGTTTACTGGCGATAGTCCCGAAAGTGTGGGAAATACGCCCCGTGTTATTTTTCCTTGCCTTGGAAAAGGTATAGGCGGCAAACGCTTCATAATATTCCATCAATTTGGGCGACTCAGTGTCTATCCAGGGAGTTTCAATGGTGTTATCCATCTCTAAGTAACGACGGTTGGTATTACCAATGTCAATTGTCGTTCCAATCTTGTTAAAACCACCATAATAAACCGGGATAGAATCTCCGGTAGGAACCCAACTATAGTTGTTGGCGTAATCATAGTTGCCTTTTTCAAACAGATAGGTATTTTCAATCCATTCGTACTTATTGGGATTATAGCGGGTATGGATGTGGGCGCCAATTGAAAATACATGTTCATTTTCAAGAGTCCCGAAGCGGAACAGCTGTAATTTGGGGCGAATATTAAAATCACCGGTAAAGTATCCCACCCATCTTGAGGTGATCTGAAAACGGTCGGTAAAACCAAAGCCCCAGGAAAGACCGCTGAAGTATAATACACTTTTTTCCAGAGTGTACCCGGTGGGATCATAAAAAACATCAATCTGGCGTTCATTGCCCAGTGTAAATTTTTCTTTAATCTCAGCGATCTTTTGACCCTCTTCCAGTAATCCAAAATCAATCCGGGTAATGTCGGAGTTGGTAATACTCAATACGCCGTAATCGGTCAGCAAGTCGGTGGTCTGCTCGGTTTTGGAGAGGATGCGACCCTTCAGTTTATCACCGGAGGTGAGGGTAATAAAGGCAATTTCCTCCATAATATCGTCTTGTTTGATAACCAATGAGCCATATTTGGTCAGGATCGTAATTTCGCCGGCTTGATTATCAACTTGCTGGATGATGCCGGTAATTTTATCACCGCTTTTTAAATAAATTGTCTGCTCCTTTGCGGTATCATCTGCCTGAAGAGGGATTATGATTGAAAGAGTGAGAATTAGGAGGATTGAATATTTGTTAAGCATAGCTGACACTCCCACTATTGGCAGTAATCTACTAATTAATAAATGTCCAATCAATACCAAAGATTTTCAGGCGATTGTGATAGAGCATTCCGGGTAAGGCGGCAAAGGTTCGCCCTTCGACATTGTAAATCTTGTAGAAAATGTGAAAAGTGCCAATCCGGGCACCGGCAACAATGCCGAAACTGAGCCGTTGATCGGTAAAATAGGGCAGATCGGAAGTTGCAATGGTGCGCAGCTGCTCGAACCAGACTAAGCTGTTGGGACAGGATAAGTAATACAAATCTCCGGCGGCATAAAGGTTCAAGTTATTATGAAATAAAGTCAGTTCCTGCGATATCCGACCCCAGCCCTGGAAAGTAGCCTCCTTTTTGCCATAGGATTTTGGAGAATAGATTGCCCGACCACTGAAGGTCATTAGCCAGGGGAATT
>CAZAKO010000130.1:0-5146 GCA_964485745.1 uncultured bacterium
AATAGTCATCATTCTTCTGACAATGTTGATACCGATCCGCCGACATTTTTAATGAAAATAATCTTTACTTCGTAACACTTAACAAAATTATCTGCGTTACCACGAATTTTATTGACAAAATTATAATTTGATAATTTTACAAAGAGATTAAGTTATATTGTTCTATAAAAATAGAAAATCAGGAGGATGCGGTCATGTGGAGACTCATGTTGCTGGTGGCACTCTGTATATCGAGTTCTTTCGGTCAGGAGAAACAGAAGCAGAGTAAAAAGGATTTTTTTGGCATAAGCATTCATTCAGGTCATGGCAAAAATTACGTCAGTGGAGACAGTTATCCGATGGATTACTGGTACGCATTTAATGACGGACCTGACAAAGCGGACGATTCCAAGGCATTTTTGACGGCGGCGGGCAGTCAATACCTCGCGATTTATTTCGATTTTAATTTTGGGAAGATTTATTCATTTGGCATAGAGACCCGCAAACGCAAGGATATTCATTATAAAACCGATATCTGGGAAGGCTCAAATGGACTTTGGTGGCGCGGTCATGCCGGAATTGAAGATCCAGTCTGGTACTGGTTTAAAGTTACCTATCCATACCCCGGCACGGATTTAGGGAAAGCTGGTAAAATATCTTCGAGTTTCGATTTTCAGTTTGGCTATTCCCCAAAAACTATGATGGTGCTTCATTCGGAAGATATGCAATTCGAAAACGGGCAACAAATCGGTTTTCAAAATGGAAAATGGACATTCGACTTCGGCTTAGGTTTTCTACTCGATGCGAGTATAGAATATGAAGCACCGATAATCCCGCTCTGTATTGGGGCAACCATCCAGGGTGGTTTCAAAGGACCGGAATTCAACAAATGCGTTTATGAATACTCCAATTCGAGTGGCAGTTATATCCAGAAACGCGGTGACAATGCGAGAGGCAAATTCGGCGCTCCGTTGTACTGGGGATTTGATTTCTACCTGCATTACCAGATACCTCTAGGTTGGATGGGATCAAAGATTTAAAATTTTGCTAAATCATTAACTCTAAAGAAATTTTTATCAGGTTATCAAACCTGACGATACAAACTGAAACTTTCAGAAGGTTTGGTTATAGTTCCTATTTAAACCACAATTTCTCAAACCAACCTTCTGAAGGTTGAATGACCTCATTGGAATTTGTTCCGCAAGGAACTCCCGATGGAGATTCTTGGTACTTGGGATTTACTTCCTTAGCGCCGCCTTGGTGAACTGATATTCCGGAATTTTGACGTTGAAATCAATTGAATCAATGATATATTCGGTTCCATCGCCCCGCGAGAGCATGTCCTTAAAGGTCATCCTTTTCGGCAACCAGCGGCCGTCCTGCTGGAAAACCTCCAGGATTTCGGTCTTCTTCAACAATCGTCCGCTTTTAGCGAAGCGTTCTTCTTTTAAAGGTAACCAGCGCCCGGCGTCAACCCAGATTTTACGGGAATGGTAGGCGACATCGCTGTTATTAGCCGTCAGTTCCATCACCCAGCAGTCGCGTCCATTAAATTTTTCTTTACCGAGCACTTTGGCATCATAGTTTTGCCGCAATTCATCGCTTTCCATCATATCCTCATAGGACAAGTCCGAACCCATCACCGACTGTTTCAGTAAGTGGCCGGAAATGGTAATAATCCGGTCGCTGGGTTCCGGCGTATAAATCCAGAGATTATCTTCCAGCTTGAGCATTTTCTTACCTTTTTCACGAGGTGGTGACAGGTACTCCACAAAGGCTTTGTCATTGCCGGATGACCAGGCTTTGGATTGGATGGTGCGGTCGCCGGTCCGGCTGTGGACGATCATGGTGGAAGTGCTGATTACCTGATCGGTCACCCGGTTCTGATCAATTCGTCGCAGGATTTCATCCCCACCGGGAGTCTGAGCCAAGGCAGGCATAATAAATCCCAATATGACTGTGAAAATTGCTATTTTTCTCATGTCTCCAACTCCTTAAATAATGAGGCGGTCTGACGCCGGTAGATGCCGACGCCCGCCAGGGCGGTGCCGAGCACTGTGGCAATGATTCCCGGGAAAAATCCGATATAATAAGTAGCTGGTGTGATTCTAGCTTTGAACACTAATGGTATCATCATATTGATATTCTTCATGGCAGCGCTTAAATCGAGACCCTTGGTCTGCATCCAGAATGCAGCTGCCAGTCCAAGCCCGGTACCGATAATGGTTCCCACGATTCCAATTGCCAGGGATTCACAAAGTAGTGAACGATAAATATGCCCTTTATGCTCGCCAATCGCCAGGCGGAGACC
This sequence comes from uncultured bacterium, assembly GCA_964485745.1. Classification (GTDB taxonomy): domain Bacteria; phylum Fidelibacterota; class UBA2242; order UBA2242; family UBA2242; genus CAZAKO01. Next base: position 2,291 of record CAZAKO010000130.1, read on the forward strand.
TACTTCACCATAGCGCCGCAAACCGCCCAGCAGACCACTGTTCCACAATACGATTGACATGACAATTACAAAGATAAAAGCGATTGTGCCCGCCATATTATTAGCCATGGTCAGGTAATCGGTGAGACCGCTGATCTCTTTAAGTTTGCCCATTACTGGAGCAAATTCACTCTCAGCATCGGAGTAACGAGCGTTGAATTTTGCGACAATTTCAGCACATACTTCATCATTATACACTCGATCTGGCAAATAACCCAGAATCTCGCCGGCGGCATCCTCCATATTCAAGGCTTGCTGAACATCCTGAATATCGGCAATCATCGCACCGCGATCCATCATGGGGATGCCAAATTTAAGCGTGCCAACAATCCTGAAATTATAAATTGCCATACTGCCAAACATGCTGGAGCTCAGCAGAGTCGCATAATCACCCAGCGCCAGATTCAATTTTTCTGCCATTTCAGCACTGATCAAGATTTCACCCGATTCTTCAGGCATTCGTCCGGAAACCACGGATTTGACGATATTCAGGGTATTAATCTCAGTACTGCCGGGACTCAGCAAATCCACACCCATACCGGCAACCATACCCTGAGCGCGGGTTTCGCCGTTTTCATCCGGGATATCCAGTAAACCACCAAACTTGATCCGCTTGACCCAGGTCATGTCTGGATATTCAGCTTTTAGATTTTCAATAATTTTATCAACCCCGGTTAGCGCCATATCGTTGGGCACCTGGTCTTCGTTTTCAGCATAAGCCCGGCTCATGATCTTCACATGACCGGATGAAAACCGGGCGGTGGAATCCACCATATCAGTCAGAATACCACTCATGAAGGCATGATAGAAGACCGTAATAAAAACACCGATTGTCACCATGATGACCGGAAACAGACTGCGATGATGATCGCGCAGTAATCCTTTGATAATGAATTTGATCATTGGATTTTCCCCCTGATTGCATCGGTAGGTTCCATTTTGGCAATCCGGCGTGCCGGCAGATAACTCACGATCGTGGTGGTGATTAAGACGAGTAGTGTTGTGCCGATTACCAAACCTAATGAATATTTTGGGTAAATGGTTTCGGCAATAGTCAACCCAAAATCATCCGTGCCGGCGGGCATCGACCAACCAATTTTCGCCTGGAGGGCTAGCAAGGGAATACCGTAAATCGCCGCTAAAATCGCGGCCAGTATCGAATGCATCGCGCCTTCCACGGTAAATAGGGCGATGACCTGCCGTTGCGTCATACCTAAAGCTACATGCGTACCAATCTCTTTTTGACGCCGGAAAATTGATAGCACCTGGGTGTCGAAAATTGCCAGCATCGCCAGTGACATCAAGATGGTAAACATTATATAACCACCCAATGATTTGGTTTTGATCATTTCCCGGATTTCCGACGTCAGGAAATAATGATCTTTAAATTCCCATCCCGGAATTTTACCGATGAAGCCGGTTTCTGGTGACGTGGTTATGATAGTCGCCTCATTGGGCATGTTTACCATTTCACGGAGTTTTTCCAGTGGAATCCAGACAATCCCGAGGTCCATAGTCGGCACATCAGTTTTGAAAATATGCACAATTTTAACCTCATCCGCATCGAAGATGCCGTTGACATCCCGCCAGCGCACTGTTACATAATCGCCAACCGACAATTTACTGTTCTTGGCGGTCCGTTCGCCGATAATCGCCGGAATGTCATCGCCTTCTGTGTTCAGGTAACTTGTCGGTAATTCTATGATTTTTTGCTTTGGATCAACGCCTCTGAGCGAGATACTCTGAATCCGTCCCTGGGGATATATATTCGCCTGGCTGATAAGCATCGGGGTCATTTTGCCCTGTTCGACGGCTTTCAGCGCTAAGTCAGACAGCGGCGCATGACTGTCCTCAATGGTAAAAGGGTCGTATGGATCATAATTTTCCTGCCAGTACTGACCGCCGCCAATCTGCCAGGCGATCGTATCGCGCCGTGCCTGCTCGTTCCAGCCGTTTAAAACGCCCTTGAACCAGATGATTACCACGAATGCTAACGAGAGGACGAAGACATTCAGCCAGGTTCGCAACCGGGCGCCAATCAAATTTCGAAATGCTAATTTGAGTGCTAACATAATACCCTCCCAGTTACTGTTTAACGATTTGTTCGTCTTTGGCTACTTTGCCATCCAGGAGGCTGATCTTGCGATGCAGATAGTGGATTACCTTGTCATCATGGGTGGCGAAGATAAAGGTGGTTTTCAATTCTCGATTCAAATTTTCCATGGTCTGCAAGATATTATGCGAATTTTCGGCATCCAGATTAGCCGTCGGTTCATCCGCCAGGACAATCTCTGGCGATTTGACCATAGCGCGGGCGATGGAGACGCGCTGGCATTCACCGCCGGATAACTGCGCCGGACGCGAATTACGTTTATCCTGCAAGCCGACCCATTCTAGAGCGCAGTCAACCATTTCGCGCCGTTTTTCCTTATCTATTTTCAGCAATAGTAACGGCAGTTCGACATTCTCAAAAACATTGTACACCGGCAGGAGATTGTAGGTCTGGAAAATGAATCCGAGATGACGGTTGCGCAACTGTGCCGACTGGCGAGCATCGAGCGTACCAATTGAAAGCCCAAGTACATGCGCTTCGCCTTTAGTAGGCACATCCAGCGACCCGACAATGTTCAGCAGAGTCGTTTTACCGGAACCACTCGGCCCAACAAGCCCAACGAATTCACCCTCGCCGATAGTCAGATTGATATCCTCCAACGCCCGGAAATAACCGCGCCCAACCGGGTAATCCTTGACCAGCTTTTGAATCGTGATTAGTTGACCATTTTTCATTAGTCTGTCCTTTCTTATTTAAACGCAAAG
>CAZAKO010000131.1:0-5109 GCA_964485745.1 uncultured bacterium
ATTAATAGTTTCTGCGACTTATCCTACTTTTTAATCTGAAAAAATCTTAACTTAACCCTCGTAAAAATTAACGAGATTTTTAGAGCATTTATGAGGAGTTGATGAAAGGTTATTTTACGTTTGTGCTGCACAGTCATCTGCCCTATGTCATCAATCACGGCGAATGGCCGCACGGGATGGACTGGCTCTACGAGGCTGCGGCTGAAACTTATATGCCAATTTTACGCGAATTAGAGGCTCTGGTTGCCGAAGGTATTCAACCTAAAGTAACCCTGGGCATTACGCCTATTTTAGCCGAGCAGCTGGCAGCGGATAAATTCAAACACGGTTTTGTCGGCTATCTCGACCAGAAGATTGATGCGGCTCAGGAAAACATGCTCGAATTTTCCAGAATCAAAGCCCGGCATCTCACCGAATTGGCGATCTACTGGGAAGAGTATTACGAAGAGATCAAGCGAGTATTCGAGGAAGTATACGACGGTGACATCCTGACTCAATTCCGCAAGTTGCAGGACGATGGTTACATTGAGATTATCACCTGCGCCGCAACTCATGGTTATTTTCCTCTGCTTGGTACCGATGAATCCATTGATGCCCAGGTGCGGATTGGAAAGGAAACCTACCGGCGGCACTTCGGACGCGACCCCAAAGGTATCTGGCTGCCGGAGTGTGCCTATCGTCCGGCTTATGAATGGTCATCGCCGATTGCGGAATATGCCAAGCGTTTTTACCGCCGAGGTATCGAGGAATTTTTGTACAAATATGACATTCAATATTTTATTGCCGATAAGCCCCTGATCATGGGCGGCGTCAGCCGCGGAGTCTATATTGACCGTTACGAATCCCTGAAGCAACTCTGGAAACAATTCGAAAAGAACTGGAAACCGTTAGAAGAGGTCAAGGAACGTTCGATCTATGATAATTATCTGGTTACCTCTACCGGCACGAGTCGGGCGGCAGTGGTCTATGGTCGGCATGAGGAATCCGCACTGCAGGTCTGGAGTGGCGAATGGGGCTATCCCGGTGACGGTCGCTATTTGGATTTTCATAAGAAGCATTTTCCCGGTGGGCATCGCTACTGGAAAGTCACCAGCGCCAAAGCCGATCTGGCTGACAAACATGAGTATTATCCCGATGATGTCGAGGACGCCTTGGAGAATCAGGCGGCGCATTTTGTCGAAGTTATTCACAAACATCTGCGCGAACATTATGACGCAACCGGTAAGATCGGAATGCTGACCGCGCCATTCGATACCGAACTATTTGGGCACTGGTGGCATGAGGGTCCGCGCTGGTTGGGTAAAGTCCTCCGGAAATTGGATAAAAGTAGTGAGGTCAAGAAAATTACCTTAGGAGAGCATCTCCATGAAAATCGGCCAACGGTTTCGGTTTCCCTGCCGGAGGGCTCGTGGGGGCAAGGTGGTTTCCATTACATCTGGTTGAATGAATGGACGCACTGGACCTGGAAACATGTCTATGCCGCCGAAGATCGAATGCGCGAATTAGCCGATCAGCATAAAGAAACGACCGATGATACAATTTGCCGGTTGCTGAACACCATGGCGCGGCAACTGCTGCTGCTGGAAAGTTCCGACTGGCAGTTTCTGATCAGTACCTGGAGTGCGCGGGATTATGCCGAACTGCGGGTGGTTAATCATAGTGAACGAATTAATAAAATTGATGAAATTCTAAGTAATTATTTGAAGAATGGTCAACTGGATGAAGGTGCCGCGGAATATCTTAGCCGGATCGAGCGGGACGATGATGTTTTCCCTGATCTTGATTTTCGCTACTGGTGCACATTAGTTGCCTGAATGAATTTATAATTCAAGACGGGTACAAAGAAAGGAGATATGTTGATGAAGGTTCTTTTTATTACCGCAGAGATGTTTCCATTTTCAAAAGTGGGCGGTCTGGGTGATGTTGCCGGAGCATTATCGGAAGCGCTGGCAAAAATGGGTATTGATGTCAGGGTAATCACTCCCGCCTATGGAATTATTGATCGTGAAAAATTTGCATTGAAAAAGACCGATTTGTGCTTTAAAGAAGTCGTTGGTAATAAGGAACAGACCTGTACGATTTTAAGCTGGGAATCTCCGGAAAATAAAAATCTGCAAGTTTACTTTCTGGAAAATGAGCAGTATTATGCCGGACGCAATGTCTATTGCGATGATGGCGGACTGGCTTACGCCGATAACCACGAACGCTTTTTATTACTTTCCAAAGCTGCCCTGGCATTGCCGACTCATCTGCGCTGGAAACCGGATATCCTGCATTGCCACGACAATCATGCAGCTCTTGTTCCGGTCTACTTGAAAAATGTTCCGGCTTACGAATCCTACTATGCTAATTCGCGAACCTTGCTGACCCTGCACAATATCGCTTACCAGGGCATGATATCCATGGAAAATAGACCGTTGTTTGATCTACCGGAAAATCTCTTTACCTCGATGGGAGCGCTGGAATGGTGGGGCAGAATCAATCCGCTGAAAGCCGGGATAATTTATGCCGATGGGGTCAATACAGTCAGCCCGACGCATGCCCTTGAACTGACGAAAGATGAAACCGTCAATGCCGGGATGGGTGGAGTCCTCCGAAGTCGCAAATCTCCGGTGGAAGGAATTCTCAACGGAGCCGACTATGATGAATGGGATCCGGGCAAGGATTCCCTGATTTACCAGACCTATTCGCTGGAAAATTTAAAAGGCAAACTCGTCAATAAGAAAACATTGATTAAAGATTTCAACCTGAAAGCCGAACTTGTTACCAAGCCGCTGATCTGCATGATTTCCCGCCTGGTAGAACAGAAGGGGATTGATATTTTACTGCCGGGTATGGAGCAACTTCTGAAAATGGACGCAGGAATGGTCATTCTGGGCTGCGGCGATGATGTCTATCATACCGCCTTTGAAGATTTCGCCAAGCGCTTCCCGCGGAAGTTTTGCTTTCTGAGTGGATTTAAACAAAAAATGGCGCATCAAATCCTGGCGGGCAGTGACCTATTCCTGATGCCCTCACGTTATGAACCCTGTGGAATTGCGCAGATGAATGCACTTAAATATGGTACCGTACCAGTGGTTCATAAAACCGGCGGCTTGGCGGATACGGTCTTCCAGTGGACTACCAAAAAGGGCAATGGTTTTCTTTTTGAGGATTACTCGGCCGAGGCGTTGATTAAAACCGTGAAGAAAGCAATCCAGGTCTATCAAGATAAAGAACGCTGGCAGCGGTTGATGCTCAATGGAATGCGGACCGAATACTCCTGGAGTAAATCCGCCGCAAGCTATTCCAAACTATATTCACGGTTGTTAAAGAGCTGAGATCTAAACTAAAACTCCTAACCTTTTAAAATAATTCATCCCGGCGATAGGGTAGCATATTGGCGTAATTACGTAGATTTTGTCTGCTAACTTAGTCAGTCGTCAACCTGGAAGTTACTATTCCCTCAATAGTAGACGTAAAATGTAAAATATTTCAAAAAACGTAAAATATTTCTTGACATTTAGTATACGATGTCGTAGAATATTTACGAATATTGTATTAGTTTCAACAATTCGTAAAATTAGGATAAAGAGATGGAAAAGGAGCCCAAGAAAAAAACCCAGATCGTCGAAGCAGCTGAAAAGCTCTTCAATCAGTTTGGATTCAAGAAAGTCAGCGTCGAAGAGATTTGCCAGGCTGCAGACGTCAGTAAAATGACTTATTATAAATATTTTGCTAATAAGAACGAATTGATTAAGTACCTCTGGCAAATGATGATTAACGAAAGCTGGGCAAAGCTGGATCAATTAGAGCAGCAGGATGTTCCCTTTGCCGAAAAGGTCAAAATGATTATCGAGATGAAAGAAGCAGCTACATCGCAGATGGGTTCCGAATATATTCGCGATTATCTGAACATGGTTCCAGAATTGATGGATTTTTATAACCAGATATTCGGTGAAGTTATGACCCGCTTTATGGGAATCATCCGGAAGGCTCAGGAGAAGGGTGAGGTCAGAAAGAGTATTCGTCCGGAATTTTTCCTTGCCGTAATAAATCTAATGATGGAACTGGCAAAGAACGAACAATTAGCCGCGGTTTATGCGAATTATGCCGATTTCGCGCTGGAGATCAATAATTTTCTCTATTATGGGTTGATGCCAGTCCCCGGGAAGGATAACTCTTGAAATTTCACTATTGGATGCTTTTGTTGATTATTCCGACGTTAGCATTTGCCGCCGAAAGGGATTTCAAAGGACAATTATCCCTGCAAGGCACCGCCTGGAACCGTGCCGGAAGCTGGTTTCACAGTGACAGGATCCAATATATACCCAATTTGCACATATCGAACTCGTTGGCTAAGGGGCGCCTGGTGGATTTCGAGGGATCTTTTTACCTGTATATTAATCGTGAAGACGGTGAGAATAGTGATGATTTTCGTCCTTATCGCCTTAATTTGAGGTATGCGACAAAACAATCGGAAACCCAGGTGGGTTTGCAAAAAATCAATTTTGGTCCGGCGCAGCTCTTGCGTTCCTTAATGTGGTTCGATCGTCAGAATCCGACCGATCCACTGAATTTTACCGAGGGGGTTTGGGGATTGCGTTATCGTTATAACTGGCTGAATAATGCCAATGTCTGGCTCTGGGGATTATTATGTAAAGAACCAAAAGGATACGAAACGGGTGGGAGTGATAAACCAATGCCAGAGTATGGCGGACGGATTCAGGTGCCGGTTCCGGCAGGTGAGTTGGCATTAACAGTTCACCACCGTGAAATTTTTAGAAGAGCTTATGACCTGGAAAAATACTATCCCGATCATACTTATTTTGATAATCGAATTGCTCTAGATGGTCGCTGGGATATCATCGTTGGTGCCTGGTTCGAAACCGTTGTCCAAAATGTCCGTGATTCAGGTTTTGATTATTTTACCAAAATGTCAACCCTCGGAATGGATTATACCTTTGGGATCGGGAATGGTCTCTATTTACTTGCCGAACATATGATCGTTCAGACCGCTAGTGAATTATTATCAGCGAATCTCGAATACCAATATTCAGCCGTAATGTTGAATTACCCCCTGGGAATGTTTGATAACCTTTCACTGATGGGATTTTATTCCTGGGAAAC
>CAZAKO010000132.1:0-2401 GCA_964485745.1 uncultured bacterium
TAGGATGACATTTTCCCCGGCGGAACATCCGGTTTCTGGCGCGGTGGCGGGGCAATCCTGATATTCAAGATAAGGATACCTCGTTCATCCGGATAACTGGCGATAGAATAAGCCCGGACGACCTCCTCGTCAACCCGGGAAACGAAGCGCCACATACCATGTTGATCCCATTCAGCCCGATATTTCTCCCCAATTACAAAATCTTTATAATAAACAGTGCGTTTCGGTGCTTCGATCTGAATATAACCGCCGGCCCGATAGTCCAGATTCACACCATCCGGCAGTTCTAAAACCAATTCTTTAATAAAGGTTGCCACACTATTGTTTGTGCGCACGGTGCAGCGCAACTTTTTAACCTCAAAGACTTCCGGCGGAATTTGCAGCCTCAGCGGCTCCTTGACTACTAACTGACAGCTCAGCCGGTAACCTTCACGAATTTCCTTGCGAGTTAGTAAAGAAGCTTCCGTAGGAAGCACCTGGCCGCCGCCAGCTGCAACGATACACTGACACAATCCACAAGTACCACTGCCACCACAGACCGAGGGCAGGTAAATCTGCTGATCTGCCAGAACATTTAGCAGTTTCTCACCAATCGGTGCCGCAAAGGATTTCTGCGGGTCGTCATTGATTGCAATTGTTACCTTGCCACTGGGAACTAATTTGGATTTCGCCCACAAAATCAGCAGGACTAACGCCAGCACAATTAGCGTGAACATTATGACACCGCAGCCGATGAGACCGATTCCCGTCATCGTGTAACCTTACAATCGAATGCCCGAAAAAAGCATAAAGGCGATTGCCATCAAGCCCGCCGTAATAAAAGTAATTCCCAACCCCCGCAAACCTTTGGGAACATTGCTGTATTTCATTTTTTCCCGAATGCCAGCCAGGGCGATAATTGCCAGCGCAAAGCCGGTCCCTGAGCCAAAGCCAAAGACAATACTTTCCGTGAAGTTGTAGTTGCGCTCGACCATCAACAGCGAACCACCCAGAATCGCACAATTCACGGTGATTAATGGCAGGAAAATTCCCAGCGCATAATAAAGTTTCGGCACATATTTAGCCAGTGCCATCTCCAAAATCTGAACCATTGCCGCAATTACCCCGATATAGCAAATCAGTCCCAAAAACGATAGATCAATATTCGGTAATTCTATCCAACTCAGGGCACCTTCCCGGAGTACGTAGCGATTTAAAAGATTATTGACCGGCATGGTAATGGTCTGGACGACCACGACAGCAATTCCCAAACCAACTGCGGTCTCCACCTTTTTCGATACTGCCAAAAAAGTGCACATCCCCAGGAAGAAAGCCAGCGCCATATTTTCGATAAAAACAGATCTGATGAAGAGACTTAAATAATGCTCTAACACGCTTTAATCCTCCTGTCCGGGTTTGGGCCACAGCGTGCGCAGGAGCCAGATCAGGATTCCAATCAGGAAAAAGGCACTTGCGGGCAGTAAAAACAGACCATTAGGCAGATACCAGCCACCTTCGGTATTGACTGGCAGAATCTGAAATCCGAGCAATTTTCCGGAACCAATCAGTTCCCGGAAAAAGCCTACAATTAACAGCACCAGCGAATAGCCCAGACCATTGCCCAAGCCATCCAGCAGACTATCAAGGGGGGGATTATGCAGGGCAAATGCCTCAGCCCGACCCATCAGAATACAATTGGTAATAATCAAGCCGACATAAACCGATAATTGCCGGCTGATATGGTAGGCAAAGGCTTTGATAATCTGGTCAGCGATAATTACCAGTGAGGCAATTATTGTCATCTCGACAATGATGCGAATACTGCCGGGAATGTGCTTGCGGATCAGGCTGATTGCTAAATTGGAAAACATCAGCACAAAGGTTACCGCCAGCGCCATGACGATTGAGGTTTCCAGTTTGGAAGTAACCGCCAGTGCCGAGCAAATTCCTAAAACCTGAAACACAATCGGATTTTCGAGAATAATCGGGGTCTTGACAATTTTCTTCAATTTGCCCATCACCGCATACCTCTCTGCCGGGCGATAAAAGGTCCGTAACCATTGTCACTCAACCAAAACTGCACCAGGTTATTGATACCCCGGGTGGTAAGGGTCGCTCCGCTGAGACCATCTACCTGATATTGAGCTTGGGAATCGGCAGGATTAACTTTGCCTTTGATTACTTCAATCTGCAGCTTGCCGCTTTGATCATATACCTTTTTCCCAATCCAGCTCCTTTTCCAGGCTGGATTATCAACCTCACCACCCAAGCCCGGCGTTTCACCATGCTCATAAAACGTAAAACCCTTAACTATCGTCAGGTCCTGATCCAGAGCAATTAACCCATACATCGTTGACCACAGTCCTTTGCCAAATAGCGGTAGGATTAGCTTGGTCTTCTGCCCCTGCACCTTCACCCAATA
>CAZAKO010000132.1:2501-5079 GCA_964485745.1 uncultured bacterium
ACATCACCGGCAATCAGAATATTTTTCAGCTGATCCTGTTCCCTGTTCTTCTCTTGAATCCCGCGCAGACCAACCGCAGCAGAGGAGACTAACACCGAGCAGACCAGACAAACTGCCAATGCCACCAGAACCGTTTTACGGGGACTATCCATTGACATAACGAGCCTGCCTCCTCTTAACATTTGCATTGATAAAAATCCGGTCAATAATCGGTGCAAATACATTTCCGAACAGAATTGCTAACATCATTCCTTCCGGAAACACCGGATTGATCACCCGAATCAGGATCACCAGAAATCCAATTAATAATCCATAGATATATTTACCATTCTCGGTCATCGCGGCAGTCACCGGATCAGTTGCCATGAATACTGTACCAAAGGCAAATCCACCCAAAACTAAATGCCAGAGCGGTGTGACCTGAAACATTGGATTGGTATCACTGCCAATCAGATTGAAGAACGATGAGGTAACTACCATTCCAAACAGCACACTTAGCATAATCCGCCCTGAGCCAACACCCGTAACTATCAAAATCGCGGCTCCGATCAAGCAGGCGAGGGTCGAGGTTTCACCCATCGAGCCTGGAATAAATCCAAAAAAAGCATCTTTCCAGGTCGGACTGAATTGCAGCAGCGGATCGGCTAACTGCGCCAGGGGGGTCGCCCGACTGATACCATCCACAGCAACCCAGACCTGATCGCCCGAAATTTGTGCCGGATAAGCAAAAAATAGAAATACCCGACCAACTAAAGCCGGATTCAGGATATTCATGCCGACCCCGCCAAAAACCTCCTTGCCAATTACTACCCCAAAGGTAATTCCCAGGGCAACCTGCCAGTAAGGAATCGTCGGCGGCAGAATCAGTGGAAAAAGTAAGCTGGTAACAAAGAAACCCTCATTGATCTCATGTTTCCGGACACTAGCAAATAACACCTCCCAGAATCCACCTACAATCAGAGTCACCACATAGACCGGGAAAAAGTATAATGCACCGTGAATAAGATTGGCAAAAATACTCTGAGGATTAAATCCAACACCCAACCAGTGGAGCACCGCTCTCTGCCAACTGCCCGGCGGAACCGTGGGCAAGCCAGCCAGCACTAAGTTAGCCTGCAAGCCAATATTATAAAGCGCTATCAGGATTGCCGGAATGAGCGCCATCATCACGATAACCATCATGCGTTTCAAATCCAGGGCATCACGCACATGTACTCTGCCGCTTGTCACCTTATCAGTCGAGTAGAAAAAAGCATCAATGGCTTCATACAGGTAATACAGCTTGGCAAGCTTACCACCTTTTTGAAAATGATGGGCCTGCTTATCCAGGAATTTACGAAGCACTCTTACTACCCTTCCTTTTCAATCAGCGTCAGTACCCGACGTAAATTTTCGCCGTGCTCGATCTTGGAGGGGCAGACAAAGGTACATAGTGCCAGATCTTCCTCTTCCAGTTCCAGACATCCCAGCCGCTCGGCACCCTCAAGATCATCAACTGCCAGCGCGCGCAACAGGTATGTCGGCAGAAGATCAAACGGCATTACCTTTTCATAACTGCCGACAGGTACAATACTCCTGATACCGCCATGCAAATTAGTATCAAAATCAAATGCTCGATGAGGTAATAAGCGGGATAAAACGATATTTTTCACAGAGAAGAGATTGAACCCGGGGCTAAACCAGCCAAAGAGTTTTCGCTGCCGACCCTCGGCTAAAACCGAAATTTGTTGCTGATAGAAACCTAAAAATGCTAATGCTCCTGCGGCTTGATAACCGGATAATACCGAACCGGAAATGATCCGATTCTCGCCTGATTTAAGTTCACCGGCAAGCAGCTCATCAATCGCAGCTCCCCGGCGGGTGCGAATTAAACGCGGTTTAAGCAGTGACGGTCCGCCAAGTGCCACGATTCGTTCCGTCGGGAGATGTCCCGTAGTAAACAGCTGACCAATGGCCATGACATCCTGCAGCCCGAGATACCAGACCGTTTTGGAGCGGGAGACCGGATCGAGAAAGTGAATATGCGTCCCGACATTGCCGGCGGGATGCGGACCGGCAAATTCGGCAACGACGAGATTGGGGAGATCGGCAACCGGAATATTGGCATTGGGAGACTTGCAGACGAATACGTTATTGTCGGTCAGCTTGGCTAAAATCTCAAGCCCATAAATAAACATTTCTGGCTGAGTCGCTACGATCGTTTCCAGAGAGGGCGCCAGGGGATTGGTATCCATCGCCGTCACAAAAATCGAATGCGGGGCGGTTATCGGATCGGCAATCTTACCAAACGGCCGGCTCCGCAGGGCGATCCACAGTCCGGAATCCAGCAGATGGCTGATAATCACTTCGCGAGTCAGAGATTTGATCTTATTCGGGGAATATCGGCGAAAAGTTGCCTCTTCGGTTCCATCAAGCTCAATTACCAGTGAGCGAAAAACCCGTTTTTCGCCGCGGTTAATAGCGACCACTTGACCAGTCGCAGGTGAGGTGAAATGGATTTCGGGACGTTGTTTATCAGTAAACAATAACTGACCCAGCTTAACTTGATCACCAACTGCCACGGCAAAATCCGGTTTCA
>CAZAKO010000133.1:0-2145 GCA_964485745.1 uncultured bacterium
CCAGTGAAAAATAGCTTTGGGCACCGGGATAATTTTCTACCTGTTCCCAGCTGAATTTGGAATTATCCTCAAGCTGGATTTGCAATTCGGATTCGTCTTCATAAATAATCGAATATTCCACTGCCCAAAGCGGGAAGTTGATAATCCAAAGGACTATAAGATAAAGGGGAAATAGTAAACGATTCATCTTAGATAAAATTTAACTTTATAGTGGTTGATTAGCAATGATTGTCAAGACTGCTCTTAAATTTGTCAATATTTCAAATATTAAGATGGAATTAAGTTCCGGAGATCTTGGGGCTTCACGTCTGATTTGGCTTGCATAAGGAGGTAATGAAAATTAAATTTACCTGCTTTTTTGAGGATAGTCTATTAAATGTTAGAACAACTCCAGAATAATCTGGGAAAAATAATTCGCAATCTCAAAAGCGAAGGGAAAATCACTGAAGATAATATTCGGGATACTTTGCGTTTGGTACGCCGCTCACTCCTTGAGGCTGATGTTAATTATAAAGTAGTAAAGGAGTTTATTGACAAAGTTCAGGAAAAAGCGGTCGGGGTTGTGGTTACTAAAAGCCTGACTCCCGGGCAGCAGATGGTTAAGATTTTTCATGATGAATTAACGCAGCTGTTAGGTGCCAAACAGGATCATTTGCAAACCGCCGCAATTCCACCGACTATCATCATGCTGGTGGGACTGCACGGCTGTGGTAAGACTACTTTTGCGGCAAAATTAGCATTGCAGCTTAAGCAGCAGAATCATCAACCCTTGCTAGTTTCAGTGGATATTTATCGTCCGGCTGCTCAGCAGCAGTTGGAAGTACTTGCTAAACAGATTGGGGTTCCGATTTATCCGTCTCCAGTGAATGTGATAAAATTTTCAAAAGAACCAAAAGTAATTAGTTGGATTTCCAAGGCGCTTGACTATGCCCGGCAGCAGCATCTTGACGCGCTGATCCTGGATACTGCCGGACGTCTCCAAATTGACGCCGAGATGATGGGTGAGTTGGTAGCTTTAAAGAAAGTTCTCAAACCACAAAATATCCTCTTTGTGGCAGATGGAATGACCGGTCAGGATGCGGTGAATGTTGTCAAAACTTTCAATGAGCAACTGGAAATTGACGGAATTATCTTGACGAAAATGGACAGTGATGCACGTGGCGGAGCGGCGTTGTCTATCGTCAGTGTGACGGGAAAGCCGATTTTTTACCTCAGCGTTGGCGAGAAACTTGAAAACCTTGAAGCTTTTCACCCGGATCGGATAGCCAATCGAATCTTAGGGCTGGGTGATATCGTTACGCTGGTCGAAAAGGTACAGGCTGCGGTTGATGCTGAAGAGGCAGCTAAATTAGAGCAAAAATTATTCAAACGACAGTTTACTCTGGATGATTATTTGCAGCAAGTCCGGCAGATTAAAAAAATGGGACCGTTAGAAAACATCCTAACGATGATCCCTGGATTTGCCAGAGTGAAAAATATCAATATTGATGATCGGGAACTGCTTCGCAGTGAAGTAATTATCCAATCTATGACCCGGGAAGAGCGGCGTGATCCGGCAATAATTAATGGCAGTCGGCGTAAACGCATCGCCCGGGGTAGCGGTACCAATCCCGCGGATGTGAACCGTTTACTAAATCAATATTGGCAATTAATCAAAATAACCAAGCAGATGGGCAGGATGAAATTACCTGGAAATCTGGCTCATATACCTTTGGGAAATTAAACAATAGAGGAGGAATCTTGGCTGTAAAAATTAGATTACTGCGCATGGGACGGAAGAAGAAACCCTTTTACCGCATTGTGGTCATGGACTCTCGTACGCGCCGGGATGGACGTTATCTCGAGAAGGTTGGATTCTATAATCCAATTGCCCGACCGGTTGAAGTCAGGATTGAAAAAGATAAGGTCCTGGAGTGGCTAAAAAAAGGTGCGACACCTTCTAAAACTGTATTCAACTTGCTTCAAAAAGAGGGAATTGCGCTTGATTGGCATCTGATCCGCAACGTGGCGGATGAGTATGTCAGGAAAGTGGAGTTTGGGAAATGGGAACTTTCCAAAAAAATGCAGACTGCCCTACCGGTTGAAGAGCAGGAAGAGAAAAAAGTAACCTCAAAGAGTAAAAAGACCAAAACCAAGAGTGTTGAG
>CAZAKO010000133.1:2245-5067 GCA_964485745.1 uncultured bacterium
TCTCAAATTGACAGTGAAAAGACTATCATTATGGAGTTACAGGTCAAAGAGGGTGATTTAGGTAAGGTAATTGGGAAAAAAGGTCGTACGGCAAAAGCTTTAAGGACTCTTTTAACTGCAGCTGCCGCAAAGCAGGGGCAAAAGCGGGCGATCTTAGAAATTATTGAATGATTGTGGATGACATTAAAGGCAAATTTTCCTTTAGGATTCATCAGGAAAAGTAGAGGATTAAAAGGAGAATTGCTTTTAACCCTGGTATCTCCGACAATCAAGTTTGATAAACGAATTGGGAATGTCTGGTTGGGAGAGACCCCCAATAAGGTATATCCCTGGCAGGTGGAAAAACTGCAATTACAGGGATCCGATGCTTTTTTAAAATTGAGCGATGTAAATACACGGGAAGAGGCCGATTTTCTCAAGGGGCTTAACGTGTTTATTCCCTCGGCTTGGATTCACCCCGATCATCCCTTACGACTCTACGGCTATCAAGTTAGAACGCAGTCACGTCGAATTTCTGCGGCAGTTGTGACCGATATTGATTTGAGCGGTAATCAGCCCAATCTGATCATATCCGCAGCTCAGGGTGAGTTTATTCTGCCCTTAGTTGATGATTTTATTACTAGGATTGACCAGCGGCGGAAGATTATCTATATAAAATTAATCGAGGGAATGGGACCGCAGTGAAGATCTATTTTATTACCGCTTTTCCAGCCATGATCCAGGCGGTTTTAGCCGAAAGTATGTTCCGCAAAGCTGCCGAGCAGCATTTGGTTGAATACCAGGTCTGGGATTTGCGGGATTTCACGACGGATAAACATCGTCAGATTGACGATACACCTTTCGGCGGTAGTCCGGGCATGGTGCTGAAACCCGAACCATTTTTCCGGGCTTATGACAAGTTAGTAAAGCTCACCACCCCCGGCGCTTACGAAATAATCTACCCCACACCCCAGGGGAAAATTTTAAATCATCAGCTGGCAGTCGAACTAACTCATGCTCAAGACCTGATTTTTTTCTGTGGGCATTACAAAGGTATAGATGAACGGGTTGTTGCGAACCTCGTCACTGCCGAGATCAGTATTGGTGATTACGTCCTGACCGGTGGTGAACTCCCGGCGTTAGTCATAGCAGATGCGGTGATTCGCCATATTCCGGGAGTATTGAATTGTTACGAATCGGCAGAATCGGACTCCTTTGCCGATAATTTACTGGAAGGTCCTATCTACACTAAACCCCGTGTATTTCGAAATTTGGCAGTGCCCGAGATCTTAATTTCGGGTAATCATGCCAAGATCAATCAATGGCGCTATGCGCAACGATTAAAGCGTACCAGGGAGAGACGCAAAGAATTATTAGATCCACGTCCTGAAAAGGATGATATTGGAGGAAAAAATGGATAAGATAGCTTCAGCAACCACAGATCAGATTAGGACCGATATTCCTGACTTTAAAGCAGGCGATGTTGTATCAGTCGAGTACAAAATTATCGAGGGCAATCGTGAACGCATTCAGCGTTTCCAGGGAACTGTAATTGCGCGTCGGGGTAGTGGCATAAATGCGACCTTTACCGTGCGCAAGATCTCGGATGGAATTGGTGTCGAACGGATTTTCCCCTTACACTCACCAAAGATTAACAGCGTTACCGTTGTAACTGTCGGGAAAGTCCGCCGCGCCAAATTGTATTACCTGCGCAACCTCAAAGGCAAAGCCGCCAAGGTTAAAGCATCCTGATAATCAACTCTTTGCTTTTATATTTAACTATTGTATCCTAATCAAATTAAAATTTTATGGACAGTTTCGTCTGGTGAGCAAGTTCCATGACGAAAATGATAGTCACTATATCCTAAATCCAATTTTCCACAGCTCCACAATTTTACAGTTCCATTGCCTAACAAGGCGTTGGATTATGAAACGGAATTTATTAGATTCACGAGCAGTGTTAGGAACTAATGACAAGGAGTAAAAATGGATTTGAAGTCGCTAATTAAAAATTATTTTAAAGAAAATTCGGCTGAAATTCGGCAGAAAATTGTGGTACTGACAACCGAAATGTGTCGTGAAAAAACAGTCAACGTGGTTTCCGAAAAACTTGCCGAACATCCTTATTTAAAGATCCGCGGTGAAGAATATCGAGTAGCAGCCATTGTTGAGCGCGAGTTAAATAGAATCGGAATTCCCTATGAGGAATTCGCTCGGATGGAGGGTCGGCCGAATGTAATCGGCAAACTTGGAAAAGATATTAGTAGCAAACGTTTATTAATGCCCGCGCATATGGATATTGTGCCGGCTGGTGAAGGTTGGGATACGGATCCTTTTACCGTGATCGAGAAAGAAGGGAAATTATTTGGGCGGGGTACCCTGGATAATAAAGGTCCGTTGGCTGCAATTCTCGTCGCCGCTGAAGCGCTGAAGGACTTGAAAATTGACGGTAAATTAAATGGTCAGCTGCTGATTGCCGCTCTGGCGGATGAAGAAGCCACGGATCCCGATGGTGTTGATTATGGAATCGGCTATTTGATGGAAGCGAAATTAATTGCCCCGACGTATGCAATCATTCCTGATATCGGTGAAAATATGAGATCCATTGACATTGCTGAAAAGGGACGAATCGTCGTCAAAATAACGGCAACCGGCAAGCAGGCACATGGTTCGACCCCGGAGCGTGGTATCAATGCGGTGTATATGATGGCTAACTTGGTGAACGAAATTGAAAAGCTAACTTTCGATTATCAAGTTCATCCAGTGCTTGGTCATCCGACCTTGAATTTAGGCGAAATTCACGGAGGTGCGGCGCCTAATATCGTTCCGGGAACATGTTCAAT
>CAZAKO010000134.1:0-5050 GCA_964485745.1 uncultured bacterium
CTGACTTATTTCTTAATTCCAAATGCGGTCCGCAATCCGGACAGGCATTGGGTTGGGCATGAAAGCGCCGATTGGCAGGATCGTCATATTCCACCCGACATTGTGTACACATTGTGAATTGGGACATTGTCGTTTTCGGACGGTCATAAGGTATATCCTGAATGATCGTATAACGTGGTCCGCAGTTGGTACAATTAATAAAAGGATACAAATAGCGTCGGTTGGCAGGATCGAACAACTCTTCTAAACAATCATCACAGACATCTAAATCAGGTGTAACTGCGGCACTTCTCTCACCCTGTTCCGGACTCGGACGAATCTCGAATTTGTCAAATAGTTCATTCGTTTCAATAACCGTTGATTTACAATTGATTATTTTACTTTTCGGCGGAGCATTTTCACACAGAGATTTTTCAAATGAATCTAATTCATTTTTCAATCCCTGGATGACAATCGTAACACCCGCGAAGTCATTATAAACGAAACCATTCAATCCCTTTTCTACAGCAAGATTATAGACAAATGGGCGAAAACCGATTCCCTGTACGATGCCGGTTATAACTATTTCTCTTGTTTCTGTTTTCATAAATACTTCAAAAAGTCAAAGTCTGGAACTTTCACGAAAATGACATCTATAAGCAGGAATAGAATCCTGTAGCGTAGAATACCTTATCCTTCTCGGACTTTTTCCTTTATCCTCTGAATATGTCCCCGTCCTAAGCCCTTGACTTCACAGTCTAATTCAAAATAGCGTTGAATTTTTTCATCGCTTAGAATTCCGAAACAATCAATGATCGCTGCCGAATGACCGATTTTTCGTACAATCTCATCCGGATCGAGATTAAGATAAGCTTCATGGCGAACAGCCAGAATGACCGCCTTAACATCTTTCAGAGCTTTATCAAGATTCTGTTCAATTCGCAGATTTTTTAATTTTTCCTGATTGCGGAAAAAACGGGCTTTGCTGTATCCCGGAGTGGGATAGGTATCTTGTTGCTCGAATTCCCACCAGTGCTGCACATAGGGATCATGAACCCGAATTTCTGCACCCATTTCTACCAATTTACGCACAATAATTTCCGAGCCGCTATAGCGCGTATCGCCAACATCTTCCCGATAAGCTGCGCCAAGGATTAACACATCTGCGGCGGCTATTGGTTCACCCATATTACGTAAAGCATCTCGGGTCAATTCCGCGGCGTGCAATCCACGGGTATCATTAACGTCAATCGCAGTTGGGGTAATTCTGAAAATATCGTCATTCCATCCTAATATGTGTTTATATGCCCAGACTCCCAGACCGCCGTCTTTCGGTAAACAGTAGCCACCAATTCCGGGACCGGGGAAAATCATATTATTGTGAGTCGGTCTCATTTTAATCGCTTTAATCACTTTAATTAAATCAACACCATTGCGTTCGGCAAAGAGACTCCATTCATCCAGGAATGCTAAAATAGTTGCTCGATAGCTATTCTCGACAATCTTAGCCGTTTCTGACTCGATCGGACGATCCAATACTGTGAGTGGAAAATCCTTAGTATTCAGCACTTCATTCAGAAATTTTACGACTTTGTCTCTGGCTTTCTGATTGACACCGCTGCAAACCCGCCAGAAATCCCGAATACTGGCAACATAATTTCTACCGGGCATTACCCGTTCGTAACTATGGGCTAATAGTGGATCAGTCTCGATTCCACGCTTTTTGAATGCTTCTTTCATAATCGGGAAAGCGACTTGCTCAGTGGTTCCTGGAGCGACGGTAGTTTCAATCAATACCAGCGCCTCGGCTGGGATGTGTTCGGCAATAGCTCCAATTGATTTTTCCAATGCCGCCATATCAACTTGACCGGTTCTGACGTTATCCAGATTCTCTTTTAAATAATCACACTGCACATCCACAATTACGACATCGGCGAGCTTCAGAACATCATAAGTATAAGTGGCAATTAATGTCTTCTTTTCGAGTACGCAGCGCTTGATCATCGGCTCGACTTCCGGATCTTCAGCCTTTACCGGAGAAATTCCCCGATTCAGCAGCGGAATTTTCCAGTAACTCCGCGCACTGGGGCGCTGCATTCCAATTACAAATTTGGAAGGTTTCCTGCTTTCATCAATTGTATCGGCAACAATTGCCGCCATTACCGCACCAACAAAGCCAACACCCATTACCACGACAATTTCACGACCTTTTTCACGCTCGGTTTGAACGCGTTTCTGCAGCATTTCAAATTCCGACCGGAACTCCTCCTGACCCGGAATTCGAAATTTCTCACCGCTTGGACTCACTGAAAACACTTCTGGCATATTTACTCCCTTTTTAAAGCAATTAGTTCGACACTCGTTTTTGCAGCATTTGAATAAAAAAACAGATTATTATTTTTCATCGCCCAAGTATAATAAAACTTTAGCAAAAGGACAGCAATTTTTAATGCAATTAAATAAAAAGTGATCCGGGTAGTTGGCCAACCTTTTCAATACAACGTGGTGAATTATTGCTGACATTATTGACCCATCCTGAAACCGGATATGCCTCTAAAACTTGCTCATAAGGCTTGAGCAAGCGGATGGCGGTTATCGGTTTATTATCACTACAATTTAGCCAGATGTCCAAATTCTCTTTTTCCAATAAAGCCGGCATACGGGGATGAATAAACTCCAACTGCTCACTTGCCGCAGTTGTGATTACAGTATAAGTGAATTTCGTAATCCCTTGATTGTCAGTCCATTGATTCCATAGTCCAGCCATTGGTAAAATGCTCCGATCCGGCGTGGTGATATAGTAAGGTTGCTTCTTTGAATTGACCTTCCGCCACTCATAATACCCATCGGCAATCACCACACAGCGATTTGCATCAATCAAATCCGAAAAGGAGCGTTTCGCGGTAATGGTCTCGGAACGGGCATTGATAAACATCGAAACATTTTGCGGATCTTTGACCCAATTCGGAATTAAACCCCACTGCATCGGTTTCACAACCCGCTGACCTTCATATACCAGAATGGGCATAATCTGGGTCGGAGCAACATTGTAATTCGGCTGATGCTGGCACGTATCATCCCAGAGCTGAATGGAGAGTTCTTCAATGATTTCCAACTTACCCTTAGTTAATGTCTTGCGTCCACACATGAACCACCTGTCTTATTCAATTTTGAGTAAAATATAATAGCAAATTAAAAATTCTCTAAATAATGCCTGAAATATAATAAATTTAGCCCGTTTTTTTAGGTAATAGAAAGGATTATATGCGACCCTATCTCCTTACAGCTTTTATGTTGATTTGTAGTAATTTCTTTATGACTTTTGCCTGGTATGGACATTTAAAAAATCTTTCCCACAAACCCTGGATCATTGCGGTATTTGTCAGCTGGAGCATTGCATTGTTTGAATATTTACTCCAGGTGCCAGCAAACCGAATAGGACACAGTGTCATGAATATTGGTGAATTAAAAATTTTACAAGAGATCATTACCCTCTCTGTTTTTATCCCCTTCTCCATTTTTTATATGCGGGAGAAGATAACCTGGAATTATTTCTGGGCTGGTCTGTGCATCTTAGGTGCGGTGTTTTTCATTTTCCGCCAGAAATTGTTAACTAATTAAATTATTCTTTTCAACATCAATAAACCTCTGTGTACCTCCCGTGCCAACTCTGTTTATCTCCCTGTCAAATTCGCTACTCACCATTCGGTTGCATAGCGCGTTTCGGTCATAATTGGCTTTCTGACTATTCCTTCCTTTTTGGGTGTCAACTTCTCCATTATCCGGTGCAAACTGCCCAATTTTTCCACGGTAATTGTATGCACACCAAATGCTACTTCCACTTTACCCCGAATTACAAAAAGACTTTCCCAATTCAACAAGTCGCCAAATTCCTTATAAACATCGGGAAACATAACGCACTCAAAGATCTCGGTTTCATCCTCAAAGGTCACAAATTCCATGGGCTCTTCCTGTCTGGTAATCGCCACTTTGCGAGTAAGATATACTCCTGCTAAGTTAATCGTTTGCCCGACATACCGCGGAATATCTTTTGCCTTGCGGACACGATCACCCAACAACGGCAGATAACGCTTCAAAGGGTGTTCGGAAATCGGAAAACCGAAAGACTCAATTTCAAGCGTAATTTTTTCTGACTGAGTCAATGGCTCACGCGAATATGGTATCGGAGCTGGTTCGTCTGCTCCATCCCGCAGATAATAACTGGCAACCTTAAAGGCAATCTCCTTGTGATTCAGCTGCGGTTCTAACTCGGCAAAACAGCCGGCATTGGTCAGTGCCATCGCATCTGCCAGGTCAATATCCACCCGTGACATAAAATCAGATAGCGACCGGAAATTGCCGGCTTTGCGTTCCGCTAACAGCGCATCTATGGCTTTGCTTTGCAGATTCTTAATTGCCATAAAACCCATCCGGATCCGGTCTTTGTGTCCCCGATACTCTTTCCAGCCGGTATTTACATTCGGCGGCAGAATCTCAATGCCAAATCTGCGCGCTTCACTCAGGTAGGCATAACTGGAGTAATAGCCGCCCTGATTGGAAATCACTGCTGCCAGAAATTCCGCCGGAAAATGAGCTTTCAGATAGGCGCAGGTAAAGGAAAGCATGGCATAAGACGCCGAGTGGGGTTTACAAAAAGAATAACCGGAAAAAGATTCAATCATTGACCAGAGTGTTTCCGCCAGCTGCTGGGAATAGCCCCGATTCACCACACCAGTCACGAATTTCTTCTTCCAGATTGGTACCAGGTGTTTCAGAGATGATCGGGAGATCACCTTGCGCACATAGTCGGACTCCGCATAGCCGAATCCCGCAATCTCCCGCGCTACCATCGAAACCTGCTCCTCATATACCATAATTCCATAGCTTTCAGCCAAACACTTCAGATCGGGATGCAGCAGTTGCCAGGGCTGACCTGCCAGCCCTCCTGGATCGGGAGCAGGCTGACCTGCCAGCCCTCCTGGATCGGGAGCAGGCTGACCTGCCAGCCCTCCTGGATCGGGAGCAGGCTGACCTGCCAGCCCTCCTGGATCGGGAGCAGGCTGACCTGCCA
>CAZAKO010000135.1:0-5041 GCA_964485745.1 uncultured bacterium
CTGACGGATAGAGTGCAGCAATTCGGAGTCGGAAATTCGCTGATTAAAAACCACAATTTCTTTACCATAAAGAGCCTCGGCTAAGTAATTAACGTCCAGCCGGTGCAACTGATGAGTTTTTAGAAAATCCAATGGATAAGTTTCCGTTATCCAGTCCAGATAGCGCGCATTGTTGACATGCTCATTGACGTCCAAATCCTGGTAACCGACATAGGTTCGCCATTCAGAATCGCTATTTACCAGCGATTGGAGTTTTCCCGGTCTGTCGGCAAACATCATTTCTTTAACCTTTGGATATTTTGATAGAGCAACCGATTCCATCGTCTGGGGACGACGATCCTGCAGACTAATTACGCACCAGGAAGTGGTCGCTCGCCCGAATTCAGTATCATCCGCCCCGAAAAACTGGAAATCACGATAAGCAAAAAAATCGTCGCGACCCGAAGGCCAGGTGATCACTTCAATTGTTTCTCCCCAAAGGGGCAATTTTTCAATCCGGATAATCATCCGGGTCAGTACCCAGGTTAGTTTTTTCACGATGAGATTGGTATAGCCGAAACCCAGCTGCTCGGCATGTTTCCAGGCTGACTCTTGCATATAGCGGTTCAGGGCTGGGATTTTCAGACGCCGCTTGAGGTCAATCTCATAAGAATGAATCTCAAATTTATCATGGCGGATAAAACGATCATCACCAGCTACCAGCATAGTTTCTCCTCTATTATACTAATTCCCACGATCATGGATTATAAAATTTTTACCACTTCCTCAAATTTCTTACGGTCTTTTTTAATTTGGTATTGATAGCCGGTATGCGGATAGCCTAAAGGCGTAATTGCATAAACCATTTCAGTTTTCTTCAAATTCAGGACTGTCCGCAGAATTTGCGGATCGAAAGCGGCAATCCAGCAGGTTCCTACGCCTTCATTTGCTGCCGCCAAAATCAGGTGATCCATCGCAATCGTTAAGTCCGTTTCCAGTGAATTATAACCGTCATAACGGCGGGTCCAGGCATCCTCCCGCTTCCCGGCAACAATTAGAATATGCGGTGCCGCCCGAAACCAATCCTTGGCATAGCAAGCGTGCACCTTTTGCCGCATTTCTCTTGATGATATTACCAAAAATTTCCAGGGTTGACGATTGGCTGCTGACGGTGCTAACCGACCGGCCTCCAAAATCCGCCGTAAAACTGCTTGCGGTACTGGTCGAGTAGGATCATAATCGCGCACACTTTCACGATATTTAATCAATTCTTGGAATTCCATCTTGTTTCACCCTTCTTTTAAAAAGCATAAATCCAATAGACTCAATTGATTTGATGCTAATGAAGAAAATAAATTGTCACTCCGGCGATCGCAATCAAGGCTCCTACAACCTCTTTCAGGTTTATTTTTTCCTTGAAAATAAATACTGCCGGTGGAATTATTAAAATCGGTACGATTGCCATAATCGTCGAGGCGATCCCGGTTAGGGTATTCTGCACCGCTAATAACGATAGCGACACTCCCAGAAAGGGACCAAAAAATGAGCCAACGGTGATGCGCGCCATCGCGGCGTGATTATTGAGTGCGGCAAATACTTTACCCCACCGTTTCATAAAAAAGAATAAAATCGTAAATCCGGAAATACCGGCAATGATCCGGATTTGAGTTGCGGCAAAGGGGCTATATTCACCCATCCCGTATTTGCTGAAGATCAACCCAATTGCCTGGCCCAAAGTTCCCCCAAACGCAAATAAAATCCCCGAAAGTGGACGAGAAAACTGGACTTGTCCGTTCGTCTCACCTCGTTCGAGAATTACCAGACAGATACCGCCGATGGTAATCAGCATTGCGATAATTTCTAAACCGGTTAGGTTCTCGCCTAAAAATAACCAGCCGATCAGCGCTGTAATGGGTGGCACCAACGCCATAATTAGCATCGCGATACGGGCACCGATTATCACGAATGCCTGGAATAAAAATAGGTCACCCAGTGTAAATCCCACTAATCCCGATAGCAAAAGCCAATTCCAGTTTGTTGGAGTTGCATCAGTCGGAAGTAATTTACCACGCACAACCAGCGTAAAGCTGCTCAGAAATAAGAATCCGATAACCAATCTGAGATAGTTGACCGCCAACGAACCGACTTTTTTCCCCGCCGATTCAAAAGACAGAGCGGTAATCGTCCAGCAGAATGCCGTCCCCAAAGCCGCAAATTCACCTAAGTGCGATTTTAGCATATTATAACCGTATTCCCCTCTAAATCATTGCCATTTCCTATAGGGATTAATCACTAAATTGGCGTTTAAATAGCGCGGATCACCACTAACTTCTTTACCCAGCCAACTCGGTTTGGAAAATTTCTGATCTTCACTTTCAAGTTCGATTTCTGCTACCACTAATCCGGCATTCTCAGCTAAAAATTCATCCACTACCCAACAATCATCGTCATAGTTAATTTCATAGCGGATCTTCTCGATAATCGGTTTCAAGCATAATTTATCTAATAACCCTAAGGCATCCTGCACCGGAATTTTGTATTCATATTCACTGCGTGACCGCTCCGAAATCAGTGATTTAAACGTTAGAAACGCTTTCTTGCCAGCAATCCGAATGCGGACGACTCTGCGATTGTCAATGGAAATATAGCCCTGTCGATAGTAAGTTCCCTTAGCACCGGATTTATACTCATCGTTTTTAACCAGGAATTTGCGTTCGATTTCGATTGCCATTTATTTTTCATCCCTCAAAATTATCTCGCGTGCGATTTTCCTCCCGATAATTTCGATTTTTTCGGCGGCATGTTCAAATGCTTCTTTTTTATCCAAACTCTCAGCCATTACCGAATAGCAGGCTTGAATTCCACTGGCGAACAATCTTTTTTTATCGGCAATAATCTGTCCTGCCACGGCAATAACCGGAATTCCGCGCTTCCTTGCCCGATTGACCACTCCCATAACCGTCTTGCCCTGAAAAGTCTGAGCATCAATCTGTCCCTCGCCGGTAACTATAAAATCAGCCTGTTTGAGACTTGCATCAAAATTGATTTCGTCCAGCACACAGTCAATTCCACGCTCTAAGCGGGCATTCAAAAAAGCAGCTAATCCGGCGCCCATCCCACCGGCGGCACCTGCTCCGGGTAAATTACGAACCTTTCGATAAACAGAATTTTCAATAAGGTCAATAAAAGATACCATATTCTGTTCCAGAATTGGCAAATCTCCTTCTGATGCTCCCTTCTGTCTGGAATAAGTGTAGACGGACCCATTTTGACCTAATAAAGGATTTTGGACATCACAGGCAACGATAAATCTGCTTTCCCGGATTGCTGGATGGAGATTATCCAACATTAAACGGCGACAATTGCCGATTAACTGACCATTCATCGGTTCAGTCAGCTCTCGATTATTTTGATCGAAAAAACGTACTCCCAAAGCCTGCGCCATCCCGGCTCCTCCGTCACTGGTCGCCGAACCGCCGACCCCGATGATAAATCGGCGAAATCCCTGATTCAGCGCCGCTGCAATCAATTGACCAGTACCAAAAGAGGAAGTTTTGAAAGGATCCCTTGCCGACGGAGGAATCAGAGTCAGTCCGGATGCTTGTGCCATTTCAATGATTGCCATGTTCGTCTTTGATATTTCGTAGTAATTCGCCTGAATTGGTTTGTCAATTGGATTTTTAACCGTCACGGTGTGCATCTTGCCGGCAAGATTTTGAGAAAATACGTCTAAAAATCCTTCGCCGCCATCCGATAATGGGATTGATTTAATTATGATCTTCGGATTTATCGCCAGAATCCCATACGCCAATGCCCGACACACTTCAGTTGCTGACAGACTTTCTTTGAATGAATCCGGCGCTAACAGAATTGTCGGGAAATTATAATTTTTCATAACCTTCTATTTTATAAAACAATTCGGTTAAATTGACAAGAGCGGTTCAATTCTCTACAATCGAAAAGCATCCTGAATGTGACGAAGATTGTTTCCCGATTTGGTTATAGAAACACCAATAACATCAAACCGGCAATCGAGGTCCAGTTCCGGGTGTTGGGAAATAAATGCGTCGGCGATCAATCCCAACTGCTCCATTTTCCGTTCGTCAACCCAGCTTACCGGCTGACCAAAGACCTGATGGCGCTGAGTTTTCACTTCAACAAAACTTAAGACATCATCTTTAGTAGCAATTATATCTATCTCACCATAAGCACCGGCATGAAAATTTCGCTGGATAATAGTAAATCCGTTACTGTATAAATAATAAGCCGCCAGATCTTCGCCATATTTCCCTAAATAGCGATTATTGGCAACATTTTGAATGTCAACTAAATACTCCCGTACCCCACTGAAGGATTTTCGATGGATTGGGCAAGGTTTCAATTTTCGGACGGCTTTTAAATGCTCAGTCGTTCCATATCCTTTGTGCTTTGCAAAACCATAACCGGGGAACACCCGATCCATGGCGACCATAATCCGGTCCCGGTAGACTTTGGCAACGATGGATGCTGCTGCAATAGAGTAACACAAACGATCACCGCCAATGATCGCCGTTTGGGGATAGATTTTATCCGGTAAACCGGGTCCATCTACTAAAATATGATCAATTTTCAATTTCAATCGTCCAATTGCCTGCCGCATGGCTTTATGCGTTGCTCGCAGGATATTAATCCGGTCAATCTCCTCCGGGCTAACTAATCCAATCCCAATTGCTTTGGCCCCAGCTGTTATTTTATCATATAATTGCTCCCGTTTCCGGGCACTTATCATTTTCGAATCCCGAACATCTTGGATTGTTTCCGAAATTTGATCGAACACGACCGCCGCAGCTACTACCGGTCCGGCAAGCGGTCCCCGCCCGGCTTCGTCAATGCCAGCAATAAATCGCCGACCTTTTTGCCATAAGTCATTTTCGTATTTAAGATCTGGTACTACTTTTTTCATTAACGCGGAATTTAATTGCGAATGACAATAGAGACAAATGTCATCTTTGTCAACCATAACACTCCGAGGTGTATTAATACAGCCTTTTTCTTGACTATTAGCTCTTCATTAATTAGTTTC
>CAZAKO010000136.1:0-5023 GCA_964485745.1 uncultured bacterium
AAATTATCCATCGAGGTTGAGAAGAGGGTATAAGCTGAGTAGCACAGAAAGCCGCTCAGGACCAGGGCGCCAACGGGGTCAATGAAATGGGCAAATGAAAAATTACCTAATACCAGACCACCGGTCAGCGTCAGGGATGCACCCAAATCCATGATACATTTGCTGCGGTAAAGGTCACTCTGACCTTCGATGATTGGCGAGAAGGCGGCTTTGGCAATTTTCCTGAATTTGAGCCATTGCCAGAAGTTGATTAGAAAACCAACGGAATTGAATCCAATCCCAATCAGAACACCAATGCCAGCTAGTTTTTCGGGTTTCAAAATACCATGAACCACACTGGTCAAAATGATGATCAGGGAAATCCCGATTACGACGGCAATGAGTAAGCTGGAAAAGGCTTCCATTTTACCGTAGCCGTAATTATAAACTAAATTAGTACCTTTGGATACTTTGCGGATCGCGATATAGGCAAAGAAAATTGCCAGCACTTCACTGGCACCCTGGAATACATCGGTCAGCATGATTAATGAATTAGACGTCAGCGCGGCGACGATATTCGGGATTAGCAAAACGATCCCGATAATCAAGCTAACCAGGATAGCTTTTTCTTTTTGTTTAAATGTCCAGCCCAGTTCGCCCATAATCTCAGTTTTTGAGATTTTTTTGCTGGTCAATTTGCTGGTTAAGGAAATATAATTGCCACAGATCGCGCGGGCTGGTGCGCAGCAGTGGAGCCATTGCTAATTGACCGGTTTTACCGATATTCTTCTCTAATTGTTTTAATTCCGTAAACTTGGACTGGATGTCCGGATCGGGTACGGGCTGAATACCGGCTTCCTTTAGTATCAGTAATGCTTTCGCCTGCGCCGAAAGTTCTAAATAGATTAGCAGGTAACAAAATATATCCGCCAGGATTTCACCCGCAAGATGTTCCTGGAGGCTGTAAAGATAGCTGCCGGCTTTGGTTTCCCGAAAATGACCAGCCCGAATGTCACTTAACAATTGGACATTGGCAGCCAGACCCTCCTCCAGCCATTTGCGCAGTGATTTTTCACTATTGATAAAAATCAGGCTTAGTAAAAGTGGTAAAACGACCAATTGCGTAATGACAATCAGTTCTGCACTGATGACGTGAACGAGATAATTAAAACCGGAATGGATTAGTATGGCAGTTAAAAATCCTAAGATTATGGGGATTAACGGGATCTGTTTTTGGCGTTCAAGTAAGTACCTGGCAATGATCATTAAAATTGCAGTTGTGCCGCCATGCATGACAGCTGTGCCGAGACCGCGAATTAGCCAGAGGAAAATGTGACGCTCCCCCAGAGCGTGCAAGAAAAAAAGATTCTCTATTAGTGCGAATCCAGCCCCGGCGGCAAAGCCGAAAATGGCACTGTCAACCAGAAACCCGATTTTCTTTTTATTAAGCAGATAAAATGGATATACTGATTTAACCGTCTCTTCGATTATCGGAGCGACGACGACCGAAACAAGCAAGCTTTGGTGGGGAATAAATTGAATAAAAAACCGGTTAATAAACAGGGCAATTCCACCGGCAATACAGCCCCAGATAATTGCCTGAAGAACCATTATTGGTTTGATTAGTTTGTAACTGTCCAATAATATCAGCGCAATTAGAAAGATTAGGACGGGCAAGAGACTGACGATAATATCTATTATTGTATTCATAGGATTTTCAATGAAACCATTAATTCCGGGGAAATTTTATTGCCATTTTCAAAAGCCACACCATATCCGGCTGACCAGGTTGTGGTAAATAATGAGAAGAGCACTATTTCCAGATCAACCTGGGCGCCAAAGTTATAGACCGTGCAGCTGCCTGAGGCAGCCAACAGGTTGGTGGAAAGTCCCGAAGCAAACACCGCCGGTCTGAGCCAGCGGGGATAGCAAGCCGTTATCCCAATATGCCGGAAACGCATTGGTGGCAGGTTCAATTCTGTTAGTAATTTAATAAAGTTCGTTCCGCCAACGCTGTTCAAGTCTATACCGGGAAAACTATAGTATTCGCGGTAACGTTTTTCATTCTGGTGATCAATCCAGTTATTGCCGAAACCGCCAAAATAAAAATTGGCAAACGGTTCGTCGCGTAGAGCCGGTGAAATTCCAGCCGCACTGCGCAACCAGACCGAAGCATGATTAACCGGCAAAGCGAAACCGCGGTCGAGAGTAGTAACAAGTTGCGGATACAGCTGGCGGTTGACATAGTTATTGCGGGAAAAGACACTAAACTGGTAACCCTTTTCGCCATCAACCGCACCCTGCGATTTCTGAACATGTTCATAATCCAGTGAAGCATTAACATAAAAGTAGCGATCGAAGCTGGCTGAAACATTTTGATAATCGGGCATTTTTTCCAGACCACCCCAGTAGCCGCTGCTAATGGTATAATCCATTGTGCGGGGATCGTCCCAGATCAGGTTATTTTTATATTTAGCCCCCAGAAAATAACCGCGCCGACTGGTGCGCGTAGGTCCGAACAGATCATAAAAATCGGCTGGATTATATTTCAGGCTAAACTCCCATCGCCAGTAGCGGTAATTAGCACTGAAGTGGAGTCGCTCGCTTTCCGGTAGATTATTATCAAATGCCGAATAAGAGGTGGTGAATTTTAACGAATTATAGCCGATATCATTGGAAAAATCAAAATAGTACCCCAAACTGGTGGTACTCTTGTAACCTTCCGCTACCGGATAGGCAGATTTCAATTTGGTGTTTGACCAGAGTTTATAGTCACCCTTGTAAATCGTGAGTGATTCCAGATTGATAGTAGCTGGCGAGGGTGCTCGCCACGTACTGACCACTGGAAATTTCTCGTATACGCTCTGACCGAGATACTTGATCGCGGCGACATTTTCCAAGGGCTGATTCGGAATCCAGCCGGGAATAAAACCTTTCGCGGTGTATTGAAAAGCGATCAGTGAATCGGCGTTAACTGGTAACGGTCGAAACAAGCCGGTGGTGACATTGGAAATAATGGACATATCGCGGGCTGGAAAATCATAGCGATAGACATTTGACACGCCGGAATAATAAGCCGTCCCGTATAAATAACGACCATCCGCCGAGAATACAAAATTTTCCGGACCGGTTAGTTCAAAATCGAAGAGTTCCTCGTAATCAGCCTGGTAGTCTAACAGTTTAGCGATCTCAAAGCAGACCAACTTTTGCTTTCCGTCAAGAAAAGTCAGGGCGCCGGTCAGGTATTTGCCATTCGGCGAAATATCTAAATCATATAAATCGGTGCCGTATTGAAAAGCCTGAATCGCCGTATAATCGTTGTAAGGGGCTGGAATTTTGACCAAAGTTGAAATCCCATTTTCATGGCGCACGCCCCAGATGGATTTATCGGTCGGATCAAAGGCTAAATCGCCGGTGCGAACATCGGTAATCAGGCGGGTGACTTTATTATTCTTCAGGTCAACGAAATTCAGGTCGCGGTATTTGTAATTGTCGGTGGTAAAGTAGAGTCGGTCGGATTCCGGGTCGAGTATCAGGTTAGACGTAAAGTAGGTCGAGGCGCCCTTGATGTCGCAGATTTTTTTTATTTTGCCGGTTTCCAAATCAATCGCCGCGATAAACGCCACCTGTCCCGGAAATTTGACTCCGGTATAAATTACTCCGCGCTTCGAGTCGAGGAATGCGCGCGAGACGCTGCCCAGAACCTTGTCGGTCACAATCGGTTGAAAGGGCGTTTCCGGATACTTCCGCACCGTTTTAATATTCTGGTTTTGCCACTCCTTTTCGAAGTCAATCCAGTGTGACCATTCCTCTGTTAACGGGCGATCGAAGACCTGTTTGAATTGGCGCGAAAAATACCGCCGACTATCCGGCGAGCGCGCAACCCATTGAATCAATTTTTCGGGTCCGTATTGGTTGGCTAAGTAACTAAAGAAGCGGGTTCCATATAAATAGGAATTAGCCCCAACCTGGAAATCGATTGCCGTGCCTTCCGACTCCAATCCGACCATGTGGTAAATGTAGGTCGAGTCGTGTACCAGGGTGCGAAAAACCATTTCATCGTAAGCGCCCAAAGCCCGCCCGATGCCGCCGCCCATCCAGGTCTCCATACTGACAGCGATACCTTCATGGTACCAGCGCGGCGAGTAGCGGCGGGGGGTTGTCAAAAAGGAATAAAACATCGAAACCGGGTGACTGGCAGTCTCCTGAACTTTGCCGCAGAACAGTGTGCGCCAGAGGCGATCACGCCGGGTGGCTTTGTCCATCGCAATCACATGCACCAACTCGTGACTCATCAGGTTGGACATGCGCTCACTGGCTGGGGCAACATCGAAAACATAAATATTTGGCGCGATTGAAACATAAACGTGATTGCTTGGTACCGCCGAAGCGCCACCATTCGACCAATCTCCAAAATCCTCGATGAAAATGTTAACGCGCTCTGACGGTTCATAATCCCAGAATTTCCGATAGTAATTCATCGTTGTCGTGTAACAGCGCGCCAGATACGGCACGATATAACTGTGGGCATTACTGTAATATTCTAAGTTGAGATCGTCAGTGCGCAGATTCTGCAGCGTTTGTGAAAAGCCCCCGGAAGCAATTAAAATCGTTACAAAAATAGTCCGTTTGATGAAAGAGGGCATATTCTAAATTTTTAACAATTAATACGATCCATATCAATATTGCTGAATGAGTCAATGATCTAATTTATATAATTAAAAATCCTTGGATAATCTATTAGGATTTTTATAAAAGTATAGTTGAATTCTAAAAACTATGTCATTTTAAAGTCAGTTCAAGATTTCAATTAATATTGACTTTGGAAGTCTTTACTATTAATCAATTGCTGGAAATCCTTGCTCTGAATCAGCTGCTGGAAATCTTTACTATCTATCATCATTTGAAAATCTTTGCTATCGGCTAGTTTCTGGAAATCCTTGCTCTGAATTAGCTGCTGGAAATCTTTGCTATCCGTCAGTTTCTGGAAATCTTTACTCTCAACCGTCACTGTTTTCTGGAAATCTTTGCTGTCTATTAGTTG
>CAZAKO010000137.1:0-4992 GCA_964485745.1 uncultured bacterium
GCAGGGAACACCGGTGATGTCGGCGGTTTGATCGGAATTATTAACAGCGGCGCCGAATTGCACAACAGTTACAGCTTGGGAAAAGTGAACGGTCCAACGTCCAGCACTTCAACGCAGAGAGGGGTCGGTGGATTGATTTGAAGAGCCCTCAATAGCGCAACGCAGGTGTATAATGTCTATTCAGCCGGACGGGTGAGCGGATCGGCATCTGCAAATCAAATAGGCGGACTCATTGGGAGTAGTGAAATTACGGCAGACTCATCATTTTGGAATGTGGATTCGTCGGGTCAATCAAGTTCTGCCGGCGGTGCAACCGGCTTGACAGACGCGCAAATGAAAACGCAATCTACATTTATATCTGCCGGTTGGGATTTTAACGATGTGTGGGAAATTGTTGGTGAGAATTATCCGCGGTTGAAAGAAAATCTCGATACGTCTCTACCGGTCGAACTGACAAGTTTTACCGCAACCGTTAGCGGAGCATTAATTACTCTTATTTGGGAAACAGCGAGCGAATTGAACTGTTATGGCTTTGAGATCGAGAGACGGCCGATTGCAGCGAGCAATCTGCCGGTAACAGATACCAGTTGGCAGAAGATTGGCTTTGTCGAAGGTGCAGGATCAAGCAGTACGTCGCGAGATTATTCATTTACCGATTCAAAACTGCCTGTAGGTCGTTATGAGTACCGTTTAAAACAGATTGACCTGGATGGTTCATCCGAGTATTCGCACAGTGTAGCGATAGAAATCGGCGTTCCAAAAGAATTTGCGCTGTATCAAAATTATCCAAATCCGTTAAATCCGAACACTGTAATCGGTTATCAATTGCCATTTATCAGTAAAGTATCCTTGAAGATTTATGACATTCTTGGCAGAGAAGTAGAAACGCTGGTGAATGGGCTCCAGGAAGCTGGTAGTTACGAGGTGCAATTCGATGCAAGACTTTTGGCAAACGGAATCTATTTTTATCAGCTTAATGCCGGTGATTTTTCAGTAGTGAAAAAACTGGTGATAGTGAAGTAAACCCAGAGGCGGTGATTAACCAAACACAGCAACCTTTAAAACGTTCTATCGCAAGAAAATCAAGTTTTTTTAGAAGAACATGACAAGGGGATTTGGATAACAGGCAAACCGACGCTCTTACACTGAATAGTGCAAAGATGAAACGAAGGTTGGCTATTGGGAAAAGTGCTCGCTCTACGCCGCCTATTATTTGAGTGAATGTCAGTCAAGCGAGGCGGCGTTGTTTACTAACACTTTATGCTGACTTAGATGTCCATTTCACCGGCATTTCTCCATGAAATTCTTGGCGACCAAAGTGTCGCCACCGCAACCAGTTTTGCCTTGTGCTTTCGGCAATAATTCTGTATCATTACAACGTTATTGCACTGAAAATAATTATGAAACGGCTTGTTTGAGGGAATTTGGGTGAAGGCTGATGTTGGATTTGATGGAATCCTGCAGTATGTAATACACTTGATTAATTATAGAAAAACAATCATAGCATTGGGAATCCGCATTCGCATTGAGTAAAAACACAAGGCGTTATCGTAGTAGTTATTTGGAATTGCCTTATAAACAGCAAAATATCCAAAAGGAGGAGGTCATGAAATCAATCGGTTTTGCTCTTTTTGTGTTTGTTTTAGGATTGACAAATCAGACGTTTGCCCAGCGGTGGTGGCCTGTCGGAACTCCCGGTTTTTCGGATGGTGAAGTATCTGAGACGAAAATTGTCATTGATGGAAACGGCACTCCCTATGTTGCCTATTGTGAGTATGAGGGTGAAGAATCATACAAGGCAATTGTCAAGAAATATGCTGGCAGTAATTGGGTGTCTGTCGGTTCTGAAATATCTTCTGATACTGAGGAATTCGGCATAGACATTGCCATTAATAGCAACGGAACGCCTTATGTTGCCTATATGGATGAGGACAATATATAAAGCCACGGTCAAGAAATTTAACGGCATTAATTGGGAAGTTGTTGGTTTGCCCGGTTTTTCGGCTGATCAAGCAACTTACCCATCTATTGCAATAGATGGAAGCCTTACGCCTTATGTCGTATATGCTGATAGAAATAAAGGTGAAAAAGCTACCGTCATGAAATTAAATGGCAGCAGCTGGGAAGTCGTCGGTTCCGCCGGTTTTTCGGCTGGTATGGCCGATAACACCTCGATTGCGATAGATGGCAGTGGAACGCCTTATGTGGTATATCGTGATGGTGCCAATGGAAGTAAAACTACCGTCATGAAATTTAATGGCAGCAGTTGGGAAGTCGTCGGCACAGCCGGTTTTTCGGCTGGTATGGCCGATCACCCCTCGATTGCAATAGATGGAAGTGGCAGGCCTTATGTGGCCTATTCTGATATGTTTGAAGAGGGTGCTGCAAACGTAATGGATTATGACGGTGAAAGCTGGGATGCCGTCGGCTCATCCAATTTTTCCGAAGGTCATGCTTCATATACCTCGATCGCACTTAATGGCAGCGGAACGCCTTATATTGTATTTAACGATGAGGGATATTTAAGGAAAGCGATAGTTATGCTATATAACGGTGCCATGTGGGTAAATGTAGGCCAAGCCGGTTTTTCGGCCGGTAGTGCTTATCATACCTCAATCGCAATCGCTCCGAATGGGATTCCCGTGGTTGTTTATTCGGATGAGGCTAATTCAGGTAAAGCCACCGTCATGAAATTTGCGGAAAGCGAGGACTCTTCCCTGCCGGTCGAACTGAGCGAGTTTACCGCGCGAGCCGCAGGCAACACCGTTAATCTCTGGTGGAGGACCGAATCGGAAGTGAATAATTTTGGATTTGAAGTGGAACGCCGACCGATCGCGGTCAGCGGTCAGCAGTCAGCAATTAATAATTGGCAAAAGATCGGGCTCGTGGCTGGCGCGGGTACCAGCACCGCGCCCACCGAATATTCATTCGAAGATTCTAAACTGGCTGAGGGTCGCTATACCTACCGCCTGAAGCAGATTGACCTGGATGGATCGTTCGAATATTCTCAAATTGTGGAAATTGAAATTATTATTCTGCACGAATTTTCGCTGAGCCAGAATTACCCGAATCCGTTTAATTCTTATACAAACATCACTTTCAGCATTGCGACCGAATCATTTGTCTCATTGTATGTTTTTGATGCCTCGGGAAGAGCGGTTTCAGATCTTATCGCGAGGAAACTCCCGGCTGGAAATTACTCGCGCCAATGGAATCCGGCAGACTTACCAAGCGGAATTTACTTTTACCGGTTGCAGGTTGGCGCATCCATTCAAACCAAAAAGATTCTTTTACTTAAGTGAGCGGTTAACACGGTCAGCCGCGTCTCCGGTAGTCGGTCGTTCCGAGGCGGACGGCGCAGCCGGACAACGAGGAATCGTGTTAGTCTTACTTCCTCCCCCCGAACTTTAGTGGGACTCGTTCCAGCGGAATTCCTGCGGAGCAATCTGGAACTAAGAACATAGGTTTGGATTTGATCTTCCGGTTTGTAAATTCTTGCCGGAAAAATTCAAGAGACCCTGCCATGAACTTATCTGACTTAGGCTACAACGAAGAACTGGAAAAAGCCCGGCTCGAACAGAACCTGGGCGAATTCGAGATCGGCCGTATTACCGCCGAACATAAGGAACGCTACAGCGTGTACACCGCAAAAGGCGAATTCGACGCCGAGATCACTGGAAATCTGCGCTTCACCGCAAGGGGGCGCGAGGATTTCCCGGCGGTCGGCGACTGGGTGGCGCTAATGACTTACGAACCCGACTTTGCCATTATTCACCGGATTCTGCCGCGTCACTCCGTGATTCGACGGCAGGCGGTCAGGCAATACGGCGAAATTCAGATCATCGCCGCCAATATTGACTATGCCTTTATCGTCCAGGCGGTTGATCGGGATTTCAACATCAATCGCCTGGAACGCTATCTGACGATCTGCCACGCCTCGAAAGTCAAACCGGCGATAGTGCTCAGTAAGATCGACCTGATCGATGAATCGCGCCTCTCTGAATTTCTCGATAATATCAAAGTTCGGGTTAAAGCTATTCCGGTTTTCGCGATCAGCAATGCAACTCGTCGTGGCTATGAAGCTATCCTCCGGTTCATTGAAAAAGGTAAAACCTACTGCCTGCTTGGTTCCTCGGGCGTCGGCAAGTCCACCCTGCTTAATAATCTCTCCGGTCAGACTATTATGAAAACCGATACCATCAGTCAAAGCACCAATAAAGGTCGGCACGTTACCAGTCACCGCGAATTATTCATTCTGGAAAACGGCGGCATCCTGGTTGATAATCCCGGTCTGCGGGAAGTCGGGATCGCCGACACTGCCAATGGTCTGGAAATCACCTTCGACCGGATTTTCGAATTAGCCCGGAACTGCAAGTTCAAGGATTGCACCCATACCCATGAGACCGGCTGTGCCGTGATCGCCGCCGTTGAGAGTGGCGCCATAGAACGCGCTTCCTATGAGAATTACCTGAAGATGCACCGTGAAAAAATTCACTTCGAAATGACCACCGCCGAGCATCGTCAACGCGACAAAGTCTTCGGAAAAATGCTCAAGAATTATAATAAAAATCAGCGAAAAAATAAACTTTAAATATGAAGCCCGGTGTCAGCGTCCGAGATATGATGCAAACATTATAAAGTTTATGGAAATATGAGTGCAATTATTGATAAAATAGAAATTGATTGTACACCTGAACAAGTTTTCGATACTCTGGTATTCTTTTTCCGGGATACTGAAAATTACCAATTGTGGCATGCGGATCATATTTCATGCAGTTGGAAAAAGGGCGGAGATTTTTCACCGGGTTCGGTACTTATGGCTGAAGAATATATCCACGGAAAACTGCATAAGTTGGGATTCAAAATTACTACTTTTAAAAAGGGTGACATTTTGGAATATAAAATGCTCTTTCCTTTTTCAATCATCTGTTCAGGCGGAAATTTTAAATCGGCTTTAAAGCATGATAAAACCGAGTTCATCGCCCAACTGAA
>CAZAKO010000138.1:0-4943 GCA_964485745.1 uncultured bacterium
CAGCGCCTTAACCGTTTGAATCTGAAACTGGCTCATCATAACCGACACTAAGAGGATTATTTATGATAAACCCCATCGAAGAATTGTTGAATCAAAAAGAGCTCCGCGAAAATATCGAATATGTTCATCGAATTACTGGTTCCACAGGCAAGACAACCAACTTCCCGGACAACCTCCTGCCGGAAATTAAAGCCGTTCTGCAACGACGCGGTATCAGCTCGCTTTATGCTCATCAGGCAGAAGCCTGGCAATACGCTGAAAATCAGCAGGATTTCGCCGTAGTGACCCCGACCGCTTCAGGGAAAACTCTGACTTACAATTTGCCAGTTCTCCAGGAAATGATTAACCACCCATCCTCCAAAGCGCTTTACCTTTTTCCCACCAAAGCCTTGAGTCAGGATCAAATGAACGAAATTCATGAACTGATTACACTATTAGAGAAGGATATTAAGGTCTATACCTTCGATGGGGACACACCCGCCAACGCTCGTCAGGCAATCCGCAAGCAGGGCAATATCGTTGTCACCAATCCCGATATGCTGCATCAGGGAATCATGCCGCATCACACCAAATGGATGCAGTTTTTCCAAAACCTGAAATTCGTGGTCATTGATGAAATGCACATCTACCGCGGCGTTTTCGGTTCGCATATGACCAATGTCATTCGCCGCTTGCGACGACTTTGTAAATTTTATCGCTCCGATCCACTTTTTATCCTCTGCTCGGCAACCATCGCCAATCCCAAAGAACATGCGGAGAAGCTGATCGAAAAGCCGGTGCAATTGATTGATCAATCCGGCGCGCCACTCAGTCCAAAGACCATCTACTTCTATAATCCGCCGGTAGTTAATAAAGAGCTCGGCATCCGGGCAAGTTATATCAAACAGACACGTTATTTAGCCAATCTTTTAATTCAGAAAAAAATTCAGACGATTGTATTCGCTTTATCGCGTCTGAATGTCGAAGTGCTGACCAAATATCTGAAAGACGATTTCGAAAGCGACCGCGAGGCTCTGGCTCAACCGGAAAAAATCGCCGGCTATCGCGGCGGCTATCTCCCCAACCGACGCCGCGAAATTGAAAAGGGTATTCGCGAAGGCACAATCAGAGGAGTAATTTCCACCAATGCACTGGAACTCGGCATTGATATTGGCGGTCTGGATGCCGCAATTCTGGCGGGTTATCCGGGGAGTATTGCCAGCACCTGGCAGCAATTCGGGCGAGCTGGTCGCAGCGGACAACAGGCGTACGGAATTTTCGTTGCGCGCTCCAACCCGGTGGATCAATTTCTGATGAAATATCCCGACTACTTCTTTTCCCGAAGTCCGGAACATGCCCGCATCAATCCCGATAACCTGATGATTCTGGTAGATCACATTAAATGCGCGGCTTTTGAGCTGCCCTTTGAAGTTGACGAGACCTTCGGCACTGTTGGCTGGGAAGACCTCAAGGAAATCCTGAAATTTCTGGTCGAAGGCGGTATTCTCCACCGCAGTGGTGATCGCTGGTACTGGTCGGAAGATGTCTATCCGGCTGCGGATGTCAACCTGCGTCGGATTCCCGAAGGCAATTTCGTAGTCGTCGAAACCGACAACCGCAATAAAACCATTGCCGAAGTGGATTATAGCGCGGCAGCGATGACGATTTATCCGGACGCAATTTACCTGGCTTCTGGCGAACAATACATCGTTGATGAATTAGATTGGGACGGACGCAAGGCTTATGTGCGGAAAACCGACTCTGATTATTACACCGATTCGATTGACTATACTAATGTTAAAGTACTGAGTGATGATGAAAAGCGCGAGTCCGGTGTGGTAACAGTATTTAAGGGTGAAGTTCAAGTTGTTACCCGTATTGTTGGCTTTAAAAAAATTAAATTCTATACCATGGAAAATGTTGGTTATGGCAAGATCAACTTACCAGACCTCGAAATGGCGACAACTGCCTATTGGTTCACCATTCCTGAATATGCCTTAAAACAATTACCCTATTCCCGGGCTGAAATTATTGACGGCATCCTGGGCATCAGCCAGGCATTGCACTCGGTAGCAACATTAAAAATCATGAGTGAAGCCCACGACATCCACCGGGCGGTTGGCGATAAGAGCTCGGAGTGGTTCGCCATGAATACTATTACCGAAAGAGGAATCTACACCCCTGCCACTCCGGAAAGTCCATCGCATAAATTAAATCCCGACGAGCTTACTAAATTTCAACCGACGATATTTATCTATGATAACTATCCCGGAGGAATCGGATTTACCCCATTGCTTTACGATTCCCATGAAGAATTATTGAAAAATACACTGCAACTGATCAGTACCTGCACCTGCCCCGATGGTTGTCCATCATGTGTTGGTCCTGCAAATGAAGTTGGTCGAAAAAGCAAACAAATAGCAATTGAGATTTTAGCCCTGGTGAGATAAGGGGAACTCACCTACCGACATCATTTGCAGAATAAATTAATTCAGCAGGTGATCAATTTTAGTAATTATTTCCTGACTGATTTTATCCACATCAGCTATAATCGAAGCTGAACTGACCGCATCAAATTGGCGATTTTTCTTCTTGGGCAGCCAGCTGCCATCGCCGGATGTCGTCAATATAATGATGTTATCCTGATAAGAATATTTTTTTAAAAATGAGTTGACGTTTCGGTCCATATCCCAGGACATGCAGGTATTAATCAACACTATCGCCTGGTAATGATCGGGATTTTCCAGACCAAGATTATCCAATCCGATGATTTTAATATGGACGGAATCATCTTGGTAATTGATTTTTATGGCATTAATGATCATCTCTTTAAATTCACTGCGGCGGGCAGCAATCAAGATTGACCGGACTTCATTAGGCTTTACTTCCCTGGTAACTACATCTTCCTGAGGCCAGATCAGATGGGGAACTGAATAGCAAGCCAATTGACTAATTATCAGACCGAAATACAAAAATGTCCTGACTAATCTACTCATAATCTTAAAAACCTTTCGATTATTGCAGATTTTTGATAAAGCAGCGGCGGCGCTTGTGCTGGTGCTTTTCAAAATGTTTCCACTGCTGCTGAACTTTATTGTTCATCTCCAGCTCTGGATTAGATTCGGCGTATTTAATTCCATGAGCAATAAAGGCGTGCCCCATTTTATCTAATAACATACCGGCGACACCCCTTGATTGATAATCAGGATGCACACCAATCAGATAGAGATCAACGATGTCATTCTTTTTCAACGCTCTCATTAAATGGATAAAACCGAAGGGAAATAACCGACCTTTAGCTTTCTGAAGCGCCTTCGAAAGTGATGGCAAAGTGACGCCGAATCCGATTACCTTATTCTCCTGGTTGAGAATCAAACCAATATAATCTGGCGTAATAAAACCTAAGTACTGTTTGATATAGGCATCAATTTGGGCTTGAGTCAGCTCGACTACCCCATATAGCTGCTTGTAGGCAATTTGCAGGACATCAAATAACTGACCGGCATAGGGCAGGATATCCCGCTTGGTAGACTTAGCCTCCAGTATTCTAAATCCATATTTCTGCTTAACCATATTGGAATATTGAGTAATCTCTCCGGGGAAAGTCTCAGGAATCTTAATCTGATATTCCACCCAGTCTACATCCTTCCGATAGCCTAATTTTTCCAGATGTTCCGGATAATACGGATAATTATAAATTGTTGCCATAGTACCCAGCTTATCGAATCCTTCAATCAACATTCCTTCGTGATCGAAATCCGTAAATCCTAATGGACCATGAACCGATTCGGCACCGATTTCCTTAGCCCAATTTTCCACTGCGCCTAATAATACCGCCGAGACTTCCGGGTCATCAATAAATTCGATCCAGCCGAAGCGTACTTGCCGTTTACCCCATTTCTCTTCGTGACGGTGGTTGAAAATTGCGGCGATTCGCCCGACGATTTTCTGATTCCGGTAAGCTAACCAGCACTTTGCCTCACAAAACTCAAAGGCGGGATTTTTTTGCGGAGATAAAGTGTTCATGTCATCCATGATCAGGGTCGGGACGAAATAGGGGTGGTTGCGATAATGACTTAAAGGAAATTTTACAAATTTGAGTAAATCTTTACGTGACTGGATCTCTTTTAATTGGACACTCATAATTACCTCGGATGAATTGTTTTTTTTGATTGAATTAATTTGG
The DNA here is from genome assembly GCA_964485745.1 of uncultured bacterium. Taxonomy (GTDB): domain Bacteria; phylum Fidelibacterota; class UBA2242; order UBA2242; family UBA2242; genus CAZAKO01. Next base: position 4,166 of record CAZAKO010000138.1, read on the forward strand.
TTTAAATAGTGAAATTGTATGCCGGATCAGGCTTAGATTGCCGACCTCTCCATGTCCCGGTATGACAATTTTTGATTCTGGATATATTCGCAGTACTTTTTCTAATGTGACTGGCCAATCTGCCAGGACTGCATCGTTGATATTGCCCAGACCTTTCGAGGTCAAGGCTTTGACCAGACAACCGCCAAATAGTATTTTTTCAGCCGGCAGCCAGACAATAATATTATCCATCGTATGACCGACACCGAGATATTTACAGATAAGTTTTTTACCATTTAAGTAAAGCACAAGCGAATCGGAGAAGGTTATCTCCGGCAATGGGAGGTTTTTGGCTTTGGCGATTTCCCGGGTTTTATCGAGGGCATAAGAATGAATTCCGTTTTTATGGACGGTAACCAAGCCACCCATACAGTCCTGATGCCAGTGGGTAACAATAAATCCCAGAATCGTTACCTTAAAATTCTTGCTCACCCAGTTAATCAATTCCTGAGTCTCACGATCCCGCCAGGGGGTATCAACGATGTAAGCCTTATCGCCATCTAAATAGACCAACCCATTAGCCGGATAATGTGGCGTCTTATCCAGGTCAAAATAAGAAGTGTGTAAATATGCATGCTCGGTAAGTTTGCGTAATTCAAGATCAGGTGATATCGGGATTATCTCGTTCTGCCCGAACAAATTCGCCATAAAGTGCAACACTACCGATACTAAAACCAATTTCACTTTCCAAATCACTATAATTGAACTCCGGATTTAATTGTACAAATTTTAAATGATT
>CAZAKO010000139.1:0-1568 GCA_964485745.1 uncultured bacterium
AGTGCCCGTCCGATGAGTACCCCGACGATTGCGCCGAAAATAACTCCAATCAGACCGCCCATCAGACAGATTCCCACCGCCTCAGTTAAAAATTGATTGAGGATATGACGTTTTTTTGCGCCAACTGCCTTGCGAATTCCGATTTCCCGCGTCCGCTCGGTAACCGAGACCAACATGATATTCATGATCCCGATGCCACCAACGACCAAAGAGATAGCACAAATAACTACCGCCGCGATAAATACAAAACCGGTTAAATTGCGGAGCGTATCCATCACCGAATCAGCCGTAACCACTTCAAAATCGTTATCTTCGCCGGGAGGTACTTTGCGAACGATGCGGAGAATTGCCGTGACTTGATCCATCGCTTCAGGGAGCAATTCAGTACTCTTCGCCTTCACCGCGATCCCAATTGATTGATTTTCACCATAGTATTTAGTAAAAGTGGAATAAGGAATTGTGACAAAATTGTCCTGACTCTGCCCAAAAATATTGCCCCGCCGTTCGGTGATTCCGGCAACTTCAAAGCGATGTCCATCAATCAGTACGTTCTCGCCAACCGGATAAACAAACGGGAATAGTTTATCAACGACATCCGCCCCTAATAATACAATGTTACGCCGATGGCGCAGATCCATTTCATTGATTGCGCGTCCCTCACGGATATTAATTCCATTGACTTCTGCCCACCATTGGTCACCGCCATAGACCATAACATTAGGATTGGTCGCCTCTTTTTTGTATTTGACCTGCTTACCCCATTGATAATTTTCCGCCGAAACCGCTTGAATTAAGGTTGCTCGCCGACTGATAGCTTCGGCATGCTCCAGCTTCAAATCTTTGCGCAGACGATATTTACGATCAAGATGTCCCATTTGCACCGCCGGAAATTTTTGAATCCAGAAAACATTGCCACCAATGGCACTCAGCGTCTGGGTCATATAACGATCCAAGGCATCAATAATTGACATCATCCCGATAATTGACATCACCCCAATGACAATGCCAAGCATGGTCAGGAAGGTGCGCATCTTATTGGCTTTAACCGTCTGAAAGGCTAACCGAAAACCTTCATCAAAATTCATCGCCAATCCTTATTCATAACGCAAGCATTCGATTGGGTCAAGCCGAGCTGCCCGACTGGCTGGATAAATCCCGAAAAATAGACCAATCATAGCCGAAAATCCTAAACCCATAACCACTGACCATGCCGGTACAGCCGAAGGAAAAGGAGTCACTTTTTTGATTACTACCGACACTAAAAAACTCAGTAAGATAGCTAAGACTCCACCAAGAGCACAAATAATGACTGACTCAACTAAAAATTGAAAAGTAATCACGCGCCGTTTAGCCCCGACTGCCATGCGAATTCCAATTTCTTTACGCCTTTCCGCCACCGACACTAACATGATATTCATGATGCCAATGCCACCAACTAACAGGGAAAGTGTGCCAATTCCGATCGCCGCAGTGTACAGTCCGCTGGTCAAGCGATGATAGAGATCAGTTAACATCTCTTGTTGATTAATGCTGAAATTGTCCTCTTCGGTTGGTTTTAATTTTCTGGT
>CAZAKO010000139.1:1668-4863 GCA_964485745.1 uncultured bacterium
GCTCGATTTCAATTGCCGAGATAAACCGCCCTTCGGCAACATTCAGGTTGGCAATCAGATCATAATTTTCGGTAATGCCATTAATGGAAATATCATCAAGTTTTTGACTTCGATAGTGCATATCCTGATGAGTTCCGGTAGAAGGCGAAACCGCTTCAGCCAGTTGCATCCGCTCCTTAATATAGTTGGCATCTTTCAAGGTAATATCGGGACGATTACGATATTTGAAAAAGTCATCCTGGATTACCCAGGGATATTTCTGAACATAGAGGGTATTGCTTCCCAAATCGGCAATTTGACTGGCGAAACCACGATTCAAGCCTTCAATTATCGCCGCCACAGAGACTACGGTTAATACTCCAATCACAATACCAATCGTCGTCAAAACCGAACGCATTTTATTTTGCAGCAGGGCGGTAATCGCAACCTTAATATTCTCCCACAATTTAATACAAAAGGCAATCATGCTCTGCCATTCCTGACATCATCGGCGATATTGCCATCCCGAATATGGACAGTGCGATGAGCAAACTCAGCAATATCCCGTTCGTGGGTTACTAATACAATCGTATTCCCCTGCCGATGCAGATCTTCAAAAATCTGCATTATTTCAAGACCTGTGGCGGTATCAAGATTGCCGGTTGGTTCGTCAGCTAATATCAGCGACGGATTGTTAACTAAAGCCCGGGCAATTGCGACGCGCTGGCGTTGACCGCCGGATAACTCGCTGGGTCGGTGCAGCATCCGATCCGCAAGACCAACTCTTACCAGCGCCGCTTCAGCTATTTTACGCCGTTTGCCGGCTGAAATGCCACTGTAGATTAGGGGTAGTTCCACATTATGCAGCGCCGTTGCCCGTGCCAATAAATTATAGGTTTGGAAAACAAAACCGATTTGATGATTACGGATCTCCGCCAGCTGGTTTTCATCCATCAGATGCACCGGCACACCATCGAGTTCATAATTACCAGTTGTTGGTTTATCCAGACAACCAATGATATTCATCAGGGTAGATTTACCCGAACCTGACGGTCCCATTATAGAGATATATTCATTGCGGACGATGGTGAGGTCCACCCCCCGTAAAGCTGAGACTTCGACTTTGCCAATTTTATAAATTTTGATTACCGAGCGGAGCTGAATTAATTCACCCATTAGCCACCGTGATGAAAATTAATCTGATAAATTTCAACTATCTTTCCATATCTGAATTTATTTCGGCACTTTTGGTTTAGCTATCTTTAGCGGAACACCATTACTTAATTCTTTACTAATAACTTTGTATGGACCGATGACAATCTCATCACCTTCGATCAGTCCCTCGATTATCTCAAAATGAGTATCACTGCTAATCCCAATCTTTACCGGCATCAGGCGTGCAACTGGATAAGTAGTTTTCTTGATTATGCCAACCGGCTTTTGTTGCACTGAATCGGAACTATTCACGACAAACACTGCCTCAATTAACTTATTTTTCAATGAGGTTGTGGCTTGGGGCGCAGCAGCACCAGTCACCAGACTTGTATCAGTTTCACTGCGGGCAGTCAATGCCTGAATCGGCACAACCAAAGCATTCTCCCGGGTATCGGTAACAATATCCACCGTTGCCGACATCCCCGGGCGAAAACGCGCATCGCGACCTAACACAGCCACCTGAACTTTAAAATTAGTCACCTGCTCCTGAGTACCGGCACCCTTTGTAGTCGCCGAATGGGCAATTTCCGAGACCGTGCCATAATAAATAGTATCCGGCAGGGCATCAAATTCAATATTTGCCGAATCGCCAATACTGACATTGACCACGTCGGTCTCATCAACCTCAACCTCGACTTTCACTTCAGACATATCCGAAATAACCAGAATTACGTCCTCCTGAAAAACCGAACCGAGGGCAATTTCACCAATTTCCTTCTCCAACCTGGTCACAATCCCAGCCATAGGTGCCTCAATTCGAGTCTTATCCAGATCGTCCCGAGCCTGCTTTAGAGCTGCCTCGGCTTGGACTACCTGGCTTTCGGCTAATTGCAACTGGGCTTCAGCCGATTCCAACTCGGCTGCCGAAGTCAGGTTCTGCTTGTAAAGCGCTTGCATCCGTTTCATATCACTGGCAACTTTGCGTAAATTGGCTTTATTAGATTGCACATATGACTGGGCTTTCTCATAGGCTGCCTCGTACTGGGTTTTATCGAGCTCTATCAGTAAATCACCTTTTTTAACAATATCACCCTCTTTGACAGCAATATTCATAATTCGGGCACTGACATTAGCACTAATTTTTACCTCAGTTATTGGAATTAAAGAACCCGAAGCGTTGATTGTCTGAACAATCCGGTCGCGCCGGACTTTTTCAGTCTGCACCTCAATCGGTTTCACCTTCTGACGGTTAAGATTTAAAAATACCATAGTCCCGATAACTCCCACTACAATAATCAAAATCAGGATCTTTTTACCAGTCTTTTTCATTCTAATTCTTTCCTATAGAGTTCCAATTAATAGCGCCAACTTGACTTCGGCAATTTTTGCATCATATTTGGTCGAGACTAAATCACCCTGGGCTTTGGTCAATGCCACCTGAGCATCTAATACTTCCAGCAGCGTCGCCGCATTCAAGCGGTACATCTCTTGCTGCAAGCGCAAATCCTCTTTTGCTGAAGCGATATTCAACTCGTTAATTTCAATCATTTGCAAATAGGTATTAATCGAAAGGAGTAGATTATCTATCTGATTGATAAGTTCCAGTCGTTGCTGGAGAATCTGGTCATCATAGGTTTGGTAATTGAGGTACTTCTGCTGGATGTTGGCTTTACGGTAAAAGCCTTGAAAAATTGAATAACTAATATTCAAACTCAGCGATGTATTCCACCACTTATCAAAATCGGAATAAAGACGCGCCATTTCTGGTCCACTCCGGTTATAGCCGAACGAAGCAGTGATATCGGGAAACAGATCACCTTTGGCAATTTTATAATTCAGCCAGGCGCTTTCTTTTTGGATATGTAAAATCTGCAAATTTGGATTACGCTGGAGTGCCTGTTGAATCGCGACTTCCCGGTCAATGACCTGGGGCAATTGATAATTTTCTTCCTGGATAGCTAAAGGTGAATCGGCGGTTATCCCCATTGCCTCCTTTAAATTGTCCAGGGCTAATTTCACCTGGGCTTGCTGTTGAATCACATTCAAACGCGTGTTACCCTC
>CAZAKO010000140.1:0-4820 GCA_964485745.1 uncultured bacterium
GAACTGTGGGGCGATTTGTTAAATCGCCTGGTCGAAATAGCATTTCGACCTACATCGTTAGCGGGACCTACACGTACAAATAACAAAACAGTCAGGCTAATAGTCTGACTGATCTACGTTCCGTAGCATCCTGCCCGCTTTCCCTCTGGTCGACCAGCCTACCACATTGTCTGACAGGGAGTAGGCGGGGAGCCACGGAACGAGGAAAGATGTCATTTTGGGCGTCATTCCGACTCTCCGGCAGTTGCCGGAGAGAGGAATCGGGTTTGGCTAATGCTCCTAAATCTGACCCGATTTCTCATCCTGATAAATCGGGAATCGAAATGACTTGTTAGACTCGACCTTCAGAAGGTTGAGTCAAAACACAACGACCTGAGTGAGATTTCTATTGAAACCTTCTGAAGGTCTTATAACTGAAGGTTTTGGAATTCTGTCGTTTACTTCAACGTTTCGCGGTTAAACACCTGCGCCGAAAAAATACTGATTTCGGTGTTTTTATCCTTCCAGGCATCGCGGGGTAGTCCGGCTTTGAGGCAGGTATGTTCCAGGAAAGTTTCCCGATCCCAGCCGTAATCGGTGGCGACTTGCGGTAATAATAGTCCCTGATAAAAACCGCGTTTCATGATTATCCCGTGTTTGCCAACCTCGATAATTGAGGGATCAGTTATTTTTTCCGGGACAGTTAGGACTGAGATTTCGATTTCCAGGTCAGGCAGTTCCTTGGGCTGGACTGGGTCGAAACGTGGATCTTTGAGCGCAGCCGATTGCGCCACCTCGATTACAGTTTCATAAAGTGGATACATGGGGAGGATGTAGCCGATGCAACCCCGCAGCTGCCCATGTTTTTCGATTGTCACAAAGGCGCCGCGTTTTTCCTGGCAGATAGGTGGAATATCAGTGGGTTTGGGAATTGGTTGACCTTTCACGCAAGCCTGGATGACATTCTCTGCTAAGTCGAGTAAAAATACCTGTTCACTGCGGTCAAGGTAACCACTCTTTAGCTGCTCAATAGGTTTTGGATTATTCGATTTGGGATTATTGCCTTTATAAATTGCGGCTGACAGGTAACCAACAACCCGGGATTTATCCCCAAAAGGTACATCGCCGCTATTGGCACATTTGAGAGTTTTAATCGTTGTAGCCTGGTTTGCCTGAGCGGCAATTAGTAAAGCAAGGATTGGACCACCGCCACAAGCTTCGACTGCCTGACTCGTTAATGCCTGATATAATTCGTTGACATCCTGTTTTTCAAGCAGCTTGATAAATTTCTGGTCAATATTCTGGCACTCTTTATAGGAGTGATAATGACTGAGATCGCTGGAGGCGATGATCAGGACGTCATGTTGCTGAGCAAATTTGCCAAGCTGCTGACCGAGATTCTCGAGCACCGACCATTCCATCGAACCGACGATAATCGGAATAATTGGGACATCTTTCAGCACCGTCTGAAGGAAAGGTAGCTGGACTTCCAAATTATGCTCCGCCCGACCATACATGCCGACAACATGACCTCTGGAAGAAAGCTGGGCTAACTGGTTATCGGTGGTCAACTCCTTAGCCAGTTCTTTAGCGACTGGCACTCTGCCAAGGGGAGTCAGATAAGCATCACCATCGTAAACCGAAGCGAATGAAAAATAATCGACATGACATGGACCAACTATTACAACCGCTTCATATTGTTGATTTCTGATCTGGGCATAACTAAAAGCAGCTACCGGTCCGCTGTAGGGATAACCGGCATGTGGAGCAATTAAACCAAACGGCTTTTGCGAAATTACCGCCTGACCAGCATTGGCTAAATAACTCTTGATATCGGCTTTGAGCTCCTGCGGATCTTTGGGATAAAACATACCGGCATTATACGCCGGGCGATCTTTGGCATTACCAGTTTTTGAGCATCCTATCATCATGATATATACTCCTATCAAAATAAATTTAAATAGCCGGGAGTCAATCTTCATCTTGATCTCCTTCTTTAACTCCAGATTCCCGGGATTGCGGTCGCACATTTCGGGCAGCGACCTTGATTGATCTGATTTTTGATGACATAAAAACCCCGGCGCATGATTAATTCGGTCTGACAATGGTGACAGTAAGTATTCTCGCCGGAATGACCGGGAACATTGCCGACATACACGTAATGAAGACCTGCCTCATGGGCAATGTTGTAGGCTGTTTCGAGGGTCTTTACCGGAGTTGGAGGCAAGTTTCTCAATAAATATTGCGGGTGAAAACGGGTGAAATGCAGGGGTACATCTACTCCCAAATTAGCACTAATCCATTTGCACATGGCTTTGATTTCGTCCGGGTTATCATTCAGAGTCGGAACCATCAGATTAACCATTTCCAGCCAGATTCCTTGCGATTTTATTTCCACTAATGTATCCAGCACCGGATTCAGGGTTCCAAAGACTACATTTTTATAAAAGGATTCGGAATATGCTTTGAAATCAATCTTAATTGCATCCAGGACTTTGCACAGATCGTGTAGTGGTTGTTTGGCAATGTATCCGGCGGAAATCGAGACGTTGCGGACTCCCAACTCCCGTCCGTAAGCCGCCGTATCGAGGATATACTCGGTAAAAATCGTCGGTTCGTTATAGGTATAAGCAATTGTTGGAATGGCATTTTTTCGCGCCGCTCCCACTAATTCTTCTGGAGCAAAATAGTTAAAATTGAGTTCTTCCGGTTTGGACTGGGACAGAGTCCAATTTTGACAAAATTTACACCTCAAATTGCAGCCACTGGTGGAAACCGAAAGGGCGGTAGTGCCCGGCAGGAAATGAAACAGCGGTTTTTTTTCGATCGGGTCGTTATTGACCGAAGTCAGACGACCATAAATCAGGGTTTTCAAATTGCCACTCTGATTTTCCCTAACTCCACAGAAACCCCGGTTACCGGTGGTTATGACGCACTGGCGCGGACATAAAGAACATTGGACTCGCTTATTATCTAATTTTTTAAAATATTTGGCATCTCGGATATAAGGGTAATTTGATTGGGCATATAGCAGATTCGGCAATAATGGTGCAGTTGTAACTCCAATCAGAAATTGACCTGATAGTCTGCAAAATTCCCGTCTGCTGATCATTTTTAACGTTTCAGTTTGCGATCAATTATTTCGGCAATATCTATCAAGTAGTGATCTTTGTCTTCCATATTTCGCAACGCCGTAATTTTGACAAAATAGTTACTCCGGGAGAAGGTGATTAATCCGGGACTTTCACTACCCTCATCGCCAATAGATAACTGAGTAAAGGACTGATAGCGGCGGTATAAACCATTTGCTCCCAAACGGTCTTTCATCTTGTAAATATCTACTTTCACGGTCATCGTGTTTGGTCCTTCAATTGCCTGCGTCAGGATTGTTTTCAAACCATAGCCGTTATAGAGATTATAGTTGTCTTTTAAAATTTCTGCAAACTCTTTGTCTGCCGTATAAAGATGATAACTCGTCATCCGCCAGCCGGAATATTCATTTCTTTTAATGAGTAACTGGCGATTCGAAGAACAAGACACTAAAAACAACAGCGCCATTGAGATTGGCAGAATGTTTTTAACTTTCATGCTATTTTTCTTTCCTCTCCTTCTCGATAAATAACGATTGCTGCTTCTCCTTCTAAGGGACATTTATTTTCGCAAATTCCACAACCGGTACACAAATCTGAATCAATGTAAGGGTAATGAATCATGCGTTTTGTTCCAGTTTCCGGATCAATATATTCTTTGGCGGTTAATTTAATAGCTTTTTCAGGTAATGGGCAATGCTCTTCGCAAACTAAGCAATCTTGATTTAAACGATAGGGGATGCAGCGATCTTGCAGGAAGAAGGCGGTGCCCATTTTCCACTCCTGCTTTTCTGCAAGTTCCAAGGGCTGAATCGCCTTCGTCGGACAAATCTGTCCACATAGATTGCAGTTGTATTCGCAGTAACCTAATCGGTATTTAGCGATCGGGGTTAACATTCCTGCTAGTCCGGATTCGAGGAATGACATCTGCAAACAGCCTCCGGAAGTGGCGCAGATCCGGACGCATTCTTCACAACGAATGCAGTGCTCCAGAAAATTGTCCTCTATTAATGAGCCTGGTGGACGAATGCGCCGATTGGTTTTAGTTGGATTGATACCGGTTATTGCGAATAGTCCCGAACTCAATAGGGCAGCGATTCCGGCTCCTAAAAAAGAGCGCCGGGAAAGGTCCACCGATGACTGCATCCGGGTCGGCGCATGAAAGGAATAGGTTATCGCCTTTTCCGGACAGTCCCGACTGCAATCTAAGCAGAGAATACATTCGGATTTTTCGGTTGTGATGAAATCCTTTTCAATTGCATCCATTTTGCATTTATTCCGACAGATGGCGCAGCTGCTGCAGGTCTCTTGATTGACGAAACGCTGAAACGGGCTGAATTTTGCGACCAATCCTAGAAGGGCTCCCAGCGGACATAAATTGCGACACCAGAAACGGCGGGAGATTTTGGCTAATCCCAGGATTACTACAATGATAATAATCGGAATCAGCAGGTTTAAGAATGTGGGTGCGGAGAGCGGAAAAAGGTAACTGGTAATTTTATCTTGAACACTTGAAATTACATCGGAAAATATTCCCGTGGCATACAAACCGTTAAAGATTCCCTCGCTGAATAAAAAGAATAGCGCCATTCCAATAATGCCCAACGAGCGCCAGAGAATCGGCAGCGGATCCAGCAGCCATGAAAGCTGAATTCCGAATAGCGCCAGGAGAAGCAAGAGAACCAGAGCGACAGTTTTTATTTTACGCAGGTTTCTAGTTGAGCGATTTTTCTTCTTGGCAAGCCAGCGGTC
>CAZAKO010000141.1:0-4793 GCA_964485745.1 uncultured bacterium
GTTTGCCAGGAACAAGATTTATATCCTGATATAACGGTTGTATGGTCGAATCAATGAGAGTCAAATAAGTTGAAGCGGTCTTCCGGTAAACTCGGTAGCGCATCAATGGAATTGCCCCACCCCCGTTTTGCCAACTTAGCTGAATACAATTACTACTTGGCGTGGCTGTGAGATTCTTAGGCGGCAGCTGCAGGTTGAACTCCTGAGGTGTGCGAGCTATATTTGAGAGTCGAACCTCATCAATAGTGAAATCTCCACCACCGCCGAAATTATAATCATTGGTAAATTCTCCCAGATTTGAAATATCAATTGTACTATCAACAACACCATCAATAAGGATCGAAAGTTTATTTACTATACGTTCTAAAGCAATATGATGCCACTTTAAATCGTCAACATATTTATTGGAATTAAATTCTAATTGAGTTCCGCCAGCATCTTGTATGCGTACTAATAATTTACCATTAATGTTACCCCAGTGTGGAATTATAACTGTAAATGTAGACGACGTACCAAATAACCAATACTGACCCCCAGGAGGCGGGGTTGGGGTACGCACCCAGGCTTCAAGAGTAAAATCTGTTTGTGCAAAATTAATTAGTGTAAATTGTTTAATTTCATACCCGTTACCTATAGTAGGAATCGCAGGAATTTTCGCTTTTCCAAATTTGCCGTTTACAATCGTGGTACTGTTGAAAGTGCCATTATTGCTATTATTGATTTCATCATATGCTACACCGCCCCCAATCTCATTTAAATGCCATAGAAGCATTGTATTGGCGTCTACTTTATACTCACCAAATAAAGGGATAGCTGCTCGAACTGCTTTGCTCTTTGCTCCTTCGAAGCCGGTCGAATCAACTGCAGATACCCTATAGAAATACGGTGCACCCAATGTAATCTCATTGTCATTGAATGCGGTATTTATGGTTGAGTCTATTAGAGAAACGTTTACTGAATCAATCCCACGATAAATTTTATAGCGCATCAAGGGAACTGCGCCGCCGCCATTCTGCCAGTTCAAACTGATTGTGGAAGCATTGACTGTTGCTTGCAGATTCTTTGGGGGAAGCTGAAGGTTGAATTCATCTGGATCGCGTACGATTTTCGATATTCGAGCTTCATCTATGACACCGGGATACATTTCCTCGCACCAATGAGAACCAACAATTTGCGATCTAGAGACTCTTTTTTGAATAGAGGGATAGCAAATATACTGCTCTTTCAAATCACCATTGATATAAATTGACAATAATCCATTGCCAAATGTAACCGCAAGATGATACCAAATACCTAATGATATCATTGGTTGACTTGTATAAAAACATTCTAAACCATTTGGTGAAAACAAATCTATTATAATATTGAGATCAGACGAAATACAGCAATTGATGGATGAGTTATTACCTAGTATAAAAATTCCCATTCGATTTGTAGGATAAGAATATAGTTTTAACCATGCTTCAATTGTGAATTGAGTACTTAAATCAATTGTTGAAAATGACTGGAAAACAATACCACACGAATCACCCGGTTCAAATGCGTTCCCAAATCTGCCTGGTACAAATGAGCCGGATTTAAATGAGCCAGTGTACCCGTTTTGGCTTACGTCATTCACCGTATTGCCACTGGTCTCATTCATGTGTAAAAGTAAAACAGTGTTGTTGTCAGCGGTATACTCACCCAGTATTGGACCAGTTGGTGTTGCGTTGACTTCATTCGAAAAATCACTTTCGTTGCCACTGCTATCAATTGCGGTAATACGAAAATAATAGGTAGTTCCGTTCGTTAATCCAGTAATTACTATGGTTGTATCGAGAATCCCTCCAGTCGTTGAATCGATCTTGGTGGTTGGATTGATAGTTTCTCCACCGTAGATACGGTAACGCAAGAAGTCGGGCTCGGTGTTTTTGCTCCATCGAAGAGTAACTTGCTGATTGCCGGGAGTTGCAGAAAGATTTTGGGGGGCATTAGGTGACTCACCTATTTTTACTAACCATAACTCTCCACCTTTTCCACTTGTAACGCCGGCGAATAGATAATCACTATCTTTTGTTTGAATAATTGAAATGCCACGTTCCTCATTAGAACTATTAATAGTTTTTCTCCAAACTTCGTTGCCATTTGAATCAGTCTTAATGGTCAATGAAGCATATACACCTGAGCCACTATGATTTAATTCAGTATACCCGGTGATAATATAACCACCACCAGACGTTAAGTATACACACTCTGGATGGTCAAATAGGGTTCCGCCATAGGTTTTATCCCATACTTTATTTCCATTACTATCAGTCTTAATCAGCCAATAATCCTCTGAGCCGGCTCCATAAGATCTGGTAAAAGCTATGAGAATATATCCCCCGTCGACAGTCCGTCTAACACACAAAGCTTGATCTTCATTCGTACCACCATAGAATTTATCCCATATAATATTTCCTTGAGAATCGGTTTTAATTAGCCATACATCCTGTCCGCCGGGACCGAAAGATTTTGATTGTCCAGTTATGATATATCCGTGATCCGAGGTCTCTTCAATCCAATTTCCCTGGTCGAATTGGGTACCACCATAAGTTATCGTCCAGAGTGTATCCCCAGTTGAATTTGTTTTTACAAGGTAGACGTCATAATGACCCGAACCATAAGAGTTAGTCATACCGGTAATGATAAATCCATTGTCATAAGTTTCTCTCACACATTTTCCAATCTCATTGTTAACACCACCGTATCTTTTCAACCATAATTGGTTACCTTGATTATCAGTTTTAATTAGACAAACATCGCCAACTCCATTGTCATAGTTACCAATAAATCCAGTAATGATAAAACCGTCATCTTTTGTTTCCCTCACTGAGTATCCGCCAGAGTAATCATCTCCTCCATATGTTTTTGTCCAAAGCGTATCCCCCGACTCATTGGTCTTTAAAAGCCATATTTTCTGCATGCCGGTATTGTCAATTTGAGTACTGCCAACAACGATTGTACCACCATCGGTGGTCTGATATAAGTCAATCCCAATATCATAATACTCTTTACCATATGCTTTTGTCCATATCGTTTTTGGTACTTGTGCCAGTAACTCTCCATTTATACCGACTATGGTAATTAGAAGGATATAAAATTTTTGGAATGGATTTAATATTTTCATAGATAACCTATTCTTATTTAAATAATAGGATTTAAATTGTGGCTGTCTACCACCTCTAAATTGTCTGTATCTAAAAATGACCTGTCAAATGTATTGTACAATCCTCGTTGCCCGATGCGGTTCACAATATTACCTCTATTCTCTTGTGACTTCTATTGATACTAATTCCCGAATCGTTATAGTCTGCATTGCCGAGTCCAGCATTATACAATTTGGCGAGAAATTCAGTTCAGTATTTGCCGAACCTTTATAGTGCAGGATTAATTCCATCAAGCTCCCTGTACCGCTCACTGCTGCCGGTTGTCCAACCCGGCTAAAGTTGACCCTGATCATTGCATTATTTTCCCCGCTCTCGGGCATATATAGAAAATGCCCACCTCACAACTTGAACCGATTCATCGGTTTTCATAGTTTCCTCCTGATTTCAGCCAAAGTTGGCAGAGCAGATTTCAGACCTTCCGGCAGAGACCTGGTCAGGCGATATGCTGCCACACCAATCGGTTTCCGAGTGTCTCGCAGAGCGTATTCCACGGTCAATTTATCACGGTTTTTACATAGAATAATGCCAATTGACGGGTTGTCCTTTTCGCCTGCCAGCAAATCATCCAACGCCGAGAGATAAAAATTCATCTTACCGGCATATTCCGGTTTGAATTCATCGGTTTTCAGGTCAATCGCAATATAGCAGTGCAGATTGACATGATAAAATAGTAAATCAAGATAGTAATCCTTTTCGCTGACAACCAGATGGTACTGGTTTCCAACGAAAGCAAAGCCTTTTCCCAACTCTATCAGCAAATCCCGTAGATGCTCTAATAATCCTTTTTCCATTTCCCGTTCCCTTGCTTTTTCAGCGATCGTCAGAAAGTCAAAAGTGTAGGGGTCTTTGATCAATTGCCTTGCAAGGTCGGACTGCGGCACTGGCAGAGTTGTCTCAAAGTTGGTGATAGCCTTTCCTTGCCGATTAAATAATCCGCTTTCGATATGATGGACGAGGAGATTGCGGCTCCAGCCGTTTTCAATGGTTTTATTGGCATACCATAGCCGCTCTTCCCTGCTGTCTAACTTATCAAGCAGAGTGATATTATGATACCAGGTTATTTGTGCAAGAGGTGCTTGCACAATTGCCTCGTCCGGCCAGGCTTCAGCTAAGGCACGCATATATTTTAAATTGCGGGCGGAAAATCCCTTCATGTCAGGGAACTCGCTTTGAAGGTCATCTGCCAGATGTTCAATGACTTTTGAACCCCAGCCTTCTAGGTTTTGGGCAGCTAATATCCGTTTGCCGATGTTCCAGTATAAAAGCACAAGTTCCTGATTGACTGACAAAGCTGCGTGCACCTGAGAATGTCTGATCTGTTCCTTGACTTTGGAGAGTAACTGGATGTACCCGGTAGATATCTTGTCAGTCATTTTTTAATTATCTCCAGTGTTACCAATTCCCGAATAGTTATCGCCTGCATGGCTGAATCCAGCATCATACAATTCGGCGAGAGATTCAGTTCAGTGTTTGCCGAGCCTTTATAATGCAGGGTTAATTCCATCAAGCTACCTGTACCGCTCACTGCTGCCGGTTGTCCGACCCGGCTAAAGTCCACTCTGATCATTGAGTTATTCTCTCCGACCTCGGGTACATACAGCAGGC
>CAZAKO010000142.1:0-4759 GCA_964485745.1 uncultured bacterium
GATACGGATTTACCGCCATTAGAGTGGGAATTGAGTCCCACCATCATCGGGCAGGCACTCCGGGTGCAGGATATTATGATATTGCAAATTCTCGAGGCGAATCGGGGCCAGCGACCGATTTATTTTGCGACGACGGTAGCGCCGAATAACCGGTTAAATCTGGAACCTTACCTCCAGATGGAGGGCTTGACTTTTCGGATTCATCCGCAGAAGGTGAGTCGGTTAGAAATTAACAAAATTAAGCATTACCTGCTGGATGTCTACCGTTACCGCAATTTAGATAATCCCGAAGTGTATTATGATGATACGATAACCAAATTGATCGGCAATTATCGGGCGGCTTTCTTTCAAATTGCCGTCGAATACTATTACACTGGTCAAACAGATTCCATGCTGATGATTTTAGATTCGATGGCGGTGAAAATCCCGGAAGAGGTGACCCCGATTCAGAACGAAGAAACCTATCTGCAGCTAGGGATGTTGTATCATGAGGGTGGTCGGCCGGAGGAGCTGAGCCGGCGACTGGATAGACTTGCCAGTAATCCGCAGGCAAGTTTGAAAAGCAAGGTCAAATATGCCGGATTATATTATCAATATTTGAGAGATGCTGAAAAGTCACTCGCGTTGCTTGAACCGCTGTACCAGGTTAATCAGGATGACCCGGAAATAATCAGTACCTTAGTCCGAATTTACGAAGATACCCGTGATTATGCCAGTGCCGCCCACCTCCTTGATTCCTGGATCCAAATGCATCCCAATGATCAAGGTGCCGTCGCAATGCGTGATAAGTATTTAGCGCAGCTGCAAGCCGACACCGCCCAACAAACGCGATAGATCAGATATTGGTGACACCGCCGGATAGCGAGATAACGGTCGTAATTCCCCATTGTAATGGGGTAGAGATCCTGCGTGAATGTCTAACTTCATTGTTTCGTTCGACGCAATTGGAGCTACGCGTAATTCTGGTTGATAATGCCTCGACCGATAATAGCCGTCTAATGGTAGCAAGAGAATTTCCCACAGTGCAGATTATTCCACTGGAGCGCAATTTGGGATTTGCCGGTGGATGTAATGCTGCCATTCGCGTAACCACGACCCCTTATCTTTTAATTCTCAACAATGATACGCTTCAGGTGCCCGGCTGGATCGAGCATCTTCTGGCAAAGATTAAGTCCGACGATTCTATTGCGGTGGTGCAACCTAAAATTTTATCCTATTATAACCGTGATAGTTTTGATTATTCCGGTGCCTGTGGTGGCGAGATGGACATTTTTGGATTTCCTTTTACCCGCGGTCGAATTATTACGGAAATCGAAAAAGACAGTGGACAATATGATGAACTTACTGCTCACATTTTCTGGGCATCGGGAACGGCATTCTTAGCCCGCACTGAAGTGATTCGGCAAGCTGGCATGTTCGATGAGACCTTCTTTGCCCACATGGAAGAACTCGACCTGCAGTGGCGCATCCAGTTGCTGAATTACCGGATTGCGGTCGAACCCCGGGCAGTGATCTACCACCGCTCGGGCTATACTTTAGGAGCCGAATCGCCCTATAAGAAATATCTAAATCACCGCAACAGTTTGATCATGCTCCTGGCTAATTACCGGTTTCTGCTGACCATCTATATTTTTCCCCTTCGTCTGCTGTTAGATTATTTAGCGTTGGGCCTTGCTCTAATTCAGAGGGACTTTGGCCGGGTAAGCGGGATTATCAAGGCGCACCTCTGGATACTGCTCCACCCGAGGCTATTGTGGCGTAAAAGGCGCTTGGTTAAAAAATTACGGGTAATGACCGACAGGCAAATTCTGGAGTGTCTCTACCACGGCTCGGTCGCCCTCCAGTTTTACCTCTGCCGACGTCGTACCTTTAGTGAACTTATGAAATTAAAATCTTTCCCCAAGATGAACGACCGTCCAACTTCTCTCACGGGCGGTTCTTGATCAGTCAGTGCTCTACTCGAAAATTGTTTTGTAAATATTGACGTTATCTGGGTCAAGTTCCATGATGGTTGTTTTTTGGGCGGGAGTACCGTAATCACGGATAATTTCAGCAATTTCCCGGGCGTGCACATCCAGAAAAATGTGAGAATAGCGTTCGCGGGCATTTACCTCAAACATTTTGTTAAAGCGTTCGAGCATCTGACCGATTGCATCCGGTACTTCAGCCGCTTTTTTCTGATCAAGCAGATCAACCGCTTTCCAGAAGTAATATTTAGCCATGCGGTAATCCCTTAATCGCGTGATTTCATCCAGCTCCTGTAGTCGCTGCTTCCAACCCGAAGGGTGTACTGAAAGTTGTCCCCGATTGGCAATATCTCTTGCCTTTTCGTACAGATTATTGCCACCGAGTGGATCATAGGTATCTAATTCACCGGCAATTAGCAGATAGGCGTAGAAATCCAGAGTTCCGGGCAGCGGCAGAACCATATCGGAATGGGTTAAAGGATCATTTTGATTGTAGACGAACTTGAAACTCTTTTCAAAAAAGCGCTGGTCGCCAGACTGATTGGAGATAAATACTTGCGAGGTGAATGTGCGCTCGAAGCCGGTAGTATTGACGCCTTCTGGAAACATGCTGATTCTAATTGGTATCGCTATCCTGTAGGTGTTCTCAAACCAATTGTAATTCTGAAAATAAATGGGAATCAGCTGCTCTAAGGTTTTCAAATCATTGCGCTCTTTCTCGGGCATGCGATCTATCGAAATTTCGACACTGACTTCAGCGAATTGGGCGAATAAAAGGGGGAAAGTCAACATGAATATCAAAAATGAAAGGATTTTTAAAGATTTCATGGCTTGTGGCTCCTCCCTTCCGGATTAGAAATTTTTAGTGTAGTAAAATGAGCAATGATTATTTTAGTCATAAACTATTTCGAATATAACAAATTCTAAGAATAGTTAAAAAGAGCAAATGTTCCCGATATTTTTATAATATTGAAATTGACAAAAATTCTGATTATTCTTAAAATGTTCACAAAACCAGGAGATTCAATGAAAAAATACCAAAGAAATTCTTCTTGTTGTACCTCGGTTCTAACCGGATTAGCGGTTTTTTACCTGATGATTCTGTTTGCGAATCAACCACTGTATGCCCAGAAACGAATTACCGAAGAGCCCCGTCCGAAGTGGGTGGATACGATTTCCCCGGGCATGTTCGTCGGAGTTTCCCATCGTTTCCCCGATGAATCCGATGCGCGGGCGGATGCCTTAGCGGATGCCAAGCGCCAGATTATCGAATCCCTGGGTGGAATTATTGAGAGCGAATTTGTTGATCAAATTATTGAGAAATCGGGTGAAGTAACTACAACTGACGCCTTTACCAATTCCCGCATTAAGGTTGTCGCGCGCAGCATTATTGCGGTGCAACCCAGCAAGGTTTTTGTCGAGCAGTGGCGCGTCAGAGAGGGGCTGAAATCCAATATCGAATATCAGGTGTTTATGGCGGTTCCTTTTTCCGAGGAAGATCACCGACAATTTATGAAAGCGATGGTAGCTGAAACCATTAAGTTAGGCGATAGCCGATTTGATGAATCGTTGGAATTGGCTAAACAGGGACAAATTTCGATGGCGCTTGAACAGATGAAGACCATCCAGGCGAATGTCCAACCACTGTTGAATATCACGGGATTATTGCCTGCCGATTTGGGGTTGTTGAATGGTTTTAAGGAGAAGATTGCGACCGTGATGGATAAGATTCCGGCTAGCATCCGCATCGAGGGCAAGGGCTCAGACCAGAAAGCTAAAATGGGAGTGAAACTGCCGCAGCCATTGGAGCTGGCAGTTTGCTGGATTGACGGTGAGCAGCGCTATCCCCTGCCTAACCTTGATGTCAATATTGCGGTGGTCAAGGGCAAAGCAATCTTTGCCGCCGTCCCCAAAACTGATGCAAACGGCAAGGTGATAATCAGTGTGGAAAATATTGCCTCAGCCGGGAAAATCGAAATTCTGACCCAGGTTCTATTTCCCGAGAGTATTCCGGTAGCCAATAATCAGTACATCTTTACCCTGCTCCCCGACAATAAGGTGATGATCAAAATACTGGAGTCGAATTTAGGTCAGATTGTTAGCGTTTCTTATCTCGAGAATGCGCTGTTGAAGGAAATGACATTTTCGGGTTTCAAAGTGCTCGAAAAAAATCCTTTTGGTGAGCTGACCGAGATGGAGTTGAATGCTAATCAGCCGGAAATTATCTTTGACATGGTCAAAGGTAGTGGCCCTGATTTAATCTTACTGGGTACGGTATCCTCCGGTCAAACTAATAAAATTCAAGAGGGTTTTTATTTCGCCCGGGCTCGGGGTACGCTGAAGGTTTATAATGTTCAACAGAGATCGGTGGTCGGTAACTATATTGTCGAAGATAAAGATGCCGGCAATTCAGAAGAGAACGCTGGTTCAAAAGCAATTAAGAAAGTCAGTGATAAACTAATCGAACAGGCGATCAAGGAAATGGGATTGGATTAATCTTCCTTTTCGAGCTTGCTCTACTAAATTGCTCAAAAATTCCCAACCACGGCTTACTGAATTATATCAAATAGACCAGCCCCCGATTTAAGAAATCGGTCTAACAAGTCTTTAGTGTATTTTTCTTCGACTAAAGGATAACTGTTGCCCTGTTTCCGACCTGTGCCATAAAGTGTTCCGGTTTGTTTGAGTAGTTCTAACAACGCAAAACCTAAGGTAACCCGGTTTTGTTGCCCGCTAAGTCCAGGCGGCATTACAACCGCACTGTTCGTGATCTGATATTTAGCTGGCTGATA
>CAZAKO010000143.1:0-4725 GCA_964485745.1 uncultured bacterium
GGATTCTTGCCAACTGCGTAACCTCCGTAAATAAGAATCAACCCGACTAAAATACCTCCAATACCGTCTAAAGCAGGATAATTGAAAGCACTTCCGACCACAGCTAAAAGTACAAAAGCAGATGAAAAAGCGTCTGAATAATGGTGAAAGGCGTCGGCTTTGAGGGTATCCGATTTGATAATTTTCCCTAATTTATTCGAAAAATCTCCGATCCACCACTTGATTACTATTGTGGCTATTACAAAAATCCAAATAACCGGTGTCGAAGCCACCGGCACCGGATTGCGGAAACGATTAAACGCCTCCCTGACAAATTCAAAACCCACCACGGCAAGTAGAATCGCAATAATTAAAGTGGCAATATATTCAATCCGTTCGTGACCGTAGGGATGTTTTTGGTCACCTGGTTTGGTTGCCATGCGATAACCCAGAATGACAACCACCGAAGTCCACACATCCGAAAAAGAATGAAAGGCGTCAGCAACCACTGCAATTGAATTTATCCATAAGCCTACCAGTAATTTGCATACAAATAAGATCATATTGACAACGATACTAACCCACCCTTCGAGTTGTCCTAACTTAGGTCGCACCCGTGTGTCGTCAATTGCCATCCCCTTAGCAAATCGGCGGCAAATTTTTTCAACATAGTTCATTTTTGCACCTGACCTGAATATCATTTTGCCGTTTACCAAATCAAGCAAGCGGCGGAATTAATAGTTGTTGAAGATAGTGCTGAATCGGCTGCAAATCCTCAAAATTATTGACAATTATATCGGGATTTTCGTTTAGAATTGCCTGCCGCTGATCTGCGCGGCGGATAACGACGATGGAGCGCATCCCGTTGCGCCGGGCACACTGCACATCGCGTACCGTATCGCCGATAATCACTACCCGATCCGGCGCATACTTTTCATTGAATTTCTGATAAACTTTCCGTAATACAATCAAGGGTAAGTTATCCCGCTCAGCATGGTCACTGCCAAAAACACCAAATGAAAAATATTGCTCCAAATTGAATGGTTTTAACTTAATCCCGGCACCCTTTTTACTATTACCGGAAATCAGCCCAACTCGAAAATTGCATTCATGAAAATACTCGAGTAATTCCACCACACCAGGATAGAGAATTCGATCGGTTGCTTGAGGATACCACTCAGCCAGAATGCTTAAATAAGTTTTCAGGATTTTGTGATTTAATTCATCCCGTTGACTTTCCGGTACAGCTAACCGCTCTAAGGCGCCATCAATGATTAGGGGATCGGTCAACCCGGCTAACTGAGAGTAGCCGAATTCGACCATCTTTCCGGTATGGTGAAAGATGGCATTCGTCAGCGCCTGGCGCGGTATCAATCCGCATGAGACCATGGTTCCATCAAGATCAATTAGAATTAGTAAACCGTTGGCTGATGATTTAGCAGGCATAGGCTATTCCCTAAAAAGTACCGAGCGATTGATTTCCCGGACCTTCTCCAAACCGTAGAGTTTTTCGACCAGGGCAAAGGCAAATTTCATTGTCGCTCCAGCTGCCTGACCGGTAATTACTCCCCGGTCAATTTCCACTGGCGAGTCCTGCGCCGATAAGCGAATATGATTGACCTGCGAAGGGTGAATGGTAAATCTTCTATCTTTTAAAATTCCCGCCTCAACCAAAACAATCGGTGCGGCACAGATGGCGGCAACCAACTTGCCAGCTTGCTCATGGCGCTGGATGATTTTTTGGATTCGGGAATCGGCTTTTAAATTGATTGCACCCGGCATTCCGCCTGGTAAAACGACACAGTCGAAATCCTGGTCTTTGACCTCCTCGAGCAGGACATCGGTAATAATTGCAATCCGATGTGAGCCGGTAACCGATTTCGCGACAAGTCCGGCAACGATTACTTCCGCACCGGCACGCCGCAGAATATCAATCACCGTGACACTTTCGATCTCCTCAAAACCTTCGGCTAATGGAACTAATACTCTTTTGGACATCATCACTCGTTATTTTAAAGAAACAAGATGCAAGATACAAGAAACAAGAGAAAAGACAAAAGGAGCAAGATAAAAGAATCAAAAAGTAACAATTGTTGTCCGGTGGTTGTACAATTGTTTTAGAGTAGTTGAACATTGTTAGACAGAAGTTGTACGTATGATCGCAAATTGGTTAAAAAATGTTAAAACAGTAAATGACAAGCATAAAGCGGCACATTGATAAAATCTCCAGATTGATAAAAGTTACGAGGAGAGATTCGGTAAAGATGTCGTGGATGATATTTATTAGCATAACTACGTAGACTCTTGAGATGTCTGCTCATTCCGCTTTTAACTTCAACCGGAAAAATATCATCCCCAATTTGAAGGACAAAATCCACCTCTGCGTCATTGGCCGAGGTCCAATAATAAAGTGCCCGGTGCCCCAGCGCTATTAATTGTTGAGAGACATAATTTTCGATAAAAGCACCGTTATATTCTGAAAATAGTTGCATTGGTTTAAGAATAATATCAGAAGAAATATTGAGCATCGCGCCCAGCAAGCCAGTATCATGCAAGAAAACCTTAAATTTCGCATAATCAGCGTAACCGGATAGTGGTAGTTTGGGTACCGTAAGATTATACGCCAAATGGATTAAGCCAGCTTTTTTCAACCACTCAATAGTTTGCTCATAGGTAGATGCTCGGGCATTCTTCCGAACTGTGTTATACGTAAACTTCTTATTTTCCCTGGCCAGCTGACGGGGAATCGCTTGCCACAATTCCGAGGTTTTAACAGCCTGCACTTTATCGGTATATTTTGAGAAATCGCGCTGATAAGCTTCCAGAATTTCGATTTGAATTCTTCTAACCGAGTTAATATCTTGATTATCGAGATAATCCTGGACAACTTCGGGCATGCCGCCTAAATACAGGTATATTTTTAGATGTCCGAGCATCTTTTGGTGTAAAATATCAGGTAATGGATTAATCTTCTGTATATTCTCCAACTGGTCAAGTATGAGGTCTTCACCTACAGCTGTCAAATATTCCCCCAATGAAAGCGGATATAATGTAAGAAAATGAACTTTACCGACCGGAAAACTACCCGGTTTCCCAATACTGATACCCAATAGTGAACCAGCTGCAATAATATGAAACTCTGGTGCTTGTTCACAAAAATACTTCAGACTGGTCAGCACTTCTGGAACAACCTGGATTTCATCAAAAAATATGAGCGTAGTATCTGGATGAATTTTTCGTCCGACGAATAGACTGATATTATTGACAATTTGATGAGGATCTAATTCCCTCTTAAATAAACTTTCCAAATCCGGATTTTGTTCAAAATTAAGAGTGACAAAGTCGGCATACTCTTTTTTCCCAAACTCGTTTACCAACCAGGTTTTACCGACCTGACGAGCACCTTGCAGTAACAACGGCTTACGTTTGGGCTGACGTTTCCATTCAAGTAGTTGATTATATATTTGTCGTTTCAAGAATTTATCTCCCAATAAACGTAACTAATATACAATATTATCTCCAATAAAGTGTAATCTTAATTATGATTTATCTCCAAAAAAATGCAAATATTACCGTTAATAACGATATTTGAATCCATTTAAAGTTCTTCGAAATAATTATTACTACAAGTTTTCGAGAGGGAGAAATTCATTATCCAGCAAAGATCAGCATTAATCTTAACCTGGAGCAGCCTCAAAAAGAATAATCTACCCGTAGCTTGATGAGTCGGACCGGGCCCAGATTGCGCTCAATGATGACATAGTAGTACTGCAACAGGTTTTCGACACTCAGATTCAGTTGTAAGGAGGACTTGATTAGCAAATTGCAGAAACCACCAACCAGGTGAATTGGCACGCGCTGATCGGCGCCGGTTTTTGCGTTCTCATCGTAGAGTTGGACTCGCTCCATCTTGCTCAAATAGCGATAATCCATACCAAAGGAAAGCCATCCGGCAACTGCCGGATTGACCTGCTGCGAAATTACTAAGGAATGATTGTGCCGATATGCCAGTGGCAGATTAGCACTCAAATCGCGGGGATCAAGGTAGGTATAACTAATTGTACCCATGGCAGGCATAAACTGCCAGGACCAGTCAGTCGTGATTTCAAATCCACTGATCCGGGCTTCGGTAATGTTGCGAAACTGGATTTTTTTATCACTTTGATCCAACAGCGGCTCAATTAGATGTTGATAATGACTGCTGAAAACCGCCAGATCAAGGTCAAACCAGTATGTCTGCCAGTAAATTCCGATTTCGGCGGCAACACTGGTTTCAGATTGCAGATCGGGATTGGGCTTAACCTGAAAAATATACTGCTGCGATTCAATAAACAGCTCCGCAATTGCCGGGGCACGGAACCCACGACCAGCTGAAGCCCGCAAAGTCAACCCAGGCAAAACATTCAGCGTAATACCCAGCTTGGGATTTAGCTGGGATTCCATCGTGAAATTATCAATTTTATGCAGATCGCCTCGCAATCCACCGGTCAGTTTCACTAAAGTACCAAAATTCAACTCATCCTGGAAATAAACCGCCGCATCCCCGCCATGATGATTGCCCCAGATGTCAGCCATGACCTGATGCAACTTGAGATCAATTCCGGTAGTCAGGTAATGAGTCTGATTAGGGCGCAGATCGAGCTGCAACTCCGATTGCGCGGTGCGAGCACGCGATGTGGTGCTGTTATTATATAACTCATTATCAAAACCGGTCTGAAATAGGTGGAAGCGCAACAACCGGGATTG
>CAZAKO010000144.1:0-2693 GCA_964485745.1 uncultured bacterium
CATGGAAAATCCACGCTTGCCGATCGCCTGTTAGAGTTTACCCATACCATCAGCCAGCGCGAAATGAAATCGCAAGTCTTAGACAGCATGGACTTAGAGCGCGAGCGGGGAATTACAATCAAGTCGCACCCGATACGGATGGAATATCTGCACCGGGATAATCAAACTTACATTCTGAATCTGATTGATACACCCGGGCATGTGGATTTCTCCTACGAGGTTTCCCGTAGCTTAGCGGCTTGCGAGGGTGCTTTGCTGCTGGTTGACGCTTTCCAGGGAGTCGAAGCTCAGACGGTCAGCAATGCCTATCTTGCCCTTGAGAATAATTTAATGATTGTTCCGGTCATCAATAAAATTGATCTTGCCGGGGCGGACCTGAAGAGCGCCAAGTACCAATTAATGGACCTGATTGGCTGCCAGGAATCGGAATTAATCTTGACCAGTGCCAAGAGCGGTCAGGGAGTGCGTGAGGTATTTGATGCCATTATCGAACGGATTCCACCGCCGACTTATAATCCGGATGCACCGCTCCGAGCATTGATTTTTGATTCAACTTTCGATTCCTTCCGCGGGGCGATACCCTATGTCAGAATTATGGATGGTCAGGTTGGAGTAGGTGAGCAGATTAGATTTTTTACCGGTCACACCGGTTATGAAGTAGCCGAAGTTGGGATATTTAAAATGAACCGGGTCAAGACTGAGCGGTTGGTTTCGGGGGAGGTGGGTTATCTGGTGGCCGGGGTGAAGGATATTTCCAAAGTCAAGGTGGGTGACACCATTACGCACAAATCCAATCCGGCGGTCAAACCCTTACCGGGTTATCGGGAAATTAAGCCAATGGTTTTCAGCGGGATGTATCCGGTAGACAGCGAGGACTTTGAAAATCTGCGGGATTCACTGGAGAAAATGAAACTGAATGACTCTGCCCTAATGTATGAAGCCGAGACATCCAATGCCTTGGGATTTGGGTTTCGCTGCGGTTATTTGGGACTACTCCACATGGAAATTGTCCAGGAAAGACTCGAACGCGAATTCGACCTCGATTTGATTACAACTATGCCGAATGTCCGCTACCGGGCGATTTTAAGAAACGGCAAGGTGGTTGAAATTCATAATCCTTCCGACATGCCGCCAACCGGGGAGATTGAAGCAGTGCAGGAACCCTATGTCAAAGCCGAGATCATTGTCCTGACTGAATATTTAGGCAATATACTCAAACTCTGCCAGGAGAAGCGGGGTATTTATAAAACCACTTATTATTTAGATGTGGGCAAGGTTCAGTTGATCTATGAATTGCCGTTAGGTGAGATTGTCTTTGATTTTTATGATAAATTGAAGTCGGTATCGCGAGGTTATGCCTCTTTTGATTATGAACCGGTGGGCTTTCGACTCGGTGAACTGGTCAAACTGGATATTCTGATTAATGGCGAGCCAGTGGATACCCTTTCCTGGATTGTCCATCGGGATAAAGCCTTTCACCAGGGGCGGGAGCTGTGTGATAAACTGCGCGAGTTGATTCCCAAGCAGCTGTTCGAGGTCGTCATCCAGGCGGCAATCGGCAGTAAAGTTATCGCCCGCGCCAGTGTCCGACCTTTGCGTAAAAACGTAACCGCCAAATGTTACGGCGGCGACATTACCCGTAAACGGAAACTGCTGGAACGTCAGCGGGAGGGTAAGAAACGCATGAAACAGGTCGGACGAGTCGAAATCCCGCAGGAAGCATTTCTGGCGGTGCTCAAAATGGAACATTGACGGCGAATGAGCACGAATGAAAGTGAATTGCGATTTTTCAGGATATAATTAATCAGTAGAATATGGATCTTCTAAAAGCTTACTGGAAGTATTCTAAATCACCGTTCTACAGTCTGCTGTTTACATTGCCGATGCTGATTGTATATGAAATCATGATTTTTACCCTGAACCATTCCGACGTTTTAGGGATGCGCAACGGGGCAGATATTATCTTTCGTCAGTTTTTCGCCGTTTTTCATGTCTACGGATTTTATCTTGTTGGTTTTCTGGTGCTCATCGCTTTGATTATTAGCTATTATTTTCATACCCGCCAGAATATTAAAGAGCCTTTTAACCTCCGCTTTTTTATTATCATGTTTCTGGAAAGTCTGGGGTACAGCCTGCTAATGTTTTTAATTGTCAATAAAATCGGCAAATATCTGCTGGTGGCTGGCCTGGTGTTAGGCAGAAAGGAGAGCTTTGTGTTAGCTCTCGGCGCTGGTGTGTACGAGGAGTTTATTTTCAGAGTCGTGCTGATCACTGGCTTTCTGTTTTTTCTCAAGGATATTTTAAAACTGGGATCATTATTTTCCACAATAGTGGCGATACTCGCCGCGTCTTTGATCTTTTCTCTTTTTCATTATCTAGGTCACTATGGGGAAGTGTTCGAATTATCGTCTTTTTTAATTCGTTTGGGCGCCGGATTGTTTTTAGCGGTACTCTATGTTTTGCGTGGTTATGGGATTACTGCCTATACCCACACAATATATGATTTGCTGGTGATTTTACTTTAGCTAATCGTGTTCTGCCGGGTCTGGGGACTTGTTAGAGTTCTTAATGCTTTAGCGGAGGGATAGGGATTTCCCGCTTTCAGCGGGACATACCCCGCCATCGGCGGGGCGAACCCTTGATCTTTTCATTTTTAAAGTAGCAAATAACGCTTTTGCGGAGAGGCAGGGATT
>CAZAKO010000144.1:2793-4710 GCA_964485745.1 uncultured bacterium
GCGGAGAGGCAGGGATTCGAACCCTGGATCCCGGTTTCCCAGGATACTCACTTAGCAGGCGAGCGCCTTAGACCTACTCGGCCACCTCTCCTGAAAATCAAAACCGGTGAATTTTAAGAAAAATATCGGTAAATTCAAAACCAGTGATATAAAAAGGAGGGAATTGTGGAAAAGACCTTGGTGCTGCCGAAAAGATTTTTCGAGAATGTCCAAAAATTTGGTGAGAAGCCGGCACTTCTATCCAAAATTGAGGGTAATTATCGTCCGGTTTCTTATCAGGATTTGGGTAAAAGCATTCAAAACATTGCCCTGGTTTTAGATTCCTGGGGAGTAAAACGAGGTGACCGAGTGGCGATTATGTCCGATAACCGCGAAGAATGGATCATGAGCGATATGAGTGCCATCTCGATTGGCGCGGTTTCGGTACCGATTTATCCGACGCTGTCCGTTGCTCAGGCAGCGAGTTTATTGAAACATGCCGAGCCGAAAGTAATGTTTGTTGCCACTAACATATTACTCAAGAAGGTCCTGGCTACTAATTATCAATTTGAACATATTGTTTTATTTGACATGCCGCAATCGGAGAAGTATTCATCACTTAAAGCGGTGATTCAAATGGGCGCTGAGATAGCTCAGCAAAATCCCGAGCGGTTTGAATCTTTGTTAAATCAGGTTCAGCCGAGCGATCTGGCTTGTATCAATTATACCTCCGGCACAACCGGAGTCCCTAAGGGAGTTATGCTGACCCATGAAAATTTTGTCAGGGATGTGGATAACAGTATTACCATTATCAAAATCTATGCTGAGGATACATTTTTATCTTTCCTACCGTTGAGCCATGTGTTGGAGCGGATGGGCGGCTATTATGTGCCGATGCTGTTGGGTGCCACTATCGGTTTTGCCGAGAGTGTCGAAACTGTCGTGGATAATTTGAGTGAAGTACGTCCGACGATTCTAATCAGTGTTCCACGGCTGTTTGAAAAAATTTATGCGACCGTGATGAGTGGCGTCAAATCGGGCTCGGCAATCAAGCAGAAAATCTTTTATTGGGCGTTGAAGGCTGGGAAAGCCCGCATGGCGCATGATATCGAAGGCAAACCACTTACGAATGGTCAGCAGCGGAAAATCAAGATCGCCGACAAATTAGTCTTTAGCAAATTGCAACAGAAGACCGGCGGTAATCTGCAACGGTTTGTATCCGGCGGTGCACCTTTGTCCGCCGAGATCGCCGAATTTTTCTATTGCGCCGGATTGAAGATTTATGAAGGCTATGGTCTGACCGAAACCAGTCCGGTCATTACGGTCAATGGTCCTGGCAAGGTGCGATTGGGC
This sequence comes from uncultured bacterium, assembly GCA_964485745.1. GTDB lineage: Bacteria > Fidelibacterota > UBA2242 > UBA2242 > UBA2242 > CAZAKO01. The sequence continues at coordinate 4,126 of CAZAKO010000144.1, forward strand.
TCGGTCGGGGTAGCAATTCCTGAGACCGAATTCAAAATTGCCGAGGATGGTGAAATTTTAGTCAGAGGTCCGCAGGTGATGAAGGGTTATTACAAGGCTGATGAACTGACTAAAGAGGTGATTGATGATGAAGGTTTTTTGCATACCGGGGATATTGGTCGCTTCGATCAGGATGGCTTTTTATTCATCACCGATCGCAAGAAAAATATCCTAGTTACCGCTGGCGGCAAGAATGTGGCGCCCCAACCAATCGAAGAATCGCTCAAGTTGAGTCCTTATATTACCGAGGCGGTACTGATCGGTGACCGGCGACCTTTTATTTCAGCCCTGATTGTCCTGGATCAGGCAGCCGCCAAGAAGTGGGCTGACGAACACCAAATTCCGTTTGAACCATATTTGGAATTTGTGCGGAATCCGGAAGTATACAAATTAGTTGAGGGCGAAATTGCGCGTCAAACCGAAACCTTTTCGCGCTTTGAGAAAATCAAGAAATTCCGAATTATCCCCAAGGATTTTACGATTGATGACGGTGAACTGACGCCCTCCCTGAAAGTCAAGAAAAAGGAAGTTTTGACCAAATACGCT
>CAZAKO010000145.1:0-1379 GCA_964485745.1 uncultured bacterium
GAGGTGTATTAATACAGCCTTTTTCTTGACTATTAGCTCTTCATTAATTAGTTTCAGTGCATCTTTGATGATGATTAAAATTAAAATTTAGGAGGTAGAGGTGGCAAGCAAAGAGTACAAACCATTCGTACCGGATAAAACCGATTTGAAAGAGTTCACTCTCAGGGCGCTTCTCATCGGATTGGTGATGGCAGTTGTGTTAGGAGCAGCCAATGCCTATCTCGGCTTAAAAGCCGGGATGACGATTGCCGCAACTTATCCCGCCGCCGTCATCGGGATGGCAATTCTACGCTTAATGAAGGGCTCGATCCTTGAAGAGAACTTTGCCCGAACGGTCGGTTCTATCGGCGAATCAGTTGCCGCCGGTGCTATTTTTACTATTCCGGCGTTTTTCATTGCCGGAATCTGGCCGGAGTTTTTCACGTTAGGGCATTATCTGACTTCTACGCTAATTATGATCGTTGGTGGTGTGCTAGGCATCATGTTCGTAGCGCTTTTACGCCGGGTCATGGTCGAAGACGTCGAACTGCCCTTCCCGGAATCGGTCGCCGCCGCAGAAATTCACAAATCGGGACAATCGGGCAGCACTGGATCCAAATTTCTCTTTAGTGCCATGGGTTTTGGCGCACTAATTCAGACACTGGGACAATTAAAGTTCTTCGCGGCGCGGTGGCAACACTTTGTGAAGTTTGCTCCCAAAACACTCGGCGTCGGGAAGTCCGGTAGTGCGGCAGTAAAAGGCGGACTTCTACTCAGTTCACCGGGAGTCAGTCCAGCCTACATTGGGGTTGGCTTCATTATCGGTCCTAAATTAGCCTCCCTAAACTTCAGTGGCGGCTTGATTGCCTGGGGTCTTTTAGTACCGATGATAATCTACTTTCTGGCACCTAATTTAATTTCAGCCGGAATCATTGCCGATCAATCCAGCTGGGCAGCGATGGCTATGGATGTCTGGAAAAATATTGTCCGTCCAATTGCCATCGGTGGAATGTTGGTCGGCGCCGGATCTACCCTCTATCGCATGCGTAAAAGTCTGGCTACCGGAATTGCCCGTTCCGTTGGAGATGTCAAAAAAGCGGCTACCGGTGAAGTTACCACAGAACGGACGACTAAAGACCTTAACTTTAACTTGATCATGATCGGAGTCATTTTCGCTGCCGTGGCAACTTTCCTGATAACCTGGCTGGTATTTCACACCTCGATCCTGGTTGCCATTGTAACCACACTTGTAATGATTATTGCCGGTTTCTTTTTCGCGGCTGTCTCAGGTTATTTAGTTGGGATAATCGGATCGAGTAATAATCCGATTAGCGGCTTGACTTTATCCACTCTGGTAGTCACCGCGCTGTTGATGGTTGCCCTGGGCGTCAAAGGTCATG
>CAZAKO010000145.1:1479-4656 GCA_964485745.1 uncultured bacterium
CTGGCTTTCTTTGAAGTTGATGTTTTTGAAATCTTTGCGAATCCCTCATTTATTGTCAGCCTTGGTGTCTTTGCCGTAATTATGTACATCCTTATCCGCTATCCGCTGAAGAACGCTGGCAATCCCGATGAACCGGCACCACCATCGGCAGTATTTTAATAATTTGAGTCAATCCATCATTTTCGATGTTTAAATTTGGATCTCGGAGAATTAGTCAAACAATCAACATGTATGATCTAATTCCCCGCGCCCGAGTTAAATCCGAAACCACTCCCGAAGGGAAAATTATCCTGCTGAAACCGAAATTTAAAAATACTTTCTTAGTAAAACATTTAATGCCGTATCTCAAACATCCCTTCTACCGCATACATCTCGATGAAATCGGCACATCTACCTGGCAGAAAATAGACGGTGTGCGCAGTGCAGGAGTAATTGCCGAGGAAGTAAGTCAGGAATTAGGGACAGCAGTCGAACCCGCCTTCAAACGTGTCGGGCTGTTCCTGCATCAGCTTAAAAAGGGAGAATTAATCGAGTTCTAAAATATGCCAAAACAAATTGCGATTACTGAAGAGTTCCTGCAGCAGTTGCCTAAGACCGAACTGCACTGTCACCTGGATGGCTCCCTGCGCCTGAATACAATACTCGATCTGGCGCAAAAAGATAAAGTTGAATTACCATCTACAAATCCCAACACTTTATTAAAAATGGTATCCGTCACCGGTCATAAAGGCACTCTTGCCGATTATCTGGAAAAATTCGAGATCACTTTATCCGTACTCCAAACTCCCGCAGCTCTGAGTCGCGCGGCTTATGAACTGGCTGAGGATTGCCATTCGGAGAATGTGCTTTACCTCGAAGTTCGCTATTCACCGATATTACATACTCAACGCGGCATGACGCCGATGGAATCCGTTGATGCCGTTCTCAAAGGACTTAAGCTGGCTGAACAGGATTTCAAGATCAAGACCGGTATCATTATCTGTGGAATTCGCAGCATTTCACCGGAAGTTTCTTACCAACTGGCGGAGCTGGCAGTTGCTTTTAAAAATCGCGGGGTAGTCGGTTTCGATCTGGCTGGAATCGAAGAAAATTTTCCTGCCAAAGACCACCGTGAGGCTTTTTCGTTGATACTCAATAACAACATCAACACAACCCTCCACGCCGGTGAAGATTATGGACCGGAATCAATCCATCAGGCGGTTCACTACTGCGGGGCACACCGAATCGGGCATGGCGTACGTCTCAAAGAGGATGGCGATTTGCTGAATTATATCAACGATCATCGGATCGCTCTCGAAATCTGTATGACCAGTAATATTCATACCGGCAGCGTCAAAAATTATGAGTCACACCCCTTCAAATTTTACTATGATTACGGTCTGCGAGTCACCCTCAACACCGATAACCGTCTGATTTCCAATACCAGTCTGACCAAAGAGTACCTGCTGGCCCATCGCTATTTCAATCTCAAAATCCCCGACTTTAAGGAAATCATCATCGGCGGGTTTAAAAGCGCCTTCCTGCCCCATCGAACTCGTACCGAAATAATCAAACAAATCGCCGAACAATTAGACACTTACGTTTCGGTTTAATTCTGGTTTATAAGATACTAAGTAACTCCCTTAGCAATCCGGGCTATCTATTAGTTGTAATCAACCAATTATTTCAATTACTATATTCAAAAAACATTAGGTTTCTTAGAAATTATGTCTTAATATTCGTTGCATTGAATTCGACCATTATCTATTTGCCCAATAATTACAACTAAAAAGTTGAGCGATGGATTAATCAGCCGTTTTCAGGAGGTTTATTAATCAAAAATGATTTTAAGTAATCAAAGGAGTGAAAGTTGAACATCTACGTGGGTAACCTACCCAGAAGCACAAATGAAGAGGCGGTCAAAAATCTGTTCCAAGAACATGGCGAAGTCACCGAAGTAAAATTAATTAAAGATAATTATTCAGGCGAATTGCGCGGTTTTGGATTTGTGGAAATGCCCAATAAAGCCGATGCTCTAAAAGCCATTGCAGCAGTCAATGGTAAAGAGTTGGAAGGACGGACTTTAGTAGTCAATGAAGCTCGTCCCCGTCCTGATCGGTCAGGTGGTGGTTTCCGAAGAGGCGGCGGCCGGGGTGAACGCGGTTCACGCCCCCGTTCCTATTAACAGTCAAGTTTTGGCTCTTATTTAAAAAGCCTCATGGATTACGAGGCTTTTTACATTTTGGATTGATTATAACCACAATTGGTGAAAAGCTACGCCATCCTGCGGATGAGGCGTAATTTCACTTGGGCGCATAATTATAAAAAGAATCTTCAACAGTCGGTTCAGGCTTTGCCTAATTTCTTTGCCTGCTTTTCGACTCTTTTTTCTTTCAATGATTTCTGCGGTTTCTTTTTACATTCTTTGCGGGTGTTGCGTTCCTTACCCATAATTTTTTCCCTTTGACTTCCTTAAATTCCGGTTATTGTTTATCACAATTTACCAATTTTCCCCAAGAACTTCAAAGTAAGCCTGCGGATGAGCACAGGCGGGACATGCTGTTGGTGCTTCCGATCCTTCATGAATATAGCCGCAATTTAAGCAGCGCCACCTGATAGGTTGATCCTTTTTGAATACTTTACCATTGACAATATTCTTTGCCAGACCGAGATAGCGTTTCTCATGCTGCTTTTCGGCAACGGCAACTGCCTGAAAAACATTGGCAACTGCTTCGAATCCTTCCTCACGGGCAATCTTGGCAAAAGTCGGATACATGTCGGTCCACTCATAATTTTCACCAGCCGCAGCCGCTTTGAGATTCTCCAGAGTAGGAGCAATTACTCCTGCTGGAAAGGCAGCGTTAATTACTACCTCACCGCCCTCTAAGAATTTGAATAACCGTTTGGCGTGCTCCTTCTCCTGGTTAGCCGTCTCTTCAAAAATCGTCGCAATTTGCACAAAGCCTTCTTTTTTTGCCTGGCTGGCATAATAGGTATAGCGATTCCGCGCCTGACTTTCGCCGGCAAAAGCGGTCAGAAGATTTTTTTCGGTACGAGATCCTTTTAAGTTCATATTTCCCTCGCTTTAATTCATTCGTCTAAAAAATTCAATTTCTGCAGCCGAAATCCAAATATTCCAGGTTGAGAAATAACACTTCAATAATAACAACTTCCAAGTCACTTGTCAAACAGAATTTT
>CAZAKO010000146.1:0-4643 GCA_964485745.1 uncultured bacterium
GCAAGATTAAGCGCAACAATCATCTGATTAGCTAATTTGGTAATATTCCCACTCCCAATTTCACCGACTCTTCTAACCGAAGCTCCCATCACCTCAAGTATACCTTTTTCTTCATCAAAGGTTTTTTGGGGACCACCGACCATAATCGCCAATGTGCCGGCGATCGCCTTCGGTTCGCCGCCGCTTACCGGCGCATCTAACATCGCAATACCATTTTGCTGTAATTTTTCTGAAATTTCCTGCGACACCCGCGGCGCAATCGAACTCATATCAATCAAGACAGTGCCGGATTTTGCGCCAAAAATAACACCCTTATCTCCCAGCACGACTTCCTTGACTTCGGGCGAATTGGGCAGCATGGTAATGATGACCTCACTCTGCGCGGCTACATCCTCCGGCGAATTTCCGGCTTTAGCTCCAGCCTGAACCAGCTCCTTTACCGGATCGCTATTAATATCATATACGACCAAATTATAGCCGGCTTGCAGTAAATTTTTGGCCATGGGTTTGCCCATAATCCCAAGACCAATAAAACCGATATTTTTCACCTACCAACTCCTCTCATCATTTTTAATTTAAATTGGCTTTAAAACAACTTTTAAGGCTTCCTTATTTTCAATCAACTCGAAGGCTTTGGCGAATTGATCTATGGGAAGTTCATGGGTAATGAGTTGCTCCAGATCAATTAATTTATGACCCATCAGCGTCAAGCACTTCTCCCAGACATCCCAAGTATGACTAAAATGTCCCTTCAAGGTCACCGATTTAGCAATTAACGGATCAAGACTAAAATTTACCGGCTTGGTGCCCCAGCCAATTTTGGTAATTTGACCGGCAGGTCGCACTGCATCCATGGATAATTTCAGCGTTTCTGAACTGCCAGCCGTATCCACAATTAAATCCGCCCCATAACCAGCGCCGAATGACCGGATTATTTGCAGCGGATCAGCCTTACTGCTGTTAATGACAACCGTCGCTCCAAAATCTTTGGCGATTTCCAATCGTTGATCATCTCCTACGGTTCCGATTGCAATGATTTCAGCTGCGCCGGACAGCTGCGCGATTTTGATACATAAAATTCCAATTGGACCGGGACCGATCACCACCACCGTATCGCCGGGATTAATATTACTATTCGAAACTAACGCCTTATAAGCCACGCAAAAAGGTTCGGTGATTGAGGCTGCTCTTAAAGTCACATCAGCCGGGACCCGATGTAAAATTCGTTCGGGTACTTTAACAAATCGGGTAAATGCCCCGTCAACATGGAAACCATAGCCTTTACGCTCCCGGCACAGATGATAGTTATTTTGTTTGCAGAGCGGACATTTCCCGCAGAATTCCGCGTGAGTTTCAGCTGTAACTCGATCGCCGATGGAGTAGCCGGTTACCTCAGCCCCGATTTTAGCGACTGTACCGGCAAATTCGTGCCCCATGATAAACGGTCGTATGAATTGAAAGGCTGAAGTATTGTTATGGATATGCGGATCGGTTCCGCAAACACCAATGTAAGCAACTTCAACCAGGACATCGGTTTTCCCGATTGTCGGGATCGGAACTTCCCACATTTCAGTCGCACCAGGTGCATCGGCATATTTGACCACAGCTTTCATTTGATCCATCGTGATTTCCTTTTGTTATTAAATTAAAACTAAACTAAAAGCCCAAATCACTACGGCTGCACTGACCCCTAAGGTCATGGTACCCAGACTCTGCAATTTGTAGCCGGTCTTGACATCCATACCCGACATTTGCGTGACTACCCAGAAAAAGCTGTCGTTGGCATGGGAGGCAACCATTGCACCGGCGCCGATAGAGAGTACCACCAAAGCCTGAGCAATTTCAGAAATGAATCCCAGCGATGCTACCAGCGGTGAAAGAATCGAGGCAGTTGTAATCATCGCCACCGTGGATGATCCCTGGGCGGTTTTGATCATTGCCGCAATAATAAATGGCAGCCAGATGCCCAATTTGGCATTCGCCAGAGATCTCCCAATCGTCTCAGCCAGTGCCGAATTCTGCAAAATTTTACCAAAAGCCCCACCGGCTCCGGTTATCATAATAATTATAGCCGCATAGCGTAGTCCCTTCCCTACCCATCCCGAATCCGACAACATGCTCTTTTGCAATCTACGCGGCAGCCTAAAAGCCAGCAAAACGCCAATTAATAGCGCAACAATCGGTTCACCGATAAAACTAAAAATTACTTTAATTGAACCTTCACCAAACGGTCTGGTTGGAAATTCTGATATGGATCGGAGGACAATCAAAATAATTGGAATTAGAATCGGTCCGATGGCATTAATGGTTGACGGTGCCTCTTTCAGCTTCGCGGCAATTTCATCTTCGGATACATCGGGATTTGGATCAATCGGAATTTTTGCCGCGAACTTAACCGCAAATAGGTAACCAAATATTAAGGCTAAAAAGCTTATTGGTATACCTAACAGAATTACCAGACCCAAATCTGCTCCCAAAATTCCGGCTGCAGCGATTGGACCGGGAGTCGGCGGCACCAAGCAGTGAGTCGCGGTAAGTCCCAAACTCAATGCAATTGCCGGACCGGCTAAGGAGATATTCGCCCGTTTGGCAAGCGCCTTGTTCAGCGGCGAGAGAATCACAAAACCGGAATCGGCAAACACCGGAATAGAGACAAAATAACCAATCAGGGACATTGCCATCGCAATCCGTTTCTCACCAATTAATTTCAAGATTCGATCCGCAAGGGTATATGCTCCACCCGATAGTTCTAAAAAGGTCCCGATAATTGTCCCGGCAATGATTACAATCCCAATATAGCCAATAGTACCACCGAAGCCCTGATTGATTGACTGAACAATTTTAGGCAAGGGCATGCCGGTAAATAAGCCAAATCCCAAAGCGGCAAATAATAATGCCAGAAACGGATGCAATTGGATTTTTACCGAAGAGAAAATAATAAAGAGGATGCACACTATCAGAACGATGATTAACAGCATTGCCAGGTCCTGTTTAATAAAATCATATTCGACCGAGTAATTTCAGGATAGAATTGATGATATTGATTTCGGTTAAGCCATAGGCTTCAAGTAATTCATCGTAATTGTGAGCCGATTGACCAAATTGATCCTCGATCCCGATTGTCACAATCGGTACCGGATTGCCGCGCAGGATATAAGTGATCACGCTTGCCAGACCGCCAATCAAAGAGTGCTCCTCGGCGGTAACGATGCCCTTAACGCCAGATGCATACTTTTTAATCTCGCTTTCGTTAATTGGTTTCAACGAGCTGACGTTCACCACCCTGACCGCAATCCCATCTTTTGCCAGCTTTGCGGCTGCTCCGATAGCTTTCGAGACCATGATGCCATTGGCAAAAACTACCACATCTTTGCCATCCCTGATTAAATACGACTTTCCGACTGTCCAATCCTCTTCAACTGGAAATAAATCAGGCAGATCATGACGATTTAAGCGCATGTACACCGGGCCCGGATAGTCAACAATTTTCCGGGTCATTTTTCGCGTTTCGATACCATCAACCGGCACTAATACGGTCATATTTGGGATGGCACGCATAATCGCCAAATCCTCCACTGACTGATGAGTTGCCCCATCACCAAAATCCGATAAACCGGCGCTCGAACCGACGATTTTGACATTTAATTTCGGGATACTGATTCCCTGCCGGATCTGATCATAAGCCCGACCAGCGGCAAACACGGCAAATGAATTAGTAAATGCTATCTTCCCGGTCAAAGACAGACCACCGGCGAAAGAGGTCATATTTGCCTCGCCAATTCCCATTTCAAAAAACCGGTCCGGGAATTCCTTTTCAAACAGGCAGGTCATCGTTGATTTACTTAAATCAGCTTCCAGAACCACAATATTTTTATTTTCACGACCCAACTCAACCAGCGTTTCACCATAGACCTGCCGTGGATTTTGCATGTTCATAAATTCTCCCTAAATAGCTAAATCGGCACACGCCCGTTCAAATTGTTCGCGGGTTAAATCATTATTATGAAAGGTAGCATTATTCTCGGCAAACGATATACCCTTACCTTTCACCGTATGCGCAATGATCATTTTTGGTCGTCCGGAAATACTATCGGCTTGATCGAGAGCCTTAATAATTTGTTGTAGATTGTGACCATCTATTTCCATCACATGCCAACCAAAGGCTTGCCATTTTTCGACCAGCGGATTAGTGTTATAACGTTCCACAATCGGACCGGTAGCCATGAAACCATTCTGATCGAGAATTGCGACCAAATTATCAAGTTTGTAATATGCGGCTGTCATCGCCGCTTCCCAGATTTGACCTTCGGCTAATTCGCCATCGCCAACGATGCAATAAACTTTACTTTTTCGATGGTCTAACCTCAAACCGGCAGCCATGCCGCAGGCAATTGACAAGCCTTGCCCTAATGAGCCCGTATTAGCTTCTATCCCCGGGGTAGTCAGCATATCGGGATGACCTTGCAACATCGCACCTAAACACTTGACTCGCCCAATCTCCTCTTTGGGAAAATAACCAATTTCTGCCAGCGCCGCATATTGCACCAAAGCGGCATGTCCTTTACTTAGTAGTAATCGGTCGCGATCCTCCCAATGTGGATTTTTCGGATCATAATTCATCTTATAAAAATATAGTGCTGCCA
>CAZAKO010000147.1:0-4641 GCA_964485745.1 uncultured bacterium
TCAATATCGCCCGGATATTTAGTACAAAACCAAAAAGCACCCGCCCGAATTAAGCGATTAGCAAAATCAAAATCAGTTTGATAAATTGTCATTTTGGTAACGACGATAATCTGGATAAAGGGATTGATTTTTTTGATTTCCCGGATCAGTTCTTCGCCCATTATGCCGCCGGCAATCTGAAAATCCATAATGATTACATCGTAGATATTCTTATGCGATATCAGGTTCAGCGCGTCAGAACCGCTGGAGACAATATCAGAGATGATTATTTGTGAGAATGGAGCAACAGTTCGCTTGATTCGGCGAATGTCAAATTCTTCGTCTTCAATCACCAAAATTCGAATCGGATTTTTAAGCATTAGGACTAATTCTCGGTTATTTTTGTGGAATTGTCAAGGTTATAATGCATCCGCCACTCGGGAGATTAGCTGCATCAATCTGCCAGCCACAGCGTTTTGTGCTTAATTCATGAGCGATATAACAGCCATATCCCGAATTTTCGGCATGTTCGCGGGTCGAGGTATTTTCCAGAAAAATTTTTTTGATACCCTCCGCATTGCGTTGCAGTAGTTCCGGGATAATTCCCTTACCATTATCCAAGATCGCCACTTCTGTAGCTCCGCCGTCCTGATAATATTTCGTCCTAAGGGTAATTGTAACGTTGCGCTCTAAGTTATGGTCAATACTATTCTGAATCAGTGGTTCCAGAATTTCCCAGATGACATATTCGTTAATCCGAACCTTTGGTAAATTTTGATCTAATTCGAGAATAAAGTTAAAAGCCGTATTTTCGCCAGTAACTCTTTTAAAAAGATACTTTACCAAAAATTCGATGACCGCATTTATGTCGGTTTCGAAAATCGGATTGCGAGTTGCATGAATTGGCGGATCATACCACTTCATGTCATAGATTACCCGCGAGATAAAATTCGAATAGCGTGTAACTATATATTTGAACTGCTTGATATTCTTGGTATTAAGCGACCGGATCTCATCCTGAATAAAACCCATTACCTTTTCGGCTTTATGATGAGCATGATAAATCCTTTTGGTAAAAAGCGTTTCTTTTTGGTGGGCAATTTCAGTTTTGAGCTGGTGCTCTCTTTCTTTGAACAGCTCAGCTTGAGCCAAATCCCGATCACGAATAGTTTGCGAGGTGATATAAAACATAGCTAATAGCCCAAACAAAATCAAAGCCGTAAAGATGATCCCGGTTTCGTCATAGACGCTTGATATTTCCTGAGCAATATTACTAACATCCGGGGTAATTTTCATGTAAACGATGCCTTCGAATTCACCCTTTGGAACGAACGGAATTAAGACATGAAAAGAGTGGAGTTCATCCCAGGTACAATAGATCTGTTCGGTCTCTCTGATCTCTCTGATAAGCGATTGATAGTGATTAATTGCATAATTGGATTCCAGATTTTTAGGGTTAGGAGGAATTTCATGCCGAAAAATAAAATTATAAAGATCAGTTCCCTCATCAATTGCAAACAATCCTTTTCCCGAATTAAAGATCAAGCAGGTTTCATCAACATTCTGCTCTAAGGTCTGCTGATTCAGAATAATGTCAAACGCCTGAATTGCTCTGCGGCGCGATTCTTCACTTACGAGCGGATATAATAGACTCTGTTCAACTAATAGTTCTAAGGAGGTGGTTGTCAGATTCCCTAAGCGGATAGCGGAATCCCGCCGATATAGATCCATAGTCTGTTCAATCAGCTTCTTACTGGAAATATTATGCAGATAAGTTAGCAAAAATTGGAAGGCGGCTAAAATGACAAAAAGAATAATAAAATGCCGAATCTCAAACCGATAATCCTTTAATCGTCTGCGTAAACTCATCGCTCCATCTAATCATCGTAAGAATATTTGGTCGGAGGAAACTGTCTGATCTACAAGTTGCATCGCTTTCTCAACTGACAAATCCTGTTTTAAAATACTGTTCAAATAGAATGCCAGAACATCTGAGATTTTGGTATAGTTAACCACTGCCGGACGATAGATTCCATAGTCCATCATTGATCCAAAAAATTTGATGTAAGGGTATTTTGCGACGATTTGTTGATCGGTATAAATCTTTTTCAGGATTGGCAGATAGCCCGAGGTTTCAAACATTATCTTTTGCGCTTCTTCCGCGAGAATATAATGCAGAAACTCGATCGCCTCTAACTTCTTCTTTGAGTACTTTGAAATCATCAGGTTCCAGCCACCAAAGATGGTTACCGGAGGATTATCATCAAAATGAGGCAGAAAACTTACTCCAAGATTTTTTATTTTAATGGAATCGGCTGTACCAACCGGCACATCTTTTAAAAAATTTGACCATCCCCGAAAAAATGGCGCGTCCTGTTCTAAGGCATATAGATATGATTCCCTTTCGATGAAAGAACTCACTAACGGTGGTGTAACTTTATATTTGATGATCAAATCCAGCATAAACTTAGCGCTTTGACTTCCAATTGGGGTATTCAGCGAAAATTGATTTTCAGCCGACCACTTGCCCCCCATACTCTCCAATATTTCAAGATAATTGCAGACTAAACCCTCGTATTTTTCACCTTGAAAAAGATAAAAAGGCTTTCCCGGAAAATGCCTTTGTCCATATTCAATCAAATCATCCCAGGCGATCGAATGCGTCAGTTTTCGCATTATTTCATCCGACTCTGGGGTGTTTTTGATCAAATCCTGACGGTAATATAAAACGCCAAGATCAAGATACAGCGGAATGCCGAGAAGTATATCCTGATAGTAACAAGTCTTTAATGCCTGGGGCACGATTGCTAATAAATCGGCATCCGAAAAATAAGCCATTAGTGGTTCGCCCCATTTGGCAAATCGGGGAACCCAAATCTGATCCACCGCAAAAATATCAATCCGGCTGCTGCGACTTCTTAAGGAGCGGGCAATCAACTCCTTACGATCATTCGTGGTAAATTTTTCAAAAGTAAGGTCAATGGGTACAACTTCGATATTTCCCCGGTGGTCTTGATTGAATTTTTCGATTATCTTTTGGTGTGCCTCCGACATGTTATCGGCAAAGTATAACTTGGTTACCGATTTTTTTGGATAACGATCCCGTTTCAAAGAAATCAAATTGAAAGTCAACACCGCGATAATGATAAAAATGAAGATTGCAAACAGGATTCCATATCTTCGGCGCTGATCTTTATTAACCATCGGCAAAAATTTAACCTTTCCTTATCCCATTATCTTTTCACATTAACAATATAACCGAAGACTTCCAATCTTTCAACCTGATTGTCAATCGGCTAATTTTCCGCTCAATTAGCATTCAGAAAATAACTCCAGATGATCACGGAAAAAATTACGAGTTGATCTGGTCATAGACTGAAATTATCCCAGGCAGAATTTGGGGGAAATTTAAAAATACATGTCCCCCATGGTCAAATAAACTGATCGTGCAGTTACTTTGTTTAAAATATTCTTCGGCAATCCGGTAGTTCAGTATTTCGTCATCACGATTCAGATAGACATTAAGCTTCTCAGAATGAATTTCCTGTGGAGAATGGTAAAATTGGGCTAAATGCGGAAGGTATTTCTGCTGCCATTCAGCTGAAACCGCTGGATCAAAATTGCTGCGATTTTTTAGTTGACTTTCCAAATTGGAGATTGGTTGTACGGTGGGATTTAGTAAAACTGCAAATAGATGGAACTTTACATGGAGATGCAGCGCGTAGAAACCTCCCAGACTGCTGCCAATTAATAGGAGCTGCTTTGAATCGCATTTATCTATTATCAAATCCTCTAAAAATTGGATTGCCTGCTGCGGTTCATGCGGCAAATCGGGCGAATATAAAGGAATTTCAGGATATAACCGTCTTAACAGACGTGCTTTAAAGGCTTTGCCGCTACTGCCGAATCCATGAATATAAATAATCATCACCGCTCCTATTATCGGCTAATATACGGTTAAATAAAAATCCACTCAATAATTAAAAGCCCTATTGCAGATCTGTCAGACAATTTGTATTTTAGTTAGAGGTTAACTGAGTAATGCGATTCAACCTGCCATTCTTGAAAATTTTTCTTGTATTTTTGCTAATAGGTACATTCTGCTGTAGCCATTCACAGGATCAATCATCGAGATTTGTTCAGCAGCGAATGGAAATGGTTAAATGGCAGATTGAAGCGCAGGGTGTTCGAGATTCAGCTGTTCTGGCGGCGATGCGGAAAGTCGAACGGCACCGCTTTGTGCCTCAAAATTATGAAGCATATGCTTATGATGATTACCCCTTGCCGATCGGTGAAGGACAAACTATTTCGCAGCCCTATATCGTGGCGTTAATGACCGAAATCGCATCCCTGAAAAAAACCGATAAAGTCCTGGAAGTTGGAACAGGTTCCGGTTATCAGGCAGCTGTTTTGGCGGAAATTTGCGACTCGGTCTATTCAATCGAAATCAACGAGATTCTGGCAAAAAACGCCCAAAAAGTTCTAAGGGAACTGAATTATACTAACATCTCAATTTTGATTGGCGATGGTTATCAGGGCTGGTATGAACATAGCCCTTATGATGCGATTTTAGTTACCTGCGCTCCAACCTCAGTTCCACAACCTCTAATTGATCAACTGCGAAATGGTGGGCGTTTAGTAATTCCTGTCGGACCTGCGAAT
>CAZAKO010000148.1:0-2520 GCA_964485745.1 uncultured bacterium
TCACGGATTAGCAGTGCCGATCCGATAATAACCAAGAGCAATCCAATAGTGATCTGCGCACTGTAATTCGAGCTTCCTTTATGATTCTCTTGAATATTGGTGCTCTCCCGAATATCTTTCTCCAGGGGAATGATAATCCAGGCAATGATATAAGCCAAGAATCCAATGCCACCAAGAAAAAAGAACACGCCCCAGATTAAGCGTATGAGCACCGGATCAACTTCTAAATACTCTCCAATGCCGCCGCATACGCCGCCAATCACGCGGTTGTGCGGGCTGCGAACTAACCTTTTCATAAATTTATCTCCATTTCTAATTACTTTTTCGTAATTCTTTTGACTTTTGATCAACGATTCGAATCGGCTCACAGATTCGATACTTAAAACATAATCGCAAAATTAGATTTAGCGCATCATCCACGGTTGACTTATTTCCGGGTGAAACAAATAGCGGTTTACAATTGTCTTTACTCCTTAGTACTTTTCCGACAACTCGATTATTAATTAGCAAATCAGTACTATCACCCTTGCGCCTGCCTGGTTCGGTATATTCTCCAATTAATCGGGATTTGGCACAGCCGACGCTGGGCAGGTCGAAAATCAAACCAAGATGAGCTGCCAATCCCATGCCGCGCGGATGAGCAATCCCTGCCCCATCGGCAATAATCACATCAATCGGCTGATCCACTTTATCAAAGAGAGTCAGCAACAGGGGAATCTCCCGGAAACTCAAATAGCCCGGAACATAGGGAAAACTCACGTGATCAATACCAGTCAAAATACATTCATCTTTGAGAATAAACTGGTCATATTTGTTGTCATGAGCTAAGGAAAAAATTCCCAGGACGGCATAGCCCCGGCGATCCCAGCGGGTATAGGATACATCAACCGCAGCAATCCTCTTTATCGAAACTGGCAAGGGTTTTTGAATCAGCCGATTGGCAAGCTCATTTTGAATTTCACGGGCTTCTGGAATAGTCACATCCCAGCGCTGATTGATCACTGGTTGCATATCTCTTTCCGATTCCAGGAATGAATTATCAATGCTAAAAAGTTCTCCAAAATCCTGATTCCGCTCTTAATTCGTTTATTTTGACGCAGCGCTTCGTCAGGCTTCAGAATATGCAGCGGATTGCGATAGTGTTCCTCAAGCAATATGTCCTGGTTTTTGCGGATGTAATAAGTCATTATTTCTTTAGTATATTCAGGATGGAACTGAGTTGTGTAAAGGAAAGATTGATAGCGCGTTGCCTGGATTTTGGTCTGCTCATTCCAGGCTAAACATTCCATCCCCTCCGCCAGCGAAGTAACTATGTCAAAATGTGAAGAATAGACCTGAATCTTGGCACGCTGCAAACCTTTAAAAAGCGGATCAACCATGCCACTTAAGGTTAATTGAATCGTTGACAAACCAATTTCAGGACCCAATGGATTACGGATCACTTTCCCACCCAACAGTTGATTAATGATTTGATGCCCGAAACAGATACCGAGGGTAAAAATTTTCAAATCCAGGATATATTCAAGAATTCGTGCTGCACCTTTTACAAAAGGATAAATACCGGTGAGCGATTTATGTGCACCGGTAAAAATCACGCCCTGGTACTGCGCCATACTCTCCGGCACAACATAGTCAATTTTCTGCACTTTAAATTTGATCGGGAGTTCTTTGACCGAGTTCAAAATCCAGCGATCGAAATCACCATATTGCGAGATCAACTCGCGGTAAGTTGATCCCATTTTGATGATTAAAATTTTGGGCTTAGGCATCCAAAGAACTCACATTTTCACGTAATCTGGAATCATCCTGAAATTTTATAATTTTTCCCTTAATATCAACAATTATATTGCGCGATTCAGATTAGCCCCCGAATTGATTCAGCGAATTATACCCGATACTCAACCAAAACCGTTTCAACGGATTTATTTGTTCATTACAAGGCTGTTTCCATTACGATTTCCCCACCCTTAATAAATCTCCTTCCTGTGTCCAATCCGGATGATCAGGATTACTAACTGGGTTTCCTCACGGCAGTAGATTACCCGGTAATCCCCAATTCGTAGTCGAAAATACTCATGATATTTACCCTTGAGTAGTTTGATATTATTGGCAAGGCTGGCGGGATCGGTTGCCAGAATTTTTAATTTATTGATAATTCGCTTTTGCCAGACATGGTCAAGGCGTTTTAATTCCTCTATTGCTTCTTTCAGAAATTCGATAGAGTACAACAATCTATCCGATTATTTTTTCTAACTCAGTTAAGGTAACTGTTTCAGATTTGCCTTCTTTGAGCTTCTTATAGCGATTGTCGGCAACCAGAGTATCCAGTTCATCGAAATATAATGTCAGCGCCCGAGCGATGATATGGCTCTTTTTATCGTTTAATTCTTCAGAAACAAGGGCAAGTTCCTGATCAAGGGATTTGGGTAGAGTGATGTTGATTCGAACATGTTTTTCAATCATTTTAAGTCTCCATTTATCACAGTCTAATTTACATGATTATACACACGATTGTCAACA
>CAZAKO010000148.1:2620-4634 GCA_964485745.1 uncultured bacterium
TCAATTCCCAAATAAGACTGAATCCGGTTCTCAATCAACCGGGCAAAACCTTCCTTCCACTCCTGCCAAACCAGATATTCAAAATCAACCTGAGATAAGTGCCGCTTCAACTTTCGGCGATATTCTGCAATCACCACTTCATTTCTATTGTTTAGGGCTTCCATAAACCCGGAATAGTACTTGACAAACAGTGAGTCGCTGTACGGAAAGGGGTGATTAAGTTCCCAGGCATAGTCATTCCGTTTGGCTGCCTCCTGGGCAATTTTCAAATCCTTTTTGAGTTTCAGCTCGCAGGTTAAGAATTGACGGCAGTGCATGAATTCGTGGAAAATTGTTATATATCCCGCCTCTGAATCAAAAATATCTCTGGTGACAATACAGCATGGTTTCGAATCGTAAACAGACAGCGGAAAAGAAGCTCTGACCTTGTCGGGCAACGGAAACGGAGCCGGCTCCTTTTTTATAAAACTATATCCACCGGATAATGTGTCGAAGTCGAAGATGTACAGATAATCATTTTCGGCAAATACAATCGGATGCAACTCATCCAAAAAGGGATGAATCCCCCTGATTTCCTTTTGCATTTTAATTAAACACTGGAGCGACGAATCAATTTTACCGATCGAAATCGTATCTGAACTCCCAGCAGAAAACGCAGTTTGAAATAAAAAAACAGAAAGCACAAATATGCAAAAAAAGCAAAAGTAAGATTCCCTCGGCATGTTCCACCTCATCATATCAGCGTTAGTCGCTCCCATCCAATCTCTACTTTCATTATTGTTTATCCACTCGACCAAATTTAAATTTTTCCATAATGGCATTCAACAATTCATTTGGGTCTTGCCATCATTCAAAATAGATACGGTCAAAGTCATCATTTTATCTTGCAGACGGTAACATTGCTTGGTATTTATTTAGACATTCGATAATATTTGGAGTAAATGATTTAAATATGGGAAGCTGAAACAACAATGAAATCAGGATCAATACTTGGATCGTTCCGGGATTTTTTCGGTTGAAGGTATCAATGCAATCTTCAAAAATTTTTATTCCTGTCTTATTAATCATTTGGGCGGCTTGTTCCATCAACATTAATACCGGCAGCCTGGGGGTGGTTCCGCAAGAAGAAAAGGTTATTGCCCGAGCACCCAAACCGCAAGCTTACCGGGATTACTGGCAGGCAATTCGACATTTCGATTTTGATTATATCAAGCGCAACGAGGTGACTGCCGAGCAGCAGTATTTTGTTAACGGTCTGCAATTGATGATTACCGGCAGAAGTGACACTTCCGCCCAGATATTCGAATGTCTGATGGAAAATACCCGCGACTCACTGATACAAGCCTCCTGCGCCGATATTCTGAAATGGCACTACACCTATGCCAACCGCTGGGATCGGCTGGTCGAGATGGATTCCCAACTGCCGGCAGGATTGGATCAGGATAATTCGATCGAATTCGTCAAGGCATTCCAACAAGCTCCAGCTGAAGTTTATCACTATCCCGATCAACCTTGTCTTATTCCCACCGAACTGAGTATCAGCGGTTCACCGGTAATCGAGGTTACCATTAACGGTCATAAACAAAATTTCTGGATTGATACCGGCGCCGAACTAACAGTCATATCCTCGGACATTGCCGAAACCTGCGGTATCAAACCCTTGCATGAAGAAAATACCATGATCGGGACCTCGACCGATATTTATGTCGGCACCCGCCCGGCAGTCATCCGGGAACTGAAAATCGGTGACCTGACCGTCGCGAATCACCCGGTCTGGATCATTGCTAAAAAAGACTTGGAAATCAAATTGTTCAAGGTCATCAAAATCATCAAAATTGATGGGATCATCGGCTGGAACCTGATCCAGAATCTCCACCTGGAAATTGATTATCAAAACTTGACGACGACGATTAAAAAGCCCGAGCCGGCTGAGGTCGCCGAACGCAATTTTCATTTTGTCTGTGTGCCATTCGTTAGCATGACCGATACTCTGGGGAATCCGTTCAATTTTTTC
>CAZAKO010000149.1:0-4624 GCA_964485745.1 uncultured bacterium
CGGACGGAATTCCATCCGGCATCTATTTCATCTGCCTGAGTTGCGGAACGGAAAAGCGCATCCTCAAATGCGCGATTATCAGATAGGACAATCCAAGCCAAACTTTAGCGACGGGGAAAGCAGGCAGAGATTTTTATGAATGATAACGGTCCTCAAGTTGGTAGCAGCCGGTCGTTACGGAGCTCCGTTTTCCTACCACAATTGATTATTAAAAACCTTGTGGGACAAGGCCTAACTCATTTATGCTGGCATTAACAAATTCCAGGCTCTCGTGAACCTTCAAAATCGTCTCGTAGTCCCAGTATTTAAGCTTGTCTCGCAGGTCTTTGACAGCTAAAGCATGTTTCTTTATCACCTCAAGCTGTTTCTGATCCGAGACTGCAACTACTCCCTGAACCGCTGGATTGTTCAGCGACTTCAATAAATTCAGAATCAGACTGTCAATACTGCCTTTGGTTTGCACCTCGAAGATGTAAATAACTCTGCCCATATTGCCAATAGTCGATTCCCAGACTGTGTCAACTTTAGAACCATCAGCGACCTTTTGCTCAATCTTCGCCGTAAATCCTAACCATTGCCCAATGTCACTGAGTTTGTCCCTAATGTCATCATGGATGAATTTGGATTTCTCAGGTGACTCCAGGTCTGTTCTGTTCTCCGGGATTGGTTTGCTATCGTATGCTCTGCTGAGAGAATCCGTGCCTTGAAGCTGTTCCCAGATGAAATAATCTACGGCAAGGAGAGTCGTATCCTGAAAGCCTACATTTCGTAGTTCAACCAAGATTTCTTTAGCGATATCACATAGATGCTTATATACCTTTCCGATGAGTTGATAATCATATCTTGGCAGATTCCTGACTTCCAAATAATTCAGTCCAATGTATGCACGCCTGTTCCAAAGGACAAAGTCATCTGGATGGGTCTTGCATAGAATCTCGCTCATCATGGCAGGCCCCATTCCTTTGATATGCTTGCGGAAAGCATCCCATCTTACTGTGATGTCGTTTTCCCCCCAAACAAGATCGGCAAGATGTGTCCTGAAATGATTGAGACCGTTGTCTTGAATAATCTTGTCCACAACGTAATGCTTGT
The DNA here is from genome assembly GCA_964485745.1 of uncultured bacterium. Classification (GTDB taxonomy): domain Bacteria; phylum Fidelibacterota; class UBA2242; order UBA2242; family UBA2242; genus CAZAKO01. Next base: position 1,093 of record CAZAKO010000149.1, read on the forward strand.
TTCCCCAAATGAGCATTGCCCATAGTTTTGATAGATATTGATAAATGTCTTCTTCAGTTATGGACAAAATCTTGTCTCGGCTAAACGATCTATAGTACTCAATCATACCTGATCGCTCTTTCGAATCGGTGCTGAATTTCTTAGGCTCTTTCTTTGAATCAGCGAGGAAATCCTCCAAGTGTTTTCTTAGAAGGTTCTTGTTCATTATTCAGCCTCCGTTTTTGATGCTTGCCCTATGCTTGGTTTATTGCCCATTTCGTCGGCTCCATAACAATATTAGACGCCTTGATTTCCCCCGGTTTTTTTCCCATAAGTATGAAAAGTTGCCTGCATATAGGAAACATTTCCGGCTATTATGAAATATTCATATTTGTCTTTCAATTTCACAATATTCAATCTAATCCTTCTTTTTTCTATTATCAATGATTTGTTCATCCAATCTGATCTGAGTAATGGAGCAAATCCTATTCAAAAACCCTCTTCAGAAAATCGCCGGCAATTTTATATGCCTCTGGATTTTTAATGATCGCCATGTGACCACCCGGCAAAAACTTTAAATCGACGTTTCCGTTCATTTTCTGTAAGACTGGGACAAAAGCGTTGGGTTGATTGACATCAATCGATCTGTCATTCTGACCATGTAATAGCAGGAACGGCGGTTCGTTGCCATTTACATAATTAATCGGCGAAGCATTTGTCCAGAGTTGCGGATTTGATTGTCGGTCAGCGCCTAAATAAGCCGAACTATATCGTTCCACACCCGGATTCATCGGCAGGTGATAATCGAAGATTGCCGAAACCGTGATCACGCCTCTCAGTTTCTGTTCGTCTGGTAGGGTAAAAGGACAATCTTTCAGATAGGGCGTTCGGTCGTCTACCGTTCCCAGCATTGCCGCCAGCGTTCCGCCGAGTGAAAACCCTATTACGGCGAGGTGTTCCGGATCGAACCGATAAATGTTCGCATTGGCACAAATCCAGGCTAACGCCCAGAAGGTATCCTTGACCGAGGCCGGATAGAGACTTTTTTCCGGCAACATATTCCGATCCGGCATCCCGCGAAAGTTGATTGAAACCGTTGCATAGCCAAGTTCCGCAAAATATTTAGCCCATGCGTTGAATTCCACTTTATCGCCACCGCCGCCATGCATTGCCAGGATAACGGGAATGGCCTTTTCGGTTCGATTTGGCAAAGTAATGTCCATTACCTGTAGTGAATCGCCGCCTGGAGCATAAGACACATTTTGTATCACCGTCGGAGCCGGTGGCTCGGTTGAATTCAATGGCTCAACATTAAAGATTGATAAAATACTCATGGCCGGTAAAATTACCGCTATTCTTGTTTTCATTCGACGCCTACTCTTTCGCAATTTTATGGAAGACAAATCCCACCAGTGCTCCTAAAATCCCGGTCATTACTAAAACGGGAATCAAATTGAACGGATTGTTCCACCCGATAATAAACACACTCGGTAACAAACAGATATAAGCGATCACGAGCCCCTTCAGCACTGCTGTTAAACGCAAATCCGAAATAGCCAACATAAAACCTACCACAATCCACAAGGTCAATGCTGAAAGATTGGCATCCCAGGTCAATTTCTGGATCAGCATGGGGATCACATCCAGAATCCCGGCCATTAAACCAACTGTCAGTCCGATAATAATACGTTTTTTCATTCAGGCCTCACTGTCCTTTTTCTTATGAGCACGGTCGAACATTTGCGCCGCCGGACAGCCCAAATCTTTCTGCCTGCAGTACTTGCAGGCCAAAGAACCCCGCACAAAACTATTTCCGGTAGTAGTCAGAATCCAGATTGCCGCCAATGCCAAAAGGATTAGCCAATCAAAGTGCCGGATCAACAGAATGACACCACCCACCAAAGGAAATAACGTCACCAGAAAATCCGGTATAAGATCACGAAAGGTGATTTTACGTTTATTGAATTTTGCAGGATCACCGCTACGGAAAAACAGGGCACACAACCGCCCCTTGCCGAATCCGCAGAATTTGCCATAGTAATAGCAATTCACACAACTGCCCCGCAAGAGTTTGATCTCAAACCACAGACAGTAAGCCACATATAAAAGTACCCAGACGATTCCCCATTGGGCAAAGACGAATATGCCGATGGCATAAATTGACCATGACACCAGAGTGGCGACCGCGATTATCCAAAATGGATAGTTTTCATACTGCGATTGCATAGTGAATCCTCCCGATCAAGTAATGATTTCAAAACAACCTATTAAATATCAAGGCCGTCCATAGATTTTTATATCACACCTTTTTTATCTGCGTAACGCTGAAATATTACTCAATCGCTCGATTTTAATCAAGCCCGAGTTCACTGCTATCCAAAAACTGCGCGTGCCTGTGCATTAAAAACCAGCAATTTTATGTAATTCAATTTTAGTAATTTTTCCGGTCTTTGGTTAAATTAGCGTCCGCTAAAATAGCTCGTAATCCTGCTGGTAACAAAACGAGAGATCAGATAAATATGAAAGACGAAATCATCGTTCGCGGGGCCCGGACGCATAATTTGAAAAACATCGATATCTCAATCCCGAAAAAGAAAGTCGTGGTGTTCACGGGCGTCAGCGGTTCGGGGAAGTCGAGTCTGGTATTCGATACGATTTATACCGAAGCCCAACGACAGTTAATCGAGACTTTTTCCTCTTTTGCGAGACGGCGCTTGGCCAAACTATCCCGTCCGCCGGTCGATGAGATTCAGAATATTTCCACCGCGATCGTCATCGATCAAAAACGGATGGGGCGCAATCTCCGCAGTACCGTAGGAACCGCTACTGAAATTTCCACCTATCTGCGCCTCTTTTTCTCCCGCTTCGTGTCGCCGTTCATCGGCCCGTCATTTTATTTTTCATTCAATCATCCCGAAGGATTATGCCCGGACTGTAAAGGATTGGGCAAGCGGATCGTGGTCGATATTAATCTCCTGCTTGATAAGGAAAAATCTCTGCGCGATGGGGCGGTCACGCATCCCGATTTTAAGATCGGCGGCTGGAGCTGGCGGGAAATTCTGGTCTGCGGATTGTTCGATCCCGACAAGCCAATTAAAGAATTCGATGATAAACAACTTCACGATCTGCTGTACGCCGAGGCGATCCCGATCGTCAAGCCGCACGGCGCCGGAACCTATATGAAAAAATATGAGGGAATCGCCCACCGGCTGGAGCGCTTATATGTAGATAAAAGTGAAGACGAATTGCCCGACAAGCGCAAAGATGCCTATCAGCGTTATTTTCTATATCTCGATTGCGAAGCCTGTCACGGAATGCGGCTGAATCAGCGCGCGCTTTCGGTCAGGCTTGAAGGAAAAAACATCGGCGATCTGGCGCGCCTGGAATTGATCGACCTGTCGGAATTCCTCGCCCGTTTTTCTACTCCGGAAGCCGCGCCTCTTGTGAACAAGATGCGCTCGTGCCTGGGACATATGATCGACATCGGTGTCGGTTACCTATCACTCGAACGTCCGGTTTCGACGCTTTCCGGCGGCGAGAGTCAGCGCGTGAA
>CAZAKO010000150.1:0-4613 GCA_964485745.1 uncultured bacterium
GAACGTTACAATGAGTATAAACAATAAAATCCTTTTTCTCAAGAATCATCTTTAATCGAGTCAGGAGATAAACATTCATGAAAACTCCGCCACTTAAAACGACCTCTTTAATCCTGGTATTATTCCTGGCAATTTCGACCCACTCTCCAAGTCCCTGGGCTAATCCATTATGAAATTTTGCGGCTAATACAGAGATTGGTAATCCATTTTTTATATCATCAACCAGTTGTCGAATCATCACCTCCCAATTCAGGATATAACTCTCATTACTTTCATTGATATTAAACTCGTAAGCATCAGCAGTCAAATTTACTATTGTTTGCTCAAATTCAATTGCTGCCTGACCTTCGTAATTTACCCGATTTCGCAAACCGGCAATCGCTGCCACTCCATCAAATAGCCGTCCACAGCTACTGGTTAGCGGTGAATTAATACCACTATCCAGTAATTTTAATATCGTACTTACTTGTCCGTGTTTTAACGCATTTACAAAAGGAATATCCGGTAATTGATTGCCAAAAACATTCTGTAAATAACTAATTCCCATTTGCCAGGGATTTTTAATTGCTGCTGTTCCGCCCGGTAAACGAGCAGTTTTGAAATATCCGAGACGCTTGAACTGCTTTATTTCGGCTAATAAAAGTTCGCCGCCCCAAATAGTTTTGTCACTGCCAAAGCCGGTTCCATCTAAGACAATCGCCAACACCGGTTGAGTAACCTGGTTATCGAGCATACAAGATACTGCATGAGCATGGTGGTGCTGAACACCAATTTTGATAACCTCATCACCATTCGAATTTTTGTTTGGATAATTTAAGGCATATTTCGTACTCAGATAGTCAGGATGCAAATCATAGGCGATAATTTCCGGTTCAATCTCAAAAATACGCTTGAAGTGCTTAATTCCCTCTTCGAATGACTTTAAAGCCTCAATATTTTCCATATCACCAATATGGTGACTAAGATAGATTGAATCTTTTTTCGCTAAGGCAAAGGTATTTTTCTGCTCGGGTCCACAAGCGAGTACCGGCTGATCGAATCGCCATTTAAGGTCTAATCTATCCGGGGCAAAACCTCTCGAACGGCGTAATGGATAAGATTTCCCATTCCAGATTCTCAGAACGGAATCATCGCAGCGGATATGGATTTCACGATTATTGACGAGAAAATAATCAGCGATTTTACCAAGCCTCTTAAATGCCTCTTTATTTTTGTAGGCAATGGGTTCATCACTGACATTTCCGCTGGTCATGACCAGTGGTTTGTTAAAAAATTGAAAGATCAAATGATGCAAAGGCGTATAAGGCAGCATCACTCCAAGATAATGATTATCAGGAGCGACACTATAAGCAAGCTCCTTTCCCTTCTTTTTCATGAGCAGTACGATTGGGTGTGGTACAGATTGAAGCAACTCAACTTCAGCATCATTCAAAAGGCAAAATTTCCTAATTTCAGCCAGATTGGGGAACATTACTGCAAAAGGTTTGTCCTGCCGATATTTGCGGGAACGCAAGTTCACAACCGCGTTCTCGTTGGTTGCATCACACGCCAAATGAAAACCGCCGATACCTTTGATTGCTATGATATTTCCAATCTCAAGTAATTTTCCAACCTGGTTAAAAAGATGCTCATAATCAATTGACTTATAGGCAGTTATAAGTACATCACCGGACTTATTTCTTAATTCCAGATGCGGTCCACAATTCGGACAGGCGTTGGGTTGAGCATGAAAGCGCCGGTTGGCAGGATCGTCATATTCCGCCTGACATTGCTTACACATCGTGAATCTTGACATTGTCGTTTTCGGACGGTCATAAGGTATATCTTGAATTATCGTATAACGTGGTCCGCAATTGGTACAATTAATAAAAGGATACAAATAGCGTCGGTTGGCAGGATCAAATAACTCTTTTAAACAATTATCACAGACATCTAAATCAGGTGTAACTGCGGCACTTTTCTCACCCTGTTCCGGACTCTGCCGAATCTCGAATTGGTCAAATAGCTCATTCGTTTCAATAACCGTTGATTTATAATTGATTATTTTACTTTTCGGTGGAACATTTTCACACAGAGATTTTTCAAATGAATCTAATTCATTTTTCAATCCCTGGATGACAATCGTAACACCCGCGAAGTCATTATAAACGAAACCATTCAATCCCTTTTCTACAGCAAGATTATAGACAAATGGGCGAAAACCGATTCCCTGTACGATGCCGGTTATAACTATTTCTCTTGTTTCTGTTTTCATAAATACTTCAAAAAGTCAAAGTCTGGAACTTTCACGAAAATGACATCTATAAGCAGGAATAGAATCCTGTAGCGTAGAATACCTTATCCTTCTCGGACTTTTTCCTTTATCCTCTGAATATGTCCCCGTCCTAAGCCCTTGACTTCACAGTCTAATTCAAAATAGCGTTGAATTTTTTCATCGCTTAGAATTCCGAAACAATCAATGATCGCTGCCGAATGACCGATTTTTCGTACAATCTCATCCGGATCGAGATTAAGATAAGCTTCATGGCGAACAGCCAGAATGACCGCCTTAACATCTTTCAGAGCTTTATCAAGATTCTGTTCAATTCGCAGATTTTTTAATTTTTCCTGATTGCGGAAAAAACGGGCTTTGCTGTATCCCGGAGTGGGATAGGTATCTTGTTGCTCGAATTCCCACCAGTGCTGCACATAGGGATCATGAACCCGAATTTCTGCACCCATTTCTACCAATTTACGCACAATAATTTCCGAGCCGCTATAGCGCGTATCGCCAACATCTTCCCGATAAGCTGCGCCAAGGATTAACACATCTGCGGCGGCTATTGGTTCACCCATATTACGTAAAGCATCTCGGGTCAATTCCGCGGCGTGCAATCCACGGGTATCATTAACGTCAATCGCAGTTGGGGTAATTCTGAAAATATCGTCATTCCATCCTAATATGTGTTTATATGCCCAGACTCCCAGACCGCCGTCTTTCGGTAAACAGTAGCCACCAATTCCGGGACCGGGGAAAATCATGTTATTATGAGTCGGTCTCATTTTGATTGCTTTAATTACTTTGATCAAATCCACCCCATTGCGCTCGGCAAAGAGACTCCATTCATCCAGGAATGCTAAAATAGTTGCCCGGTAACTATTCTCGACAATCTTCGCCGTTTCCGACTCGATCGGACGATCCAATACTGTGAGTGGAAAATCCTTAGTATTCAGCACTTCATTCAGAAATTTTACGACTTTGTCTCTGGCTTTCTGATTGACACCGCTGCAAACCCGCCAGAAATCCCGAATACTGGCAACATAATTTCTACCGGGCATTACCCGTTCGTAACTATGGGCTAATAGTGGATCAGTCTCGATTCCACGCTTTTTGAATGCTTCTTTCATAATCGGGAAAGCGACTTGCTCAGTGGTTCCTGGAGCGACGGTAGTTTCAATCAATACCAGCGCCTCGGCTGGGATGTGTTCGGCAATAGCTCCAATTGATTTTTCCAATGCCGCCATATCAACTTGACCGGTTCTGACGTTATCCAGATTCTCTTTTAAATAATCACACTGCACATCCACAATTACGACATCGGCGAGCTTCAGAACATCATAAGTATAAGTGGCAATTAATGTCTTCTTTTCGAGTACGCAGCGCTTGATCATCGGCTCGACTTCCGGATCTTCAGCCTTTACCGGAGAAATTCCCCGATTCAGCAGCGGAATTTTCCAGTAACTCCGCGCACTGGGGCGCTGCATTCCAATTACAAATTTGGAAGGTTTCCTGCTTTCATCAATTGTATCGGCAACAATTGCCGCCATTACCGCACCAACAAAGCCAACACCCATTACCACGACAATTTCACGACCTTTTTCACGCTCGGTTTGAACGCGTTTCTGCAGCATTTCAAATTCCGACCGGAACTCCTCCTGACCCGGAATTCGAAATTTCTCACCGCTTGGACTCACTGAAAACACTTCTGGCATATTTACTCCCTTTTTAAAGCAATTAGTTCGAAATTTGTTTTTGCAGCACTTTAATAAAAAACAGATTATTATTTTTCATTGCCCAAGTATAACAAATCTTTAGCAAAAGGTCAGCAAATTTTAATCTAATTAAATAAAAAGTGAACCAGGTGGTTGATTAATCTTTTCGATACAACGTGGTGAATTATTGTGCACATCGTTAACAAATCCCGAAACCGGATAGGCTTCCAAAACTCGCTTATAAGGTTTGAGCAAGCCGAGAGCAGCTATTGGTTTATTATCAACACAATTTAGCCAAATATCCAGGTTCTCTTTTTCCAATAAAGCCGGCATTCGGGGGTGAATATACTCCAGCTGCTCACTTGCCGCTGTTGTGATTACGGTATAAGTGAATTTTGTAACCCCTTGATTGTCAGTCCATTGATTCCACAAACCAGCCATTGGTATTATGCTCCGATCCGGCACGGTGATATAGTAAGGTTGCTTCCTTGAATTGACCTTCCGCCACTCATAATACCCATCTGCAATTACCACACAACGATTTGCATCAATCAAATCCGAAAAGGAGCGTTTCGCGGTAATCGTCTCGGAACGGGCATTGATAAACATCGAAACATTTTGGGGGTCTTTTACCCAATTCG
>CAZAKO010000151.1:0-4432 GCA_964485745.1 uncultured bacterium
TCCAGTCCCGGTAAATATATCTGCCTGACGATCCAGGATACCGGCTGTGGCATTCCGCCCGAGGTAATTGACAAAATTTTTGATCCCTTCTTTACCACCAAAGAAGCCGGGAAGGGTACTGGTCTGGGATTATCAGTCGCCTATGGAATCATCAAAAAGCATAATGGCTGGATCAATGTCAAGAGTGAATTGGAAAAAGGAACTATTTTTACGATTTGCCTACCTGCTTCTCAGAAATCGGTACTTGACGATTTAACATTAAAAGACCAGCTAGCGCAAAAATTCGGTCAGGGTGAACCCATTCTGGTGATTGAGGACGACAACGATGTTCGCAAATTCATGGTTACAATCTTACAGCACTACCATTATGTTCCGCTTGAAGCTGCCGATGCTGCAACTGCCACGACCATCTTTCAAAAAGAAAAGGAAAAAATCAAGTTGATCATTGCGGATGTTATTCTTCCGGATCGGAACGGGATCTTACTCGTCGAAGATTTTCTTGCAACTCAAGCCCATATTCCGGTAATAATGTGCAGCGGGTATGCCAATGAAAAGGTTCAGCATGAGATTATCACGAAAAAGAAATTCCACTACCTGCAGAAACCAATAAAGGCGCAAACCTTTTTAGACCTGGTTCAAGATACTCTGGAATCAGCCAGGAAATAAACAAAAGTTCTATTTTTCTTCAGCTACCGCCTGGGCCGCCGCCAGACGGGCAATCGGCACGCGAAAAGGTGAGCAGGAGACATAATTCATGCCGACCCGGTGGCAGAATTTTACCGAATTGGGTTCGCCGCCGTGCTCGCCGCAGATGCCGACTTCTAATTTCGGTCGGGTCTTGCGACCACGTTCGATGCCGATTTTGATCAGTTCGCCAATGCCCAGCTGGTCAATGGTCTGAAACGGATCAGCCGGCAGAATTTTCTTTTCGATATAATCCGGTACGAATCCACCAATGTCATCGCGCGAGAAGCCATAGCCCATCTGGGTCAAGTCATTGGTTCCGTAAGAGAAAAATTCAGTCACCTCGGCGATTTGATCGGCAACCAGGCAGGCGCGTGGAATCTCGATCATCGTACCGTAGAGGTATTCAAGTTTTTCCAAATTGAATTTCTTAAGTACTTCCGCATAAACCTCATCAACTATAACTTTCTGATTTTTAAGCTCATTGACATCACAGACCACCGGCACCATAATTTCCGGATAGGGCTTCTTGCCCTCTTTCAATAGTTCGGCAGCTGCCTCCAGAATCGCCCGCACCTGCATTTTGGTTACCTCGGGATAAGTAACTCCCAAACGGACGCCGCGATGACCCATCATCGGATTGGATTCATGCAGATCACCAGCCCGTTTTTCCAGCTCTTCTAAACTAATTCTGAGGTCTTGCGCTAATTGCTCCAACTTTTCCTTTTTGCGCGGCACAAATTCATGGAGCGGCGGGTCGAGCAACCGAATTACCACCGGATAACCATCCATCGCCTCCAGTGTCGCTTTGATATCCTTCTTGACATAGGGGAACAGTTCGTCAACGGCTTTCTGGCGCTCTTCCAGGGTCTTTGACATGATCATTTTCCGCAGGTAGAACAGCGGCTCATCCGAGCCTTCGCCATAAAACATGTGTTCGGTACGAAATAAGCCAATGCCTTCGGCACCAAATTGACGCGCTCGACGCGCATCCTTGGGCGTATCGGCATTGGTGCGGACGCCCAACCGGCGGACCGAATCACAGATTTTCAGGAATTTGACCAGGTCCGGATTTTCGGTCGCATCTATCATTGGCAAGGTACCTTCATAGACATAACCTTTGGTACCGTTTAAGGTCAAGACATCGCCCTCTTTATAGATTTTACCGTCAACACTCAGGGTCTTTTTCTCGGCATTAATCTCCAGGGCACTACAGCCAACGATACAGCATTTGCCCCAGCCGCGGGCAACCAATGCGGCGTGACTGGTCATTCCCCCACGGGCAGTTAAAATTGCCTGCGAAGCGCGCATTCCATCCACATCTTCCGGATTGGTCTCTTCCCGGACCAAGATGACCTTCTTGCCGGCTTTTCCCCATTCCACGGCATCATTCGAACTGAAGACAATTGCGCCACTGGCGGCACCGGGTCCGGCAGGCAAGCCCTTTGCTAAAGGAGTATGATTCTTTTCTACAGAAAAGTCAATAATCGGATGTAAAAGTTCATCGAGCTGCGCCGGAGTAACGCGCAGAACTGCCATTTCCTTGTCAATTAAACCCTCGTTGAGCATATCGAGCGCCATCCGCACCGCGGCTGGACCATTACGCTTGCCGACGCGGCACTGGAGCATGAACAGCCGGTTCTTCTCAATCGTAAATTCGATATCCTGCATATCGTGATAATGTTTTTCCAAGCGTGTACGATAGTTTTCGAGCTCCTGGTAAAGCACCGCCATGCCCTTTTCCAGAGTCGTTAAGTCCTTATTGTGCTCGGAAGTCGAATATTCATTGATGGGTGCAGGGGTGCGGATTCCAGCTACGACATCCTCGCCCTGGGCATTAACCAAATATTCACCGTAGAAGCCATTTTCACCACTGCCGGGATTGCGGCTGAAGGCAACGCCGGTAGCACAATCTTCACCCATATTCCCGAAAACCATCGCCTGAACGGTAACGGCAGTCCCCCAATCATCCGGAATGCCCTCGATGCGGCGGTAAGCCACCGCGCGCTTCCCATTCCAGGAAGCGAAGACGGCGCCGATGCCGCCCCATAATTGCTCCATTGGATCATCTGGAAAATCCTTGCCGAGCACTTTCTTAACCTGCCTTTTAAAAGCACCGCATAGTTCTTTCAGGTCAGCCGCAGTCAGCTCGGTATCGCTGGAATATTTCTTGGCTTTCTTAATGGTATCCATCAATCTTTCCAGCTGGCGGCGAATTCCTTCTTCGTCCTTTGGTTCAATGCCGGCGGCTTTCTCCATGACCACATCCGAGTACATCATGATCAGCCGGCGATAGGCATCATAGACAAAGCGCTCGTTGCCGCCGCTCTGTTTAATCAATCCGGGAATAGTCTTTTCGGTCAGCCCAATATTTAATACAGTCTCCATCATGCCGGGCATGGACCGGCGGGCACCGGAGCGGACCGAAACCAGTAACGGATTTTGCGGATTACCAAATTTACGACCGAGAATTTTTTCGACTTTTGTCAAGGCTGTCTCGACCTGCTCTTTTAAGGCAGTCGGATAAGTGCGCTGATTGGCATAATAATAAGTGCAGACATCGGTCGTAATGGTAAATCCCGGTGGTACCGGCAGGCGCAGCTCGGGATGTCCTGCCATTTCGGCTAAATTAGCACCTTTACCACCCAGTAAATTTTTCATACTCTCATTACCGTCGGCTTTACCGCCACCGAAAAAATAAACATACTTAGCCATTATAACCTCATTCGTTTGTTTCAGATTGTTAAAAATATATCAGCGGCAATTATATCACTTTTTTGGGGAATATTCAAGATTAAGGTATCCTGATCCGCGCGAATATTGGACTTGCAGCCATCTGAATATGGCAAAAATAAAATGCCGGTTAACCGGTTTTTTATTTATATTAATCCTTAAGAAACGGGATCACCGATAATAACATTTACATTTTTCAACAATGACATTCGAAAAACCAATTTTACCAATGAGGAATAGAATGAATTCAGATTTGGGCTTTTACGAAAAGCAACTTACCACAACCAAGGTTTTTGATGGAGTTTTACTCCACGTCTACCAAGATACGGTGCTGCTTCCGAGTGGCAATCGCTCGATCCGGGAGTATATTAAACATCCGGGAGCGGCAGTGGTGATCCCGCACTTAGGAAACCAGCAAATTTTGCTAATCCGGCAGTATCGCTATCCCATTCGCCAGATTGTGCTGGAATTACCGGCTGGTAAAATTGATCCGGGCGAATCACCGGAAATGACGATTCAACGCGAGCTGGCCGAAGAAACCGGCTATCAGGCGCATTGGCTAAAACCAGTTGCTCCGATCCACACCTGCGTTGGTTACAGCGACGAGATTATCAATCTGTACTGGGCTGATCAACTTACTCCCGCCTCGTTGCCGCCCGATGCCGACGAATTTATTGAAACAATATCTTACTCGATTTCCGCAGCCATGAGCTTGGTCTATAACGGTCAAATCACCGATGCCAAGACCCTCATCGGTCTTTTCTGGGCAGACAGAATCCTCAATAATCCCCAATTAACTCAGAAATATCTACCGGCTTGATGTTCAGCTAAAACTAAGATCTATTCATTAGAAATATAATCACTGAGTTGTGGCGGATCTGGCAGTAAGCCGGGAAATCGCCGGTGCAAACTCGCGGCAAACAGATAATCCAGATGGGCATTATCAGCAGGAGCCATCCCGGTTACTTCCTGCCAGACATCCGGACTCTCCATGCAGAAATAAATAAACGGCGGC
>CAZAKO010000152.1:0-4427 GCA_964485745.1 uncultured bacterium
TTTACTGCCATTGATAGCGGCAATACGGTGTTTAAGTTGGATTCGCTCAATTTTATTAATCCCGATTTGCACTTTATTTCCGGAACCTTTGATTCGCTAATGGTTCGGGTCGAGCCCAGTGATACGTTTCCACCGGATCCGGTATTTGATTTTAAAGTTCGCGAAGCCGGTTCGGGAAAACTGAACCTGACCTGGCGTAATCCTACCAATGCCGACTATCAAGGCACAATTATCTTGCGCAGCACCCGCGATTTTATCCGTTCTGTGGATACTACCCAGACCATCGTGTATCGAGGCTCAGGTAATAATTTTACCGATGAAAATCTCGTTAATGGCAAGTTTTATTACTACACCGCTTTTGCGTATGACGAGATTCCCAATTATTCAGCCGCAGTTTTTGTGAAGGGTGAACCGAAAGGTGAATATATTTATGCATACCCGAATCCCTTTAATCCAAATGACGGGGTCCGGTTTAGCGTGTTTTTCCCTTATGATACCTATATTGATATTACCATTTATGATGCCGTCGGTAATCGCGTGATTGATTTGTGTAAAAATGTGCGCATCTATGCCAATGTTATCAATACCGATTTAGAGTGGAATGGACGCAATAAGCGCAATGACATCGTCGCCAATGGGGCCTATTACTATGTGGTTAAAACCAGTCAAGGAGATCAAAAAATTGAGAAACTGGCAGTCCTCAGATAAACGCAGAATATTTCATTTAATTAGCCTTCGGTTTGTGCTGGTAATGACGATTTTAACCGTCAGGGGTACGGCGCAGGTCGGGGGAGCAGCCGGTACTTTTCTGGAACTAACTAATGGCGCCAGAGCCTTTGGGATGGGTGGGGCAACAATCGCCGCGGCATTTGATGCTACCGCGATTTTCACTAATCCGGGGATGATCGGGATGCTCTATAACGGTCAACTGAATGCCACCATGGCGCGTCTGGCATTAGACCGGAATTACTATGATTTAGCGTTTGCTTATCCATTGAACAACTGGGGGAATTTTGGTTTGGGCTGGACCCAACTTTCGATTGATAATATTCAGGGGCGTGATCAGAGTGGTTATATAACCCAGTCCTTTTCTGACCTGCAGAGTGCCTTTTGTCTGGGATACGCCCGACCAATTGGCGATAACTTTGCGATCGGAATCACCGGCAAGTATCTCTATCACAGTCTTGCGGGATATTCCGCCAAGGGTTTGTCTTTCGATCTTGGTTCGACCATTTACATTGGCGAGCGCATCACCTTGGGAGCAGTATTTCAGAATGTTAACTCATCGTTGAAGTGGAATACAAGCAGCGATCTGAAAGAAACCCTGCAGTCCCAGTTCGGTTTGGGATTCAGTTATCTGGACCTGTTCCGGGTTCCCAACCTGATGATTGCTACCGATGTCGAATTAGCCGGAAGTGAATTGTGGGGTTACCAGGCTGGTCTCGAGTATATCATCAAAAACTTGCTGATGGTTCGCAGTGGTTACTCGAACCACGGTTTCAGTTATGGGGGCGGAATTCAATTAGCCGGATTCAAGCTGGATGTCGCTGTTGCGCCGGAGTCTTTTAGTAATGTCTCGCGAATCTTTTTTACTCTCAACTGGACCTTTGGCGGACCACCTGCCGGGGAATCATATTCGGAACCGGTACCACAAATAGAGGAACGGCCAGCCGAACAACCGCTCGAATTTCCAACCGCTCCAACCACCACCAAAAATATTGTGTTAATATTAGAAGGTCCCTTGGCGAATGAACGGGCGGAAGTCATTAGCCAGAATCCCGCAGAAAATACAATCACGGTCAGACTGCTGGCACTGCCGGGTTCCGATCCGATCACGCTGGGATTAAACCAGGTAAAATTTTTAGAGTAGATAATGAGAATTAAAAAGACTGAAAACCATGCAGGAAAAACAATTGATTTGCTAATAAAGAGCATTTTTCTGGGATTGATCGTATTGCAGATTTTTTGTACCATACCGCTATCTGCCCAGCGGGTGCGTCGTCCTGCGACTACTCCAGTTTCGCCCCAAGCCGGAACCAAAGCCGCCCAGCCGGCAACCGATGTGACTCAGATTGAGCAGCGTAATCAGGCGCTGTTGCAGCAGATCATGAGTCTGCAAAAAGAGCGTGATTTTTACAAGAAGAAGATAACCGAATGGACTCAGGAGCAGACAATTGCCGCCCGCCGGCAAGAGGTGGAACAAGAACAACCTGAGGAACCCAAAAAACCAGAGATGGTCGGTAATGTAGTTGGTTATTTTTTACCAATAACTCCCGAACTGCTGGATAGTATGCTAAGCTATCGTAAGGCAGTAAGTCGGAAAGAACTGCCCATGGTGGAGATTGGATTTACGGACACCCTGGATCATAATTTACAGCGTCTGAGGACAACGCGGCATTATCAGCAGGCAGTTGAGCTTTATGAAAAATTGATTCACACCCGGGGAGTGCAGGATATTCATTTCCTTAGTTATGGTAAATTTCTATATCTGATTGGTAACTATGCGCGCGCCCTGGAAATCCTGTCTGGTGTCACCGATGGCAATCAGGAACTGGCACTGGCATCCTATTACAAGGGACGAATTTACCAGCGCAATGGTGCCAATACCATAGCACAGGTCGAATTTTATCGGAGTAAGCATTTCCAGCCCGATTTTCCGGGTGAAGAAGTGGGGAATGCTTTCGACCTGCTTGAAAGAGGTCAACTGGATTCAGCCCAAAATCGGTTTATAGAGTCTTTAAATTATCATTCTGGACTTGAGGGAGAAATCTTTTTGGGGCTGGCTCAAATAGCAGCCCGGCGGCTGGATCAATCAAAAGCGATTGAGTACTATCAGAAGAGTTTGGTGTATGAACCGGATTTTGCCCAGAGTGGTGTAGAACTCGGGATTGAACTTTATAATGCGGAAGATTACCAGTCGAGTATTCTTTTTCTCCAGCAGGTTTTGGATGTCTGGCACGAGCCCAATACGCTTCACCTTTTTATCGGAAAATCTTACTATTTTATGAAAAAATGGGATCAGGCGTTAGATAGCTTCCAGAAGATCGCAGACGCTCCCGAAGTGAGCGAGGTCAAAAGCACCTGGCTAGCTAAAGGATACTATATTAAAAGCTTGTTAGCGCGGGAGCAGGGAAACCATCAATTAGCGCTGGATTATTTTCGTAAAGCCAAAGAGATTAATCCAGATGCCTATCAGTGGATGGTTGAATCGCTGGATGATTTAGGTAAAATCTACGAGAAGGAGTCCGATTATAACGATGCGCTCAGTTATTATTCCAAGCTGGTTCGCCTGGATCCCACCAATGTCGAGACCGTATTAAAGGTCGGTAAATTCTACTATTACATTGGTGATAGTGAAGAAGCACGGAAGTATTTTACCTATGCCCTGGAGAATGAGCAAACCACCGAACAGGCTGATTGGTACTTGAAGCAGATTGATCTGGTTCGATGATACCGGTCACAACGTTTGTTTCTTAGTGGCGTGTAAATTATCCTGAATGAATAACACAAGAATAATCACTATCAATGAGCTAGATATATTAGAGGTGCACGAAATTTCTTGTTAATGAGTTATTCTGAGTAAAAAACGATGCGGCGATTTAAGTTATTAGGACTGATGATCGGTCTGTTTAGCATGACCGGGCTTTTTGCCGCTAATACCGCACCCTATTTTACCAATACCGTAACCGATACTATTCTTACCGAAGACCGTTACTGGTATGTCTCGGTAACCGCCGAGGACGATGAGGGAGATCCTTTAACCTATAGCCTCGGTGTTGGGGCCCCAACGGAGATGAGAATCAATTCGGGGAATGGGCGCATTACCTGGACCCCAACTAATGATGATGTACGTTACTCTCCTTTTCGGATTTTTGTCTCAGTATCCGACGGCAGTCTGGCGGATTATATGGATTTTTACTTGTACGTTAAAAATATCAATGATCCGCCGTATTGGGTTAATGTGACTGAAGATACGATGACAGTCGCTGAAGATAGCACCCTCGAGGTTACGGTGACCGCAAATGATATTGATATTGTTAATGGTGATGCCCTTACTTACCGAATTGTGCAGGGCACCGGCGTCACAGTGAATCCATCTAATGGTAAGATTAATTACACCCCCAATAACGGGAATGTCGGGACACAGGCGGTGACGGTCCGGGCGGCGGATGATTCGTCAGCTGCTGTGGATTGGACCTTTATTCTGATAACCACCAATTCACCAGTAGTTTTTACTAATACTCCGCCAACTGAAATTAATGAAGATACATATTTCGAATTTAACTTTGAGTCCAATGATGAGGCACAGGGGACAACCCTCTATTATATTCAAGCCGGCGAGCAACCGGATTGGATGGGGCTGGTTCCAGCCACCGGTGTGATTAATGGGACTCCTGGTAATTACTATGTAGGTCCCGACTCTTTCA
>CAZAKO010000153.1:0-1492 GCA_964485745.1 uncultured bacterium
GGGAGGGCTGGCAGGCTAGCCTGTTCCCGATAGAAGTGAGGGCTGGCAGGGAACCCCGGACACACGGCAATCCGCTCCGGTTTTTGGGATAAAAACCCTTTTTTATGAGCGATAAATTTTGTAGCGGTGGTGGGATTTGAACCTACGACACACGGCTTATGAAGCCGCTGCTCTGACCGCTGAGCTACACCGCCATTCAATTAGCGCCTGCCAGCCCTCCGGTCTTCCCGCCCCTTGAGAGCTCCATTGGAAATCTCCGGTGAGACAGGCTGGGCGCAATTTAACAATTCCGCTGTTTCGATACAATAACTAATTCCGGCAGCTGCTATCTACTATTTCCTAATAGTTGATGTGGATTTTTTTGTGATTTCCTAACATATTTTCCCGTTGCACTTTTGACTGACATTGGTCAAATTCCTGACCGGAATGAGATTACGGAACACAGCTATAAAAGGAGACGCGATGCTTAATATTTTGAAGATAATTCTGATCCTGAGTTGGGGGGTAGTGGAATTATTTGCGCATATGCCGGAAAAACCAGACTGGATTAACCGTTTCCCCGACGGCTGCACCTCGATTACGGTGGGCAGGAAAGCCTCAGCCGACGGCTCAGTGATGACCTCGCATACTTGTGACAGTCATCGCACCCGCAGCTGGCTGGACATCCAACCGACGAAGACCTATAAAAAAGGTTCGATGCTGACCCTGGTCAAACGTGTGCCCTACGATTCATTAGCGATGCCAGCCTATCGGGATTCGGCAGTCGCGGAGATTCCTCAGGTGGAGTCTACTTATGGATTTATCAACACTGCCTATCCCTGTATGAACGAAAAACAGTTGGCGATAGGTGAATCAACTTTCGGTGGGCGGGAGTCACTCCACGAGCCGGACTTGAATTTGATAGATTGCACGCAGCTGGTGCGTTTGATGGTTGAACGTTGCGCTACCGCTCGGCAAGCGATTAAGTTGGCTGGCGAATTGCTGTGGCAATACGGCTGGAGTGATGAGGGTGAATGTCTGACGATTGCCGATACCAAAGAGGTCTGGCATTTTGAAGTGGTCGGACCCGGTAAAGGAAATAAAGGTGCGATCTGGGTTGCTCAGCGCGTGCCCGATGATCACATTTCGGTCAATGCCAATGGCAGTCGAATTCGCCAGATAGAGCTTAAAAATCCCGACTTCTTCATGGCTTCGGAAAATGTTTTTCAAGTTGCCCAGGACAGCGGCTGGTGGAAACCTGAAGATGGACCTTTCGAATGGGCTTATGCCTATGCACCCGAGAGTCGGCTCTCTTTTGCTGCCCGCCGCCGGGAATGGCGGGTTTTCGATTTAGTTGCGCCATCACTCAAACTCCATCCCGATGCGGAGAATTTCCCCTTTTCGATCAAGCCGGACACTTTAATCACGCTTGCTAAAATGGTGGCGATTTTTCAGGATTGGTACCAGGACACCGAATTTGATATTGTGAAGAATATCAAATGGGAAAATCCTG
>CAZAKO010000153.1:1592-4405 GCA_964485745.1 uncultured bacterium
GATAATGCTCCATCGCTGTAGGCGGCTTTTTCCATCTCTAAAAAAGATCGATATACTTTGGAATTCAACTTTAGCAATTTTGCATGGGCTGCTTGGCGCTTCTGATTTAACTCGGCTAATTTATTCACGATTTCACCTTATTTCGTTGTTGGAAATGGTCATGAGTTTTGGGTTTATTCTATTTTTACTCTGGCACATCCCAGATAAACTTGCCGGTTTCTAAAAAGTTGACGATTTGCTGAACCGATTGTTCGGATTTACGCTGGACCGATTCCTCGGTATTAAACGCGTTATGCGGAGTAAGGATGACGTTTGGATATTGAGCGAGTAACTTGATAATTTTTAATTCAGAATCTTCAATCGCCAGGTTGCCACGCAAGGCGCTGCCTAATTTATTTTCAAATGGATAAACGTCCAGAGCAACACCGCCGAGGATTTGTTCGTCCAGCAGCCGCTTCAGGGCGGAAGGGTAGGATTGCTCACCGCGGGCGATATTAACGAAGATAGCACCCCGTTTGGCAGTTTTCAAGCGTTGATAGTTAAAATAATTGGTATTTTCCGGAGTCAGATTCATCGCGGAGACAATAATGTCCGCTTGAGGTAAAGTTTCGTCAAAATCCACGTAATTAACATCATCGTGTTTCTTGACGATATCAACACCAAGAACCGTCATTGCTAATCCCCAGCCAATCTTAACTATTTCGTATCCGATATTGCCAACGCCGACAATTAACAGCGTTTTGCCCATGCTCTCCCGACCGGTTAGTCCGTCCCGGTTAAAGGTCTGAAACTGAAGCGTTTGCTTGGGCAATTTGCGCATTAATGCCAGCCACAGCAGCAGGGCTTGTTCGGCGACCGAACGATTACAGTAAAGTGGCAAATAGCCGAATTGGACATTAGCAGGTGCCTTTTTGCGCAGCTGCTGAAAATAATCGAAGCCGGTGCTCCGGGTTAGTAAACCTTTAATCTGAGTCAGCCAGGATTCGGGAATGATCGTCTGAGTGCGGGTTGAGATAAGCGGAGCAGGGGGCTGATTATCGGTCGCCTCCTGGATTGTTTTCCAGGTATGTCCGGTTTTGATATTTAGTGGCAAATAAGCAATAATCTGCTGCCATTCTTCTTCGAAGGCTTCATAGAAATAGACATCTAATGGATAATTAGCTGACATTGGATTTTTCTATTTGCCGGATTTTGGTAGTAAATCCGCCAAGCCGGTGCGGAAGCGGATTAATCCTTCCTTGATATTTTCCAGGCTGTTGGCATAAGAGAAGCGCACGAAATTTTCCATGCCGAAGGCTGAGCCGGTAACTAAGGAAATCTGAGCCTTTTCAAGCAGATAGAGGCAGAGGTCTGAAGTATTGGTAATTCCTTTATCATTATTTTGCAGGTAATATGAGATATCCACCATGGTGTAGAAGGCGCCCTTAGGACGAATGCAACTTACATGTGGAATCTGGTTAATTTCAGTGACAATAAAGTCACGCCGTTTTTCAAATTCCCGGCGCATCCTCTCAGTACTGCCGTCCTCCCTGGTCAAAGCAGCAACAGCCGCCTTTTGGGTGATCGAATTGACGCAGGATGCCGTCTGACTCAGGATATTTACTGTGGCTTTGATAATTTCGATCGGACCGGCGGCGTAGCCCAGACGCCAGCCGGTCATGGCGTAAGCTTTGGAGACGCCGTTGATCACGATTGTTCGCTTTTTAATGTCTGCGGAAACCTGGGCGATAGAATAGTGTTTTTCGCCGTCATAAATTAGTTTCTCATAGATTTCATCCGACAAAATTAGAATGTCATGTTTTTGACATACTTCGGCAATCTGAGTCAGTTCTGCTTGAGAATACACCGCGCCGGTTGGATTATTCGGAGAGTTTAGGATCAAGGCTTTAGGTTTTTTTAATGAGCTTAACAGATTATCCAATTGATTGGCGGTAATCTTGAGATCCGTTGCTTTGGTTGCCTCTAAAAAAACCGGAATCCCATCCGCCAACTCTACCTGGACCGGGTAGCTGACCCAATATGGTACCGGAATGATGACCTCGTCGCCGGGATTGCAAATTGCCGTCAGGATTGTTGAAATTACGATTTTACCACCGGGCGCGACTAAGATTTCTTCCGGTTGATATTTCAGGTGATTGTCGGATTCGAGTTTGGCGGCAATTGCCTTGCGCAGCTCCGGAATCCCGGCGGCAGCAGTATAACGGGTAAAGTTATCATAAATCGCCTGGATTGCGGCTTGCTTAATATAATCGGGAGTGTTGAAATCCGGTTCGCCTACTCCGAAATTGATCACGTTCACGCCCCGGGCGATCATTTCCTTGGCTTTGGTATCCATCGCCATCGTTGCCGATGGCTTGATCGACCGGGCTTTATTAGAGATCTGGTTCATCTGTCTATTGCTCCTCCCATAAATTCGGTGACTAAAATACAAAATCGGGAGGTAATTTTTATGAAAAAAAGTTGATTGATGGCGGTTTATTTTAAAATTTCTTTTATAGTGAATTGCCGGTATAGATTCAATTGCCGCAAAATATCATCGTGTTCCCGGACATTATCAACGATTAGTTCGGAGAGGATTTTTCCCAATCCGGGACCGATCATAAAACCCTGACCGCACATGCCGCTGACTATTAGGTAATTAGAAAATTCCCGGGTATACGAAATGATTGGTAAACCATCGGGGGTCATGGGATAAAGACCGCGCCAGGTGCGCCTGACCCGCAGGTTGCGCAGACGCGGGTAAAGTTCGACCATTCTTTTGGTTACCTGGGGCAAAAAGATCGAGGTGTTATCGCAGTCGGTTCCCGGAATAC
>CAZAKO010000154.1:0-1700 GCA_964485745.1 uncultured bacterium
CCACTCATCCGGCTTTAGAGCATAGTGAAACGAATAATCATCTCCGGCGGCGGTAATTTTTAACCAGATTGCCTGTTGGGCACAGTCATCAACGATCTTCCGCGATGCCAATAACTCCATCGGATTGCCGGACTTATACAACTGCACAACTGGATTATTTTGCTCTAACGATTTGCACAAAAAATAGAAATGCTGCTCATTCTGAAAAATCGACAGCCCGGCTTTTTCGGTCCCCAACTCTGGAATAAATTCCATCGCCGTGCTAACCGAACCGCACAGATGTTGCTGGCGATGCCCAATGAAGCTCGGATTGCTGCGATCGGCACAGGTCTCGGGTCTTAGTTGGAGCGCAAGAAATCCCTGTCGCTCACTTAGGCTATACCATTGGCTATGCGGCGTTCTGAGGAAAATCCAGGCAGGATGCAGTCGTTCCGCAGCGAAATCGTCCTTAATCTTGAAATTGCCGCTGTAAGGAATGTCCACTTGGATTTTCTCCACGGACTTGATCGGATACGGATAACGATATTGCACCTTTTCCTGGTCGGGATTAATCACCGGCCAGCCATTAAGCCATTTTACCGGCGCTAAAAATGTTTCCCGTCCGGTATTGTAATAATTCTCTTCGCCCGGCGGATAAGGTCGGCAACCCAAGAAGACTGCCCACCAATCGCCGGACTCGGTTACCGTAAAATCGGCGTGTCCGGTACAGGTAATCGGATGCTCCCGCCGGGGATCGAGCTGCCGCTGGGTAAGAATCGGATTATATTCATACGAAACATACGGACCGTCAACATTTTCACTGCGAAAAACCACTTCCGAATGCTGCTCGGCGGTTCCGCCTTCAGCCGCAATTAAGTAATAGTAACCATCTTTGCGAAAGATATGCGGACCCTCGATCCAGATTGGTTTTTTACTCAGGTCGGTACCACCATTCACCAGAATAATTTCAACACCGGTAACCCGGAGCTTTTCTTGATCAAATTGATACATCCGAATCGTTCGATGACCATCGTACAGCGGTTGATTATTTGGTGCAACGCTGTTGTAAACAATATAAGCTTGACCATCGTCGTCGAAAAACAGGGAGGGATCAATGCCATTGATCTGCGGAATCCAGATCGGATTCGACCAGGGTCCACGGGGACTTTGAGCGGTCACCACAAAATTGCCCCCGCCATCTACCAGAGTGCAGGTAACATAATAGACTCCGTCGTGATACCTGATTGCCGGAGCGAAGATTCCCCGGGAAACGCCAAAACCTTCCAAATCCAGCTGCTCGACTCGATCCAGGACGTGCCCGATCAAGCACCAGTTGACCAGGTCTTTACTCTGGAAAATGGGAATTCCAGGAAAGTAGGCAAAAGTCGAGTTGACCAGGTAGTAATCGCTGCCGACCCGACAAATACTCGGATCGGGATAAAATCCGGCTAATATCGGATTAGTAAATTCCCGACTGACCTTCCGGAGCGGCTTTTTGATTGAACAGGTTAACATTAACAGCGGGAGTATCCAATAAAGCAAAAAAAATTTGCTCACCAATAACTCCTAAGGAATTACGATTATCACTTGACATGTCACTTTATGTTTTTAAAACATCCTTTATAAAGCTTTGCGCCAGGCTTTACTGCCGATAATACGCTTCGTTCCAGCGCAATTCTTGCTTGAATTCACTCAGCCGGGTGGCATCATCAATCAAGAGA
>CAZAKO010000154.1:1800-4381 GCA_964485745.1 uncultured bacterium
TGAACCTCCAGACTTGGTTTCTTCTCTGCAACTGATGCACACACTTCGAGCATATGCGCGCCAAGAACTTTCATTCCCACCGGATTTAAATGGTAGGTATAATCCTCCATGAATGAGGTTCCGCCGTTTAGTCCAACTGACATCACCTTCATTGCCCGTACCAGGGCTGCCGTTTTCCAATCACCCTCGGCACCAAAACCGTAACCGTCTGCCATCAGGCGTTGAACCGCCAATCCGGGCAACTGCTCTAAGCCGTGCAGGTCTTCAAAGGTAGTCGTGAACGCCTTGAATCCACCGTCGCTCAAAAAAGCCTTTAAGCCTAACTCAATTCGAGCAGCTATCCGCAAATTTTGATACTTTTCACCACCTTTGCGGGCTGCCGGAGCTATAGTATAATTTGCTTCATATTCTTTAATCAACTGGTCAATCGCTGCATCTGTCACCTGATTGACGAATTTGACCAATTCGCCCACACCGTAGCCATTTACCGCATAACCGAATTGCATTTCGGCTTCGACTTTATCGCCCTCGGTCACCGCAACCGAGCGCATATTGTCGCCAAAACGAGCAATCTTTGCGCCCTGAGAATCAGCCCAGGCGAGCGCAACGCGACTCCAGGCTCCCAGCTTATGTTGCACCGCCGGATCCTGCCAGTGACCAACAATTACCTTGCGTTGTTTGCCCATGCGGGTACAGATAAATCCGAATTCCCGGTCACCATGTGCGGATTGATTCAAATTCATAAAATCCATATCAATCGAATCCCAGGGGATGTCGCGATTGAACTGGGTATGCAAATGGACAAATGGTTTCTGTAATTCTTTCAAGCCGGCAATCCACATTTTTGCCGGCGAAAAAGTGTGCATCCACATAATTAATCCAACGCACTGAGATGCGCGATTGGCTTCCAGGCAAAGCGTGTGAATTGCCTCCGGAGTAGTCAGTACCGGCTGAAATTTTATCACGACTGGTACTTTAGCAGACTGGTTAATTCCCTCAATGATTGAGCGTGAATCCGCAGCCACCTGCTGCAGAGTTTCGGGTCCATAGAGGTGCTGACTGCCGGTAACAAACCATAATTCATACTTTTTCAGATCAACCATAATGAAAACCCTTCAATTTCTTTTTTCTTGCTTTAATTGTTGACCGTAATAGGCATCCGGACCGTGTTTACGCCGGTGATGCTTATCCAGAATATACTCAGGCAGCTCTTGCACTTTGGGCTTCAGGATTAATGTTGATAATGCCAGCTGTGCAATTTGCTCCAGAATTAAGTTATGCTTAACCGCTTCGCGGGCATCCTTGCCCCAGGTAAAGGGTGCATGTCCGGCTACTAAAACTCCTGGGAGAGCTGCCGGATCAAGTTGCTGAAAACGCTCTACGATTACTCTCCCAGTGTTTAATTCATAGTCCTTTTTAACTTCCGCCTTTCTCAATAAGCGGGTCAGCGGTACCGCACCAAAAAAGGTATCGGCATGGGTCGTGCCCAGGCAGGGAATTTCGCGACCGGCTTGAGCAAAGACCGTGGCAAAGGGACTGTGACTATGAGCAATACCGCCAATCGTGGGAAAAGCCCGATAAAGCTCTAAGTGAGTCGGCGTATCCGAGGACGGACGGAGTTTGCCTTCGATGATCTTGCCGGCAAGGTCAACCACTACCAAATCACTGACCTTTAATTTAGCATACTCGACACCGCTGGGTTTAATAACCACTAACCCTACTGCACGGGATATGCCGCTGACATTGCCCCAGGTCAGGGTAACTAAATTAAATTTTACCAGGTCGAGATTAGCCGTGAGGACTTGCTCTTTGAGCGCTGCTAACATCTCTTTTTCCTCGTTACTTGATTCCGCAATTCGAGTAAATCCTTCATCACATTATACATTGAACCAGACCATTGGCTTACCCCAAAACCATCATGCAGCTGACAGTACAGCCGGTAGAGTTTTTGATATATTTGCTGGTGCTCGGGGATTGGTTGAAAGACACTCTTGATGCCGGTCATTGCTTGCTGCGCCGCCTGAATCGAATCGTGCCCACCGCATTGCTTGCCAGCAGCCACAGCTGCAAATATTCCTGCTCCCAATGCCGGGGTTTGCTCGCTGCGTGAAATCTTCATTGGACGACCGATGATATCGGCATAAATTTGCATCAGCAAGGTATTCTTACTCGCCAGCCCACCGCAGTTGACCACCTCCTCAATTGCCACACCATATTCCTCAATCCGGTCAATAATTCGCAGCGCACCAAACGCCGTCGCTTCAATTAAAGCCCGATAGATTTCAGCCGGCTTGGTGTGGAGCGTCTGTCCGAGTAGCAAACCGCTCAGGCGGACATCCACCAAAATGGTCCGATTACCGTTATTCCAATCCAGCGCCAGTAAACCGCTTTCCCCGGGTTTGAGCCGAGCTGCTTCCCGCTCCAATCTGCCAAACTTTTCGTCAGCCGTTTTGCCATAACTTTCCGGAACTAAATTATTGACAAACCAGAGAAAGATATCGCCAACTGCAGATTGCCCGGCTTCAATTCCGTAATAACCATCCATTACCGAGCCTTTGACGATCCCGCAGACACCGGGAAT
>CAZAKO010000155.1:0-1290 GCA_964485745.1 uncultured bacterium
GGCAAATGCCCGACGGCGGCTGGAACTGCCAATCCCCCAGAGGGGCGACTCACAGCTCGCTTCACACCACGATTATCGTACTCGAAAGCCTGTTCGAATACGGCAAATTCAGGGCAACTACCGAATTCCAAAAACTCCAGCAGCAAGCCTGGGAATTTATATTAAAGCATCGCCTGTTCCGCAGTCATCGCACCGGGGCAATCATCAAAGACCAGTTTCTGCGGTTCTCCTTTCCACCGCGCTGGCATTACGACATCCTGCGGGCACTGGACTACTGGCAGCAAAGCCGCCTGCCCTACGACCCGCGCCTGGATGACGCCCTCGAAATCCTGATCAAAAAGCAGCTGAAAGACGGCACCTGGTCTTTGCAGCAGCGCTATCCCGGGCGGACGTATTTTGAAATGGAAACGGTCGGTCAGCCCCAGCATGCCTCATCAGAGTCCCGGTTGGGGCTGGCGGGCAGCCGCTGGAACACGCTGCGGGCGTTGCGGGTCTTAAAATGGCTGCAAAAAGTCAAATCCCAAGGCGAAAATGAAGTTTAAAATTATCACAATAATCTTGTCCCTGCTCGCTTTGATCAATGCCGAGCCATTGAAAGTAGTCACTATCAATGTCTGGTCGGGACTGGATTACATCGGCAATTTTAAAATGGGCGAGTACGAGAGCCAAGCCGTGCGCGAGCAGCGTTATCATATTTTAGTAAAACAATTAAAACAACTTGATCCCGACGTAATTGCGCTGAATGAAGCCAATCGACTGCCGCGTTATGCCCGGCGGATCGCCAAAGACTTAGGCTACGACCAGGTTCATCACTTAGGCGTGGCGGGCATTCATTTTGGACCAATCGGATTGCCGATAAATCTGCGTGAGGGTGACGTCATCCTGGCAAAAAAAGCGCTTAAACTCAAATCCGCCGGTCGGAAACAGTTATCCGGCGGCTATGTCGGCAAATTCTTTACCTTCCATTTTGCCGATGCGACCCAGGTTGTCGGCGCGACCATCGAATTAAACGGCATGAGAATATATATCTTCAATACCCACTGGCACGCCTCGCAATTCGCCAACCGGGAAATGCTGACCAAATTTACCACTCAATACCTCGAAGGAGAGCTGCTCGGCAGTGAATATCTTAATCTGGTAAACGATGCTATAACCGGCAAAGAGTGGCGCCTGAGCGAAGCCCGCAAAATGGTGGCGTTCATCAACCAGATTGCTGGTGACAATCCGGTTATTCTGATGGGCGATTTTAACGACCTGAGTGATTCCGAGCCGATTGGCATAGTGCTGCAA
>CAZAKO010000155.1:1390-4335 GCA_964485745.1 uncultured bacterium
GGGAGGGCTGGCAGGAAGAAAAGCCAACTGCCGACATCCGGCGCGATCGCATTGACTACATCTTCGCTCGTGGTGACGAGCTGAAAATCAAGGCTTCAAAAGTCGCTCTGAACCAGCTGGAAAATAACCTGCACCCCTCCGACCATTTCGGGGTCATGACCATTTTCGAAGTAAACGAACGATAAGATTTTATGACTTATTAACGTAAGATCGTCATGCAATTAATAATCAGAATAGCATTCAAATGAAAGCAATTAATCAGTTTATCATCATCTTCACGATAATCATTATGAGCGTCGGAATATTATTCGCTCAGGAATTGATCATCCAGGAAAACGAACTCGGATTTTGTGCCGTGGATGGTAATATAATGACCAGCGTAGCGGGTTACACCGGCTCTGGTTATGCCGATACCGATTTCGGCGTCGGAAAAAGTATCAGCTGGCAGATTAACGTTCCCACTGATGGGATTTATGTCATCCGCTGGCGCTACGGCTGTGGCGGCAGCAGCGGTGACCGGAATGCGACCCTGCTTATTAACGGAGTGGTCGTGATGGATACAATCTACTTTCCACACACCGGCGACTGGACCAACTGGACCATGAGCGATTCCTTATCCCTTAATCTTGCCGCCGGCGACAACAAAATCCGGATCGAAGCACATAACGCCAGCGGGCTGGGAAATTATGACTATCTCTCAGTAATTGGCGATGGAGTTACCGGCTCACAGTGTACTCCCTCGTACATCATCGCTTCCGTAGACCAAAACCTTCCTGCTGCCGGGACGGTGTCCTACGAGCCGGTTCAGCAGTATTATGAAGAGGGCACCTTGATCACTTTAATTGCACATGCCAATCCCGGCTATTTCTTTCAAAGCTGGACTGGCAGTGTCACCAGCAGCGACTCGATTTTTATTTTTCCCATTATGGATAACGTCGCTGTAAAGGCAATCTTTCTACCGGTTGGAACCAAGCCGGATTCGGCTTTAATTGGTTACGCCACGGTGCAGGATGATCAGGGTACGCCGTTTATGGTCATCGGGGGTAAATTAGGCCCGACAGTTCAAGCGGCAAGTGTCAGCGATCTGGCAACCTATCTAAGCAGCAGCGAACCATATACTGTCGAATTTTCCGGACATTTAATCGGCACGGAAGTCATCTCCGTCAGCTCTGATAAAATCCTGGTCGGAGTTGGCGCAGTCGCTCATCTGGAAGGCATTGAGCTCTCGATTGCCCGCGCTCAGAATGTCATTATCCGGAATATGACCATTTCCCACGTAACGCCGCAGGACGCCATCGAAATCAACGGCTCACGGAATGTCTGGATTGACCACTGTGATCTCTATTCCGACCAGGAGCACGGCGAAGATTTTTACGACGGGCTGATTGACATTAAAAATGAATCTGCCTTTATCACTGTCTCCTGGTGCAAAATTCACGACCATATGAAAGCCATCCTGATGGCATCCAACGACGATGCCTGGGCTGATTCGGTTGCTCGGATCACTTTCCACCACAACTATTTCTATAAGTGCAATTCCCGCCTGCCGTCAATCCGTTTCGGCAAGGCACATATTTTTAATAATTATTATCAAAACTGCAATAACGCCATCAATTCACGCATGAACGCCTGTGTTCGCGTCGAAAGAAATTATTTCGAAAGTGTTGGCAAGGCGGTCTATATGGCTGATAGCGACCTACCCGGAGCTGTCCAATTAATTGATAATCATTTCGGAACGGCTTTTTATGCGACGACACCAGTCTGCGAGCTCGAGGTACCCTATGAATATCAAGCTTTTCTGGACGAAACCGCCGACGTCCCTGCAATTGTTACCGGCGAACTTGTTTCGGCAGTTGTTCTCAATCCCAAATCAACAGCGAATTTTCGACTTACCAATTATCCCAATCCCTTCAATCCAATCACCAAAATTCGGTTTACCATTACCCGACCGTCACCCGTGAATTTGATAGTTGTCAACCTCAACGGTCAACAAATTGAGACTCTAATTGATGATTACTTAAAGCCTGGTGACTATTCGGTTGATTGGGATGCTACCGGATTTGCAGCCGGAATTTATTTCTATCAACTAAAAACCGCCCATGCAGTTAAAGTGGGAAAAATGCTCCTCTTGAAATAAATCTTAACTTGAGGTTTTACTCGATAATTAACGCAGCGGCAGGCACATCACTGCCTTTCGTCACCGGCGTCTTGACAAAATGAAAATTATTCCCGATCAAGACGATAGCCTTACTCGCAGACCCATTAACTTGCAGATACTGCGTTGTTCCCGGCAGGGGATTGGCGCCCCTGATAAAAACAGTCTGAGTATTTTTCAGCTCGATCACCGGTACATTAACATGCGGAACATAAGTTTTGACACCCTCGATTTCCAAGTTGGTAACATTCTCGCAGCTTAATGCCGGTCCCTGCGCCGTATTGATAACGACATCATGAAACTCGATATTTTGAGCATTCTTAATCGAAAATCCGTCTTCTGCCTCAATATTGATATTGCTGAAGGTCACATTATCAATCGGCATCTCCTCCAATCCCAATAGTTGCCCCGCTCTTTTGGATTGCGTAATGGTCATATCGCTGAGGTGGATATTGCGAAAACGGGGGGTGCGATCGGAAACCGGTTCATCCGGCGTTTCCTGGTAGAACATGTTAAATGTTATCGCCTCATAACGGATGTTTTTCATTACAATGTTACTGACCCGGACCTCCTCCACAACCCCGCCGCGCCCGCGCATGGTTTTTAAGCGAATACCCCGATCGGTCCCGTTAAACACACAATTCGAAATTGTCACCTTTCTAATGTCGCCCGACATCTCACTGCCAATTACCACGCCGCCGTGACCATCGAGCATTGTACAGTTGGTAATCGTCACATTTTCGGTTGGTTTCCCAAATTGGCGACCATCGTCGTCTCGACCGGATTTCAA
>CAZAKO010000156.1:0-4299 GCA_964485745.1 uncultured bacterium
ACGGTGGGATTATTTTGCAAACCGGTTAAAACTGCCTCCTGCACGGTAAGATAGAGTGTATCGGCAGTTCCGGCAGTAATTGAGGAGGTTGATATTACTAATAATAGTGCAAATCTGAACAAGATGAGAAATGACTTTTCACCGATACTTAAAAGATTCCGGGACTTAATTAAAACCGTCATTGGTTATTTCTGATTTTCTCCTGCTCCAAGTCTTTTTTCGAAAATTGAATAGATGACCGGCACGAGTACCAGGGTTATCAGAGTCGAGCTCAAAAGTCCGCCAATTACCACTCTTCCCAACGGCGCCTGAGTTTCGCCGCCCTCTCCTAATCCTAACGAAAGCGGTAACAAGCCCAAAACGGTCGTCAGGGTCGTCATCAAAATCGGTCGCAAACGACGACTGCCGGCTAACTGAACAGCCTCAGCCAGCTGCATCCCATGAATCCTGCGTAACTGATTGGTATAATCTACCAGCAGAATTGCATTATTCACGACAATTCCAGCCAGCATGATACAGCCAATAAAGGCTTGCATGCTGAAAATCGTCCCGGTTAAAACCATGATAATTACGACCCCAATCAGCGCCATTGGGATAGCAAACAATACAACAAACGGATCGCGGAAGGATTCAAATTGTCCAGCCATCACTAAATAGATCAGAAAAATCGCTAAAATCATTCCTAACAGTAATTCCCGGAAGGCTTTCTGCTGCTCCTCATAATCGCCGCCAAATAAGATGACAAAGTCTTTAGGAATCGGGATATAACGCAATTGCCGGCGAATATCGTTGACGACCGAGCCCATGTCACGGCCAATAAAATTGGCTTCAATTGTAATTATGCGTTCCTGGTTTTTGCGCTCGATTGAGACTGGTCCTTCCTGATTCACAGCCGTTACGACATTGCGTAAAATGACTGGCTCGCCGCGGTTATTTACTACAGTCAGATCAAGTAGCTCATTCAGGTTCTGGCGGTCGGTTTCACTTAGCCGTACTAAAATCTTATATTGTTTGCCGCCCTCACGATAATAAGAAGCCTGGGTTCCGCCGACAGCTGTCTGTAGGGCATCGCCAATCCGCGAAACATCCAATCCAAGGTCAGCCGCCTTTTGCCGATCAATTCGAATCACCTGTTCGGGACTGCCCTCCTGTCGGCTAATGCGGGTATCAGTAATACCCGCAACTGACTGAACCACAGCCTCGACCCGCTGAGCTAACCGCTGTGCTATTTCGAGATCGTAGCCGCGAATCTCGACATTGACCGTATTGGCTGATGATGTGCCCATCCGCATAATAAAAAATCCTTGACCGGCTCGAGTTCTGACAATCGTCCCCGGCAAGTTGCGCAATAGCTGACGGAGCTCATCGGCTATCTGTTCACTGCTCCGCTTGCGCTGACTCCGCTGAACTAAATTAATCCGCACCTCAGCTGTATGTGTGCCGGAACTCCAAAATGCGCCGCCAATATTTGAAACCATTGATACCATTTCCGGGACATTTTGATTTATGACTTGCTCCACGGTTTTAACTGCCTGGTCAACCAGTTCGAGCCGGGTCCCAACTGCCATCTCTAAATTGACCCGGACGTCACTTTCATCCGTAGTGGGCATTAATTCCACACCAATAAATCGTGCCAGAATTATTGAACCGATAAATAATCCAAATACGGTAAAAATTACAGTTTTCTTATGACTTAATGCCCAACGTAACAGGCGCGAATATGCCTGCTCAAACTGGCGGAAGTTCTGTTCACTGTAGGCATAGATCCGATGCAGCCGATTTTCGTGCTGATAATGTTGCGCCGGTTGAAAGTGCAGAAATCGCGAAGAGAGCATCGGTATCAGGGTTAGGGCAATAATCAGTGAACAAAGCAGCGAAAAACTAACAACGTAAGCCATTTGCTGGAATATGATGCCGGAAACGCCGCGGATGAAGATTATCGGAAAAAAGACCACGACGGTTGTTAGTGTACTGGCAACTATCGCCGACCAGACCTCCTGTGTCCCAATCAGGGCACTCTGCTTCAACTCAGTACCGCTCTCCCGATGGCGATAGATATTTTCTAATACAACAATCGCACTATCAACCAACATCCCAATCCCCAATGCCAGTCCACCAAAGGTGATCGTATTCAAGGTAAAACCGCCAAAATACATCAATCCGAAGGTGGCAATGATGGAGATTGGAATGGCGGTGGAAATAATAATTGTGCTGGAAATATTGCGTAAGAAGATAAACAGAATAAAAATCGCCAGAAAACCACCAATCAGCAGCGAATTACCAACACTATTAATTGAATTTTTTATATAAACTGAGGTGTCCATTAACGGCAATATCTGTACTTGAGGAATATCACGATTGATCCGCTCTATCTCGGCTTTGACCGCTTCAGCCACATTGACGGTATTAGCACCCGACTGTTTGTTAACCCCAACTCGCAAAGCATCTTTGCCATTAATTCGTACCAGGCGAGTAATTTCTTCCCAGGAATCTTGAACGTCGGCTACATCACTAATCCGAATTGGAGCACCATTGCGGATCATAATGACCGTATTGCGGATTTCATCTAAGTTGTGATACTCCCCTAACGTCCGCACTAAAATCTCATAATTGCCCTTTTTGTAGATACCCGCCGGGATGTTGCGATTCTCCTTGCCCAAGGCTGCCAGGACTGCTTCCGGGGCGATATTCAGAGCCTTGATCTTGGCAGCAATCAGGTCAACATGAATTTCACGGTATAGTCCACCCCGGATATCTACTGCCGCGACCCCCGGAACCCGTTCGATCCGGTATTTTATCTGGTCCTCGACAATCTGACGCAATTCTAACGGACTCATCCCACTAAAAACACCTAAGTTCATAATCGGAAACGCCGAAATATCAAACTTGCGAATCATTGGTCGATCGATATCCTCCGGCAGACGACCAATGATCCGGTCAATCCGGTCGCGGATATCATTTGTGGCAACATCCAAATCCTTACCCCAGTTGAACAATACTCGTACCACACTCCGCCCTTCGGTCGAAGTAGAAGTAATTTCCTCGGCACCCTGGACCGCCGCTAAGGCTTCTTCAATCGGACGCGTAATTGACTCCTCTATTTCCTGCGGTCCAACATTACTATAATTCGTTACAACGGAAATCGTCGGGTATTCAATTTCCGGCATCAGGTCAATTGACAGGCGATTGAAGGAAACTCCACCAAGGATAATAATAATTATAAAGACGACAGCTGTTAGAATCGGACGGTTGATTGGTCCATGGGCAATATTCATCAACGTCCCTTTCTGGCAGTCGAATCAGGTGTAACTTCTTTTACAGAGGCAGACTGGGGCAGAATAATCGGACTGCCGTCTTCTAAAAGATGCTGACCTAAGGTAATTACTTTACCGGAAAGTATCGGTGCCAATATTTCACTAAATTTCGGCGTCACAATTCCGACAGTTACTGCAATATTGCGGGCGACCGATCCATTTTCAGCAACCATAAACACCACATTTTCACCGCTACGGTTGACGACCGCCTGACTGGGAACAATCTGGGTGTTTTCGCGGGCAGCGGTGACGACATCAACCCGGGCAAACATACCCGGTTTCAACCTCTTCTGATTATTGACTACCTCAATTTCGGCTTGAGCAACCCGGGCAGCTTCCTGGAGAAGCGGCGCAATCCGGGCGACCTTACCGGTGAAAGATTGCCCCGGATAAGCATCTACTGCTACAGTTGCCGGCATGCCAATCTGGATATGACCGTAATCACGTTCGATAATCGTCGTCCGCACAATTACCAGATCAATGCCAATTATCGAGACAACCGGCGCATTCGGGGCTAAAAGCGCACCTTCATCTACATATCTTTCACCAATATA
Organism: uncultured bacterium; assembly: GCA_964485745.1. Classification (GTDB taxonomy): domain Bacteria; phylum Fidelibacterota; class UBA2242; order UBA2242; family UBA2242; genus CAZAKO01. The sequence goes on from CAZAKO010000156.1 coordinate 3,869, forward strand.
ACCAGGCTGACCGGCGGTCAGAATAGTATAACTCAGCCGAATTTTTGCCGATTTGAGTGAGGCGCGACGCTGTTCGACCTGAGCCTTAGATAGTTGAAGCCGCGACTGCTGGGCAGAGTAGCTCGACACCGCCGTTTCCAACTCTGCCGGAGATGCAATTCCCTTAGCATGTAATGATTCCACCCGCTCTTTTTCTTGCCGAGCTTGCTGCAGCTGAATCTGGGCTTCTTTCAATGAGGCTTCGGCAATTCTGAGATTTGCCTCGGCTTCCAGAACTCCTTGCTGATATTCGGCATCATCGAGATTAGCAATGACCTCACCGGCTTCGATCCAATCGCCGATGCGCTTCCGGATTTCAACGATTCGACCACTGACTTTAGGTGCAATAATATATTGATACAGCGGATGAATTGTGCCGGTCAGCTGCCGGA
>CAZAKO010000157.1:0-4173 GCA_964485745.1 uncultured bacterium
CCGAATCCCTGATATCATCAAGCACAGCGACATCATTAAAGGCAATGATTGTGGCGGCGTAGGCAGGTCCCAAAAAGAAATACGGCTTTAACTGAGATTCCGATCGAAAGGTCATTTTAGCCAGCAGGGGTAATTCAAAGTACATGAAAATATTGGAGAGATAAATATCGCTAATTATGTTGATTTTTGCGCCCTTGGTAGTAAGATAAGCTTCTTGTTGTAGAGAAAGTCGGTTGCTGATTTTATAATTTACAAATCCACCAAGAGTCAGACCAACCAGCGATTTCACTCCCTTTCCGGGTATGTCAGCTCCCGTAAAAATCGAAGAATTACGTCCTAACTTAATCCCGATACCATCGAATTCGCCAGCCAGCGTATTCGCGGTTATCAGAATAAATATAATCGGAAAAATATTCGTTTTTCGCATACTCTTATTCCTTTTTCGAATCCTGTTTTTTTATATTCTCCTAAATATTGAATTACAGTCATGCCAGTTGCAGCCGATGGTCAGCAATACAATTGTTTGCTAATCCAAGATGTAAACCCCTCTGTATTTTAGTTGCTTTTAATATTCGGGCGATATTCCAACGAGTTTGCGGTTGTTTGGTTCTTCCTGGATTAAGTTTAATTATACCGTGAGGCATATTCTCTCCTCCTCTTCTGCACATAATTGCCAGCAAATTATTTATCTATAATGGCCTTTGGTCTATTAATCGTTATCGTCCCTCCACCCTTAGCCTTTGAAGATATTTCAAAATCAAACGAATAGGTACTGTCCGAAATCACCTGATAGGTAAATTTTTTAAACCCCGACAAATCGAGAGGGATGTTATTTTTTACGGCATAATCTTGGAGTTCGTCATTATCCTTTGGCAATCGGTTTTCTTCTTGAAAAAATTTATTGATACAATCAATTGCTTGATATAAAGGAGTAAGTTCAGTACCAATCTGCTTACAACCTTCAATAGCAGACAACAGCATTAGAATGGCGGTTAGATATGAGATTCTTTTCATTGTAGTTACTTCCTTCCTAAAATTTGTAATTAGTGGTGAAATTAATGACAAGACCTTTCAATATATTTTTTGAGCTCCAGCATAAATTTCACCGATTCTTTTTTAGCCATGTCAATGTATATCTTTTGGAGCAATGAAGACCCCATTTTACCCTCTTGATAATATTCAATTGCATAACCTGTTGATTCACCTTTAATCTGATAGTATCCTGACGAGGATAGAACTTCTGGTAATAAATTGGTGTTCTGCTTGTTTGATAACATTTCAAAAAAAATTTTTTGCTCTTTTAATTTTAACGTCTTGCGGTATACGGATTCATTCGTAAGGAAAAACTTCTTAAAAGTATAACCTGCATCGTACCAATTCTCTCCCTGTTGAATCAGGATAATTGATTTTGCATCCGACAGGACGTTGGGTAAATGCTTAAAATCATACAGTATACTAATCAAACAATCCAATTCAGCTTGAAGAACAAAACTTCCCCGAAAGGAATAGCAGCTATCAACCTGATTGAATTCATAATTCACACCATCAATTTCTCCATTTTCTGATAGAATCGGATGAGCATGATTGAAAGAAATTAAAAGTAGAACCATAAATAATAAAAAGAACCGCGTATTAAAAAATCTCACCTTTTTGCCGGTTTGCTTGTTAAGGATACTGATGTTCGACCCAACTGTCGCAGGCATTCAGACAACTACTTGCTGCGGCCATGGCTCGCGGCGCGCTACGTTCCATAGGGTATTAATATAATTCAGTGCGAAGTAGTTCTGCACCAGATGCAGCCAGAATGATCCTGGCTCGGTGAGTTCGAGATATCTTCCATTTCGAACCGCAAGCCCAATTCGTTCTATATATCTCAGCCACTGGTAAGCTTTGACTATATCGGTACCAAGATTCGCTGCAAGATCATCAAGGGGAATACGCGTATCATAGAAACGCCAATACAGCCACCACCAGCCCGACATCTCGCCTCTAAATGGCAGGCGTAGTGCAATCGTTATCCGCTTTTTGCGTGTTGCATTTATCCAGCTATTCAGATCAAACGTATTGAGCACAAATCCGTCAGGAAGGTGTGAACCTGCACCCGGTCCGATCCCGATATAACCATCCCGAGTAACTGATGAGTAACGTGGAACGCTGCCCAATTTGAAGCCCCACACTGACACTCTTTTAAAGTCATGTTCTGCACACCATTGACTGATTGTTCGATAATGCGCCCGACGTATGCGCAGATTCGGCATCTGTACTGCAGTCAGGTTCAGATACTTGCCAATCGAAGTATATGGAAAGGTAAAAAGTGGATAGGTCGTAATTTGGTTCGCTCCGAGTTCTGCAGCTCGTGCCAGATCTGTAATCACACTGCTAATACTCTGGCCGGGGAGGGCAAAAATTAGATCTACATTAACCGAAGCGAAACTGCTATTTGTAAGTAATGCGAGTGCCTGCTCGGCGACGGATGGTTCGTAGTCGCGTCCGATCAGGCTGAGATTCTCGGATTGGAATGACTGTACCCCAAGTGACACAAGAACGATATTCGCATCATGCATTTTTCGCACCATCACCTCATCCACATCAGCGGGATTGGTCTCGATGCAAATGTCACCCGTCAGATGGAATCGCTTACGTACATGTTTGAGTATAGTAGCAACACTGTCCATCGCAAGTGTTGGTGTGCCACCACCAATGTAGATACTTGTCAGTTCGGCAGGCCCAATTGCATCGGCCCACCAATTCACCTCGGCAAGCGCTGACTGCGTGTAAGCTTCGATAAGCGTCTCATCATACGGCACTTTGGTATAGGGACAATACGGACAAAAGTGGCGACAGAACGGAACATGCAAATATAATGAGGTGCGCTCGATACGCGGCGGTCGCCAGCCTGGTAGGAGCGGCTCGAAAATCCAGCGTTGTTCTGGACCTACAAGATGACGACGGACAGCTTGGGTTATAAGGCATGAGAACTTGTTACCCAGGTTATTCACCAATACCTCAGGATATTGAGTACCGCGCTTGGACGAAATCGTTGTAATTCAGTGAGCTCGGTGCAGGCAGCGTAACCACAGTCAATGCATACGTCATCGGCCGCGCGACAGCACACCGACTCACCATCAATGTCCATAACGCAGGCTATCGGCATGCGCCTTGGCCAATTGCCAGTCTTGAGCGCAAGTAAACCTGCCCGGGAGTTAAGAACCGGCAATCCAATTCTAATGCAATCGAAAAGCCGATCAATAATCGGGGCGCGTTCCTGGGCTGTCAGGAACAACTCGTCGCGCCCGTAGTAGGGTGTGTGGAAGTAGAACATGACACCGATAACCGGAAACTTCGTTGCTTGTATCCATCGAAGGAATTGTTCAATACCTTCTTCAGTGTTACGGTCAATGGTATAAATGACGGCAATTTCGGGATGCTGTTCCTCACGAACAGCGCGCTCCACTTGATGGAAATAATCACCGCGCCGCCTCTCAAATACACCAGGTAATCCATCCATACTGATCCAGACCAGATCAGCAGATGTGTCAAGTCCAAGTGTACCATTCGTATAGACATGAACATGGAAGAAGCCAATCCGTTTTGCCTCGATAATCGCGTCTTCGAGTATGTGCCCATCATCCTGCCACAGCATCGGTTCACCGCCGCTAAAGTAAAGTTCGCGGAATCCACGATTCCATGCGTTTTGCATCGCGATAACCAGCCGATCCCAGGTCATGTCGGGACGGTCGGTATTGGAGACATGACAACCGCGGCAGGCAAGGTTGCAGCGATCCGTCGGCGCGATACCATAAATAAGTGGTTCACATTGCCGTAAAATAAAAAACCGCCATACATACCAGGCATAAAATCGAAGCCTTTTCAATGTATCTCTTGCAACTTGCGGGAAATCTCCGTGCGTCTCGTCATTGTGCCGGTAACGTGGTTGTTGTGCTTTAGACATTGATTACCTTTATTTAATCTAACCTATACATGAGAAATTTGGATGAACCTTTTTAGCCTACTTTCTGATCCGGAATGCTACAGATGTGAAATTACAATTATTCGTTTAAGTCGGGTCAAAAATCATTTATTTTCTATTTATGTCCCCGATCAGATTTTTCAACTAACTTTGTCACTTCATCACACACAAAGCACTTCCCGTTATGGATTGAGATCAATCCG
>CAZAKO010000158.1:0-4108 GCA_964485745.1 uncultured bacterium
GCCCGGGTTGTATCCACCAACAGACTAAGACCGGTGCGTCCAGTCGTAGACGTAATCGAGGATGCGAATGGCAGAAAACTGAAAACCCCGATGCGGATCAATTTAGAAGAGGAACCATTGCTTTATATTGCCAAACCAATCGTTGAAACCGGCTAAGAATCAATAGCCGTCTTCTCGACTAATTTAACCAGCACGAAGATACCTGGAGTAACATCCGGGTTTTTATTTTCGGCATCTATTTTATCAATTCTCTTAAGCAAGATTTCATCTGGCGACTCGTTGTAATCTTGTCCGATAATTTCACCGGGACCTATCTTCAAAATCCGAATCAGTATAAGGATAATTTCCCAAAGCGACATTAGCCTGAACCCCAAAAGAGATCAGCGTATTTAAATCCTTCTCATTTAATACCCGAACGCCTTTCTTAGCAGAATATAAAATACCTAAAACTCTATTTTCCCTGATTAATGGGACGGCAATTAAGGATTTCCAGGGGACTCGCTGTAATCTAAGATGAAGCGTCCGTTTGTCAGTATTGAGATTGTCAATCAATACCGGCAGTTTATTTTCAATTATCCATTCGGTTAAGGTATTGCCCTCAGATTGTGTTAGTATTTTTTTTTCAACTTCCGATAAATTGATTGCCGCGGTAATTGCCATCTTTTCGGGCAAATCCCGTTGTCTGAATTCAAGCCAGCAGGCATCGGAATTGGTAAGCCGATGAGTATATTGAACGATTGAATCAAGTACCGCCTGAAACCCTTCCCCGGCGCTAATCATCTGACCAATTTTAGATATATAGTGGATTTCCTGGCTATACCGATCATGCAGGGAGGCGGTCGGCAAACGCACTAAAAATCCCAAAAAGGTCATTCCTAAATATATATCAATAATTATGGTTCCAGCGAGGGCAAAGCCTTTAACTATCGTACTAAAGGCAAATACGGGTAATAGCAATCTGGATGTCAGCAGATAAATACCAATCAGGAGTAGAATAACCGAGCAACCAAATCCAAGATATTTCTCCCTTTTATTTAGCAGATCGAGCCAACTTTTCTTATGACTAAAATAAAAGGCTAAGATTAAAATGAGTCCGCCTAACAGCCACAAGGATGGCGGGAGGTCTTTTTGAAGAATCGTCACTCTCTCGTAAGAGTAACGATCCTCGATAAAATTCAAGACGCCGGCAAAAATCAAGACAAAACAGATGAGCAGCCGGAAAGACCAGGTAATATATTTATCCGATTGAGAAGTGTTCAGATTTTGGATCAGATACAACAGTAAAATGAGCCCCCCCATAAAACCAAATGTGCAGAAAACCGAAACTAAATTCCAGATTACCGGATACTCGGCAAGCATTGGATTATCGTCCCAGAGCACCAAATATTTCCGACAGATGATTTGAGGCAAGAGGATAAATAAAAATAGTGCAACTAATACCAAAGCCGCAAAAAACAGATTATGTTTGACATGCGACTTAAATCTCAAACCGATGATCTTTAATACCGGCTGAAGCACAAGAAAGGCAACCACAATAATCAGCTCCCGCTCAAAGCGATAGATTTTGATAAAGGATGGGACATGATAAAAGGTCACGTCAACAAAAAAAATGAAGATGACCAGAAGAAGTGCGGCAAAAGTCAGTACCGTAACCTTAATTGAGCTCTTCATCCAGTCTGCATTCCCCCGAAGATTCTGCTTAACTCAAATTCTAATGCGCAAGACAATCAATTAACAAAACCAAACACCTCTTTACCGACTCCATCATTATCCTACCAGCATATCGTTTTTATAATTAGTAATTTAATTTACTATAATTCAAAATCAATCACCATACAAGGCGATAGAATAATCAGACGACCTGCCGACTGGTAAAAATTATTGGGGATTATTATTGTCGTCGAGGCTGATAATCTTCGGTTGCCAGGAATGAGACTCAGGCTCTGGTAGATGAATAAAAGCTAAAATAATCACCTGATCGCCCGGATGAACTAAACGGGCAGCCGCGCCGTTGATACTAATCTGCCGGGTACCCCGTTCACCCTCGATTACATAGGTTTCAAAACGCTCACCGTTATTCAGATCCAGCACCTGGACCTTCTCGAAAACTAATAAATTGGCAGCTTCGATAAGGTCTTTATCAATCGCAATGCTGCCCTCATAATCTAGATTGGTATCGGTAACCTTTGCCCGATGCAGTTTCGACTTTAACAGGGTGACATAATTCATCAATATTCTCTTCCAACCGCCAATTGACATCGAAATATAAACCGAAATCTTTTTCTTTCCAAAATTCCACTCCGATAGGTGCATCATAGCCATTGTGAAAAAGAAATAAATAGTATATCTTTGCCCAGATTGAAAAACTGGATAATTGATGATTGCCTTTCTAAGCAGACTTGATCTCTCAATTTTTTATTTTATCAATCAAAAAATCGCCAACCCGGTTTTTGACTGGCTTATGCCCATTATCACTAATCAATGGTATTGGGCGGTTCCGATTCTGCTTATCTGGTTAGGAATGCTGATTTTCGGGAATAAAAGAACGAAAATTGCCGGATTGTTAATTCTGCTAACGGTAGCTACTACCGATCCAATCTGTGCCCAAATCCTGAAACCTGCATTTAGGCGGGTCCGTCCTTCGCGCACCTTGACTGACGTGCGTCTCTTAGTTAAACGGGGCGGTAAATATGGCTTTCCCTCTAATCATGCAGCGAATGTTACCGGAGCAATGGCAATTCTGATCTTTTTTTTCCGACGCTATAAATACGCTTTCCTGACGGCAGCTTTGCTTGTCTCTCTAAGTCGCATTTACGTTGGTGTTCATTACCCTCTTGATGTTCTTTTTGGAATGGCGATCGGAATTTTCTTCGCAGCCTTATGGCTATTAATCTGGATTACTGCTGCTAATCACTTGGCAAAAAGTGAAAATTATTTATTTACTATTTCAAAATAATGGTTAGATTATCAACGAGTAAAGGCTAACTAAACGGAGTGCAGACATGCCTAATCACCATCGAAAACGAAAAAAAACATTCCGCATCACCACCGGCATGAAAACCGGGATTTATATTCTGGTAGGCTTACTCATATTTTTTATTCTGCTCTTCCAAGTCTGGGATTGTCAATTTTAAGACAATCGCTATTTCCAACAATATCTTATCTTAAAATCCGTCTCACCATTCTCTAATTCCAAACTGTCTTTTTATTCATTCAAAGTAGAGTGCTATTCAAAATTGCCCTACTCTGAAGATCCTTTGCACAGTTATTTTGCCTGCTGTCCATTAATCTTAAAAATTTCTTGACCAGAATTTTTAAAAATGATATATTCCTACCGTTTTAGTAGGAATAATAGGATTTAAAGATAACAAGAGAACTCAAAATAACATGATCCGGATCTCGACCAAAGGTAAATATGGAACTCGGCTGATGCTGCAATTAGCCTTAAATTACGGCAATGGTCCGATGATGCTTAAGGAAATCGGCTTAAAGGAAAATCTATCGGTTCGCTATCTGGAACATCTTGTCGCACCATTAAAAGCTGCCCGGCTGATTCAGGCGGTGCGCGGCGCAAAAGGTGGCTATTATCTTGCCAAAACTCCATCCGAAATAACCCTAAAAGAGATCGTTGAGGTGCTTGAGGGACCGCTCTCGCCATCCGAATGTGTTGAGTCTCCGGCAGTCTGTGATCGCTCCGACTTTTGTATTGCCCGAGGAGTCTGGGCCGAATTGGAAAAAACGATTTCAGAGACTCTTGCTAGCTATTCACTGGCAAGCTTAGTCCAAAAATTTCAATCAAACCTTCATCAGGGAGAAGTATAGACCAAATGCAAACGATTTACCTCGATCACGCCGCTACTACAGCTACCGATCCGGTCGTGGTCGAAGCCATGCTGCCCTATTTTCACGAATATTATGGCAATCCTTCCAGCATTTATTCCATCAGCCGGAGTACTAAAAATGCCATCGAAAACGCCCGCCAAATTCTGGCTCAGGCACTCGGCGCCGATGCGCAGGAGATTGTCTTCACCAGCGGCGGCAGTGAAAGTGACAACTTTGCAATCAAAGGTGTTGCCCACGCACTGCGGCAAAAAGGCAATCACATTAT
>CAZAKO010000159.1:0-2442 GCA_964485745.1 uncultured bacterium
GCTATTCATTAATTCTGCTGAGTACCAGCCTCCCGCCGGACTATAACAATGCCACGAGCTGGCGTGCCTCTTCTCAGCTGCATGGGTCTCCCCAGCAAATTGATACTGCTGCCGCCGAAGATTCCCACCCCTCCGTGCCGCGCGGATTTATCCTCTATCAGAATTATCCGAATCCGTTTAACTCCACCACAGTTATTTCCTTTACAATCGAACATAATTGTCAGGTTACGATTTTAGTTTATGATATTACCGGAAGGCAGGTAGCATGTTTAGCACAGAAAAAGCCCTATCCAGCCGGACACTATACCTTGCAATGGGATGCGGCCGATTTGAGCAGTGGCATTTATCTGCTGTCCATGCTTGCGGATAACATGAAGAAAGTCATTAAGCTCATTCACATGAAATAGAAAATGTAATTGCTTAGGAAAAGGAAGAAAAGAACTCCAAATAAAGCAAAAAAGTCGCCCGATGAATAAAATGACTATGGTTAAACTTTTCATATTTCTGACAGCCATTTTCGCTTTGTCAGCTCATTCTATCGGGCAGGTCGCCAATATTAATGCCGGTCATGTAAAGCAATATATTGACGGCTTTGGAGCCAGCACCGCCTGGCATGGACAGTTATCCGATAGCGAAGCTGAGGCAGTCTTTAAAAATGAAAATGACGACCAGATGGGGCTCAGTATATTGCGTATCCGCATTGATGAGAACCGCAATTATTCCGATGAGCTGAAGAATGCGCAGAAAGCAATGGCTCGGGGCGCCATCGTATTTGCCTCACCCTGGAACGCCCCATCCAATCTGCTTGAAATCGTAAATGGTCAAAGAAAGGTTCGTCAGGACGAATATGAGAATTATGCCTTGTATTTGAATTCCTTCGTTACCTATATGGCAAACAATAATGCACCACTTTATGCTATATCTATTCAAAATGAACCGGATTACAACGGAGGTTGGACTCAGTGGACGGCTCAGGAAATGTTCACCTTCATTAGAGATTATAGCCATTTGATTTCCGGAACTAAGATAATGGCACCAGAATCATTTCAATTCAGGCGATCAATGTCTGATCCGATCCTGAATGATTCGACTGCTTGTGCCAATTTGGATATTGTCGGTGGTCATATCTACGGCGGTGGTTTGGCTGCCTATCCCTTGGCGGAGGAAAAAGGAAAACCAATCTGGATGACCGAACATTATATTAACGAAGATGATATCTCTACCTGTATTAATCAATTTGCCAAAGAGATTATTGATTGCATGTATCGAAACATGAATGCATTCATCTGGTGGTATCTGCGACAGCCTGATTGTAACCTTATCAATCGCGGCGGTGCGTTTAAAAAGAAAGGTTACGTGATGGCGCATTTTTCAAAATTTATCCGTCCCGGGTATCACCGGATAGATGCAACTTATCGGCCGCAAACCGGTGTGTATCTTGTTGCTTTTAAAGGAGATGAAACGGTTATTGTAGTAATCAATATAAATTCATCAAGTAAAGACCAAACATTTACCTTTAGCAATGATTCTGTTGCCCATGTTAAGCGCTATACCACCTCAGAAACCAAAAACCTGAGCTACGACGGAATTATTGATTTAGCGGACAGTTCCTTTGCGGCGACTTTAGAAGGAAAAAGCATAACCACCTTTATTAGTACAGAAATGAGTTCCGGCATCAAGGCGTTGGATTCATCTGATCCGCAAAGCTATAGTTTAGAGCAAAACTATCCCAATCCATTCAACCCGATTACGACCATTTCGTACATGTTAGGGAAACCGTCGGCAGTGAAAATCAGTGTATTCGATCTTTGTGGGCATGAAGTGGTGATATTGGTGAATGGGATGAGACCGGCGGGAACGCATATGGTTCGATTTGATGGCACTGACCTGACCAGTGGCGTCTATTTCTACCGGTTGCAAGCCACTGACCAGATCATTACCCGGAAAATGATGTTCATCAAATAAAAAGAGGAGGTATTATCATGAAATCAAAATGGACATTTTTCGGCTTGTTGTTGCTTTTTTCATTGACGGTCTTGGGGGCCGACTTCGAGATTCTAATTGATGCGCAGAAAGACGCCTACTACAACACCTTAACCGGTCCCAGTGATGGTTGGTTATGGATTCCGTCGATAGCCTTCAACGACAACGGACCACAGCCCGATGATGATTGGGATCTTTCCGCGAATTGGTACTCAGCCTGGGATGAGACGTATCTTTATGTCTACGTGGACGTTGTTGACGATATGGTTTACCAAGCCAGCGGATCGAACTATTGGATGAACGACTGCTTCGATGCCAAAATTGATCCAGATCCTTACGTCGCGAATGCCACCGGTGAAGTCTTTTGTTTCGCCATGACCTGCATGGACAGCGCCGATATTGACCCATCGCTCTATGCCGGCGTTGGGAATATTGTCGAAACCGTCGGCGGTGGTTGGA
>CAZAKO010000159.1:2542-4069 GCA_964485745.1 uncultured bacterium
TCCAAAGGTCCCATTGATCCCGTGGAGGGAGGCACCTACGGTTTTGCCGTTTCGATTCACGACAACGACAATGGTGCAAGTGCGAGGGACAATTCCATTGAATGGGCGGCCCAGCTGTTAGATAATGTCTGGATTGATTGCACTAATATGGGTTATATCGAACTCTTAGCCGATCACAAGATCAATTATGTGCCGGAAAGTCTCATTGATCCTGCGATATCCTATCCGGATCCGCAGATATTTATCCCCACTATTACAACGGCTGTTTCACCAAGTTCGGCGATCGTGAGAAACTTTACCCTTGCCCAGAATTATCCCAATCCGTTCAATCCGGCGACGACTATTTCGTATACGTTAGGGAAACCGTCCGCAGTGAAACTCAGTGTCTACGATCTTGGTGGGCATGAAGTAGCGGTGCTGGTGAATGGTATGAGACCGGCGGGAACGCATGCGGCTCGATTCGACGGTTCTAACCTGACCAGCGGCATCTATTTCTACAAGCTGCAGGCTGCCGACCAGGTCATTACCCGGAAAATGATGCTCGTCAAATAACCGGCGGCGATCAAAACTGTCCGGGCAACTCACGCTCCAGCGGTTTTCTGATAGATCGCCGGCGTAATTTTCATTCGGATGGGTGTTCCTTGCTTCATTGAAGAAGGTATCATCTTTATTTTCTCAACAAAGGAGGGATGTCATGCGTAACGATAAGATTTTAGCGTGTGTGGTCATCGCTTTATTGATGACGTCTTTGGGCATATCTCAATCCGTAAGAGAATCCTTTGATTATGCCCCAGGCGTTCTTGACGGTTTGGGGGAGGCAGTCGATGGATGGGGAGGCCCATGGACTATTTTTGAGGGATCTCCCGATTTGATGAGCGTTGAGACCGGCAGTCTGGTATTTTCCGGTGTTCCGGCTTCAGGAAATTCCTTGATGGGTACGATGTCTACCGCCAATGATAACCAACGCGCATATCGGGAATTGGAAACTGTCTGGCTTGATGATGGTACTCCATACTGGATCAGTTATTTAATGGAGATAAATAACATTAGTTTTAGCGACCAATCATGGCAGGGTGTTTCATTGTACTTAAATGACGGAACGGAATTGGTCTTATTTGGCAAGGTGTGGGGACAACATAACTTGGGCTTGATGGCGCATACTTTGGGCGGCGGCGCTACAGTCAGCTCATTGACTTGGCAAGAAGAGCTTGTCTGGACTGTCATCAGGATCAATATGTCAGGCGACGAACAGAACGAACGATGCTTTATGTGGTTTAATCCAGATCCGGCTTCGGAGCCAGATACTACAATGGCAGATGTCAGCGCAGATATACAATTAAACAATGGGTTCGAAAGGGTGGTTCTCCATTATGGAAAATTCATCGATCTTGAGGTGTATTTTGATGAGGTTCGATTGGGGACATCTTTTGCAGATGTTTCTTCGGCATATACGAGTATAAGGCAACATGAAAATCAACTTCCAAATCAATTTGAATTGTCTCAAAATTATCCGAATCCTTTCAACCC
>CAZAKO010000160.1:0-1245 GCA_964485745.1 uncultured bacterium
ATACCCGCCTTTACTTTTTGTTGAAAAAGAGTTACTTCTTGTTGAGTTGATCCAGAACGCCTAAGGCAATTCCACCCAGAAGCAGTGTCTGAGCAAAACTGTTCCAGGCGGCAGCTGAGATAATGACTGCATGACCAACTAACTGTGTGATAACCCCCAGGATCAGCGCAACGGCTGCGGCGACGATCGCAATAAGAACCCACGTTTTCATAATCCCTCCTGATTTAAAGTTTTTAATTGGATAAATATTAACATTTATAATCTAATTTGTCAATGTTAAAGATAAAATTATTTTTTTGGATTATAGTCTGAGTTCTTTTTCCGAACTGGCAATGATCAGGGCTCCACAACAGTCACTCCAGACGTTCGTAGAGGTGCGTACCATATCCAGCAGTTGGTCAACCGCCAGGATTAAACCGATTCCTTCTAGGGGGAGACCGACAGCCTTTAGTACAATGGTCATCATCACCAGACCAGCCATGGGAACACCCGCGGCGCCAATCGAGGCAATTAGTGCGGTGATTACGACAATGGATTGATCCGTGAAGGAAAGCTCGATTCCGTAAGCCTGAGCAATAAAAATTGCGGCAACACACTCATATAAAGCCGTACCATCCATATTGACGGTAGCGCCCAGAGGCAGCACGAAACTGGAAATTTTATTGGATATACCGGCATTTTTTTCGGCGCACTCCAAAGTAAGCGGCAGCGTGGCTGAAGAGGAAGCGGTGGTGAAAGCCGTCAGTAACGCCGCTCCCATATTTTTTAAATGCCGGCAGGGATTCCTGCCTGAAAATAGGATTATCAGAATTGGTAAATTGATAAAGTAGTGCCAGATTAAACCGCTGAGGACGGTAATGAAATATAATCCCAGTGAGCGAAATACCTCAAGTCCGGTTGTGGCGACAATTTGGGCAACCAGACCGAAAACTCCAATCGGTGCAAATCCAATAATAAAATGAGTAATCTTCAGCATGACTTCGAAACCGGCATTGAAGAAATCGGTCAATAAATTCCGATACTTATCGGCTGACTTGGTAATGAATATTCCCAACAGGATGCAGAAAAAGATAATTGGCAGGATTTCATCTTGAGCCATAGCTGCAATCGGATTTTCCGGAATTAACCGGAAAAGGATATCTTTCAGACTGGTACCAGTGAGCTGATCCTGACTGACTACTGCGGTTAAACCCAATTCGACGCCAACACCGGGATGAATTAAATTTACCAGTAAAAGACCGGTTA
>CAZAKO010000160.1:1345-4041 GCA_964485745.1 uncultured bacterium
TGTATTTTCGGCATGTTAAGTTCAAGAAATTGTTTGAACAGAAACCAAAGCAGAGAATTGAGCTGATTGCCTTATGAAATTAGTTATCCCGGAATGCTGCCTATTGGTGATTGATGTCCAGAGCCGGTTATTGCCGGTCATGCACGCACCGCAAACCCTGCTCGAAAATCTGATCAAAGCCATCAAGGGATTTCAGTTGTTAGAGATTCCCATCCTGCTCACCGAGCAGTATCCCCAAGGCTTAGGCCCGACGGTACCGGAGCTGCGTAGTTTACTATCATCGCAGAATCCAATTGAGAAAAATTCATTTTCCTGCTGCAATGAGGAAAAATTTCTAACTGAGTTACGCAGCCTGAACCGCTCGCAGGTCGTCGTTTGCGGGATCGAAGCCCATATCTGTGTCTGCCAAACCTGTCTTGACCTGCAAAACCGGGGATATGAAGTATTTCTGCTAACCGATGCGATTGCCAGTCGGAAAAACAGTGATCGGGAATTGACTTTGCGGGTTTTGGAGAAGGAGGGGATCAATCTTACCGGTGTCGAGATGGCACTTTTCAGTCTGCTTGAAACTTGCCGCCATCCGCGGTTTAAAGAGATAGCAGCGGTTATTAAATAGGAGAAAAATAGATGGATTTAAACCGAATTCAAACAGCAATTGCCCGTTACGGGCTGGATGGCTGGTTGTTCTACGATTTTCATCATCGCGATGCGATTGCGTATCGGATTTTAGGACTTGATTTGCATAAATTCACCACCCGCCGCTGGTTTTATTATATTCCGGTAAAAGGCGAACCGGTGCGGATTGTCTCGGCAGTCGAAGCTACCAAATTAGATACACTTCCCGGGGAAAAATTAATTTATCGCTCCTGGGAAGAGTTACATGAATGTTTGAAAACTACGCTACGTGGTGGCGGACCGGTGGCGATGCAGTATTCGCCGATGAATAATATTCCCTATGTTTCAGTGGTGGATGGTGGGACCCTCGAATTACTGCGCTCTTTTGGAACTAAGATTGTTACTTCGGCTAATTTAGTGCAGCTGTTCGAGGCGGTAATTGATGAAACTGGCTATCAAGCCCATTTAGCCGCGGGTAAGCTTGTCCAGCAAATCAAAGACGAAGCCTTCGACCTGATCCGCACTAAAGTTCATACCGGTGCGGCAATTACCGAGTACGAAGTTCAGCAGTATATTATACGACGTTTTGCTGAGGATAATCTCACCGATGACGGCGATCATCCGATTGTCGGGGTCAATGAACACCCCGCCGATCCGCACTTCGAACCGACTCCGGAGAATACCTATAAAATCAAATCTGGTGACACACTGCTGATTGACCTTTGGGCACGTAAGAACGATGCGAGTGGCATTTATTATGACATCACTTGGTGCGGTTTCGTGGGTCAGTATCCGCCGGCAAAATACGTGAAAATTTTTAACATTGTCAGAGATGCCCGCAATGCCGCCCGGGATTTCATTCGGAATAAATTCCGTAAGGCTGAATCCTGCTTTGGCTGGGAAGTTGACGATGTTTGCCGGAAAGTGGTGATAGCTGCCGGTTATGGCGATTATTTTGTGCATCGGACGGGTCATTCCATCGGGCGGGAAGTGCATGGTAATGGCGTCAATATTGACAATCTCGAAACGAAAGATGAGCGCGAATTGATACCGGGAATTTGCTTCTCGATTGAGCCGGGTATCTATTTACCGGGTGAGATGGCAGTGCGCTCGGAAATCAATGTGTTTATTACCGCAGTGGGCGAGGTCGTTGTCGCCGGGGCGGAACAGGAAAAGTTAATTCTGATTTAAAGCGAGGTTCGCATGTCACTCTATTTGTATATCATTTTACTATATCTGCTCATTTTGACCGGATTCAATTTTTATCGGAGCCGGAAAGTGCGCAGTCAGGAAGATTTTATGGTGGCAGGCAGGAGTCTGAGTATCAGAATCATGGTTTTTACGTTGATCTGTACCTGGATCGGTTCGGGGACTTTCATCGCTGGCGCAGAATATGCGGTCCGGGCGGGCTGGTCGAGTCTCTGGATGCCGGCGGGTGCCTGGTTTGGAATCATGGCAATTTATTTTTTAGCGGCTAAGATTCGCACATTCGGGCAATACACCATTGGTGATATCCTTGAAGTTCGTTATGGCAAGACTGCTCGACTGATTGGCGCCATTATGATTATCATTGCCTTTACGACGATTGTGTCTTATCAATTTCGAGCTGGGGGCTTGATTCTCAATATTGTGACCAAAGGCGCAATCTCTGTAGCGATGGGACAGACTATCGCGGCTTTGTTTGTTATTACGTTTACCGCGCTGGGTGGGATGGTTGCCGTGGCGCATACCGATTTGCCCAATGGGATCATTATCGTGTTAGCCTGCTGCATTGCCCTGCCATTAGTGGTGCTCTTTTCCGGTGGGACTGGCGCCGTTGTCCAGAATTTACCGGCAACTCATCGGGCTCTGTTTGCCGAAGATTTCGGTCAATACCCAGCATTGAAAGCCGGAGGTTATTTTCTGGCGACCCTGCTGCTGCTGATGGGCGTTCAGTCAATGTATCAAAAATTCTACAGTGCCAAGTCCCCGAAGGAAGCCAAACAGGCGGTTGCGCTCTGGATTGTCGGCACGATCGTAGTCGAAACAGTCGTCGTAGCAATTGCAATTTACTCGGCTGCCTCGCACTGGGTGGATATTCG
>CAZAKO010000161.1:0-3996 GCA_964485745.1 uncultured bacterium
TTTAGGACTATTTAAAGACGGAGTGCTGATAGATGTCATCGGAGTTCCCACAACCAATCCCGGGACAGCCTGGGCAGTTGCCGGAACTGCTAATGCTACTGCGGAACATACACTCGTCCGAAAATCGTCAATATCGCAAGGGAATACAGACTGGACAGCCTCAGCTGGAACCACAGCCGATAATTCGGAATGGATCATATACCCTCAAAATACTTTCACCTATCTAGGATCACATGTTTGGACCGGTGGAGGTAATGTTGCCCCGGTAGCCCGAGCCGGTTCAGACCGAGTAGAGCGTTTTAACACCATTATTACTCTGGATGGCTCCTTAAGTAATGATCCGGATGGTTCAATCATCAGTTATGCCTGGGCGCAGGTTTCCGGGACATCGGTAACACTTTCAGCTACTAATCAGGCTCTGGTAACCTTTACTTCTCCATCAAGTATTGCTACTCTTGTGTTTGAACTGGTTGTCACCGATAATGAAAGTGCGATTGGTAAAGATACGGTGACAATCTATGTTGATCCCAGTCCGGTGATCATTAGTGAATATATCGAAGGCACCTCAGGTACAAACAAGTACTTAGAAATCTATAACGCCAGCGCTGCTTCGATTGATCTGAGTTCCGCCGGTTATGAATTACGTTTGGCTTCAAATGGCTCAGGTGCCTTTTCGACCGCCAAGTTCAGCGATTGGGGCGCATTCAGCTCATTAGCTGCGGGCGCAACCATCGTCCTGGCAGATACCGGAGCGACGTTATACCCCTCCCCTACTATTATTACCGCCGGAGTGATGAGTTTTAACGGTAATGATGCCATTGGACTCTTCCGCAACGGTTTGCTGGTAGATGTCGTTGGTAATCCCAGCAGCGCCGTAGACCTTGTCAAAGATATGGACCTTCGACGCAAGAGCACTTTCTTGTCTGGTAATTCTACTTATGATTCCGATGAATGGGACAGCTACGATGCGACGAATGTCAGCAATCTTGGTTTCCACAATATCAATCCCAACGTACCGGTTATCAGTGCCATAACCGTTACACCCGAATTTATTACCTCTGCCGATGAAATTTCAGTCAGTGCGACATTGACGGCAGTCGTCGGTTCGATCGCTTCGGCGAAGATTCACTATGGTGCAGCGGGCAGTTTGGTTAACGAAACCGCGATGTGGCAGGAAAGCGGTAATCTCTGGATGGGTGCCATTCCGGCTCAGACCGGCAACAGTACCCTCGAATTTTACATATCTTGCAGCGATAATGCCACTCCCGCCAATACAGGTCAGTCAGCCAACCAGTCGCTGATAATTGCCAATAGTACTCCGCTGCCGATTTCCGATATTCATACTAATATCACGACTTTGGACGGACAGATGGTCACGATCCAGGGCGTTGTGACGGTCGGCGCCAATTTGCTGCGGAATGACCGCACCTCAGCCTATATTCAGGACATTACTCAACGTGGCTTGAATTTATATGACGAGACCATGTATGCGGATATTACCCGCGGTGATGAGTTGATGGTCGTGGGTTATGTCGAATTATATGGCTCAACCGTCGAGATCACCAACTTTAAATACAAGAAAATAAATACCGGTTTAGAATTACCCGAACCAGCGGAAGTGACCGTCGCCCAGGCTAACAGCAGCGATTGGGAAGGCACCCTGATTTCAATGATCGGGACAATTGCAGATTTCTGGATTTCCGGCGGTGGACAGAGTGTCAAGGTCAAATCCGAAGCCGACTCTATTATCGTCAGAATCTGGAATACGACGGGCATTGACACGACGGCTTATCTGCGCGATCAGACCTACCGTTTTATAGGTATTGGCAGTAAATACACGCCAACCAGCGGTACGCCATATTATCAGGTTCTGGTCGCCTACCTGGAAGACATTATCCCTTACGAAAACCAGGTACAGCCGGAGATTACCCGACCGTTGCAATTTGCCTTGAACCCGGTCTATCCGAATCCATTCAATCCATCTACTAAAATCAGCTGGCAATTGGATCAGAATGGTAATTACGAGCTGACGATCTTCAATATTTTAGGTCAGAAAATTGAGGTAATCCGGAGCGGTTATGCCTATGCCGGAAGTTATTCGATGACCTGGAATGCCAGTAAATTTCCATCCGGCATCTATTTTCTTCAACTGCAAGCCGGCAACCGAGTAAAAACCCAAAAAATGCTGTATTTGAAGTAATCTATGAGAAGAAGAATTTTTCTGTTATGGTTCATTTTATTGCCAGTCTTATTCTTATTGGCACAGGATCATGTGGTCATTTCCGAGATCGTACTCCAACCGGGTAACGCCGAATATATTAAAATCTCCAACCCGACCGACAATCCAATTGACCTGAGCAATTATTATCTGACAGACGCCACAGATACGGCAAATCAGAAATATTATTATAATTTGCCCAACGTAACGAATTCTTGGAGCGGAACCGGCTCGGATTTCATTGCCCGCTTTCCGCAAGGTTTTATCATCGCTGCCAAATCGGAGATAATCATCGGCGCTACTACAACTGCAGCTTATCAGGCATATTATGGGACTGCGCCCGATTTAGCGGTCAAAGACGACCTGGACGATGCACTCGTCGGGCAAAATACCAAAGGCAGCGCTCCGGCATACTTAGACAATGCCGCCGAAACGCTGGTTCTGTTCTATTGGGACGGTTCATCACCAACGGTCAAGGATGTTGATTATATCCTGTGGGGTAGTTGCGTATGCGCCGTTGATAAGAGCGGCATTTCCGGCTATCAAAATGATACGCCGATCGACCAGCAGACTTTTACCCCAACCCATCAGGACGGTCAAAAGCTGCAGCGCAGCGGTGATGAAGGCTCGGAACCGTCGTCGGGCGGCAACGGCATCACCGGTCACGACGAAACCGGCGAAGACCTGAGCGCCACCTGGCAGGTAGTCTCGGTCGGTAACACCAAACCAAAACTATCCAATCTGATTTATACCCCGCTCAATCCAACTATCAATCAAGCAATCACTTTTTCGGTGAATGTTACCGATGACGGACCAATCGCGGCGGTCAGGTTAATCTATATATTTCAGTCGGTCAGTGATACCGCGGCAATGTCACCGACAATCGGCAGCACCTATTCAACTACAATCGGACCGTTTGCAGCGGCTGACACACTGTATTACCAAGTTGAAGCGCAAGATACCAGCGGTCTGATCGGTGCTTCCAATCTCAGTACGATAATTATTAAGGAACTGCCGGAAGTCCTGACAATCAAAACAATTCACGATAATTGGGATGATTTTAAAGGTGAAAGTGTGACACTTCGGGGCATAGTTACTATTGGTTCTAACATATTATCAATATCACGTACCAATGCCTATTTTCAGGATTTCAGCAGAAGAGGATTAAATTTATTCAGCTGGTCACTAACTGACTTGAAACAGGGAGATTCAATAGAAGTAACAGGTTTATTGGATGAATATAATGGCCTGAAAGAACTAAAAGATTTTACATATACTAAACTAGATTCAAATGTCCAAATTGAAAATATTCCACTGGTAAACATTTCAGAACTTATGGAATGGGAAGGATACTATATTCAATTACACTGTGTTGTAACCGCACGCGCTGATAATGTCGGTGGTGGGTCTAATATAACAGTTGAAGATGTTACTGGCAGTACGACACTACGAATCTATAATGATGCTAATATTTTAGTAAACAGTATTGGAATAGTTGTAAATAATTATCTTGATAGCCTTATTCAGATAGGTAATATGATTTCAGTTAAAGCTGTCTGCAGTATCTATAATAATGCTCCTCAGACTGTTCTGGGCTATGCTTCGGACGTCGAGCCATATATTCCCGGTGAAGCCGGCACCGGACGGACAAAGATCACCGCCGCGCCTTATCCATTTGTTCCCAAATTGGGCGAAGTCATTAAATACACCTATGAATATCCGGCGAACTGCCGGGCAATTATCCGGGTTTATGATCTTTCCGGCCGATTTATCACAAC
>CAZAKO010000162.1:0-3985 GCA_964485745.1 uncultured bacterium
TGAACTTTATAGCCTGAGACTTTATCGAGGATATCGCAGATCCCGACTACCTGGATTCCCGCCTGTAAAGCGTGATAGGCTGTAATTAATCCCACGTTACCACTACCGATGATAAACAAGCGTTTGGACGACCTGACCAAGTCGCGATTGACAAGGGTCTGGAAAGCACCGGCACCATATATTCCCGGAAGATTATTGCCGGGGAAAATCAGACTTTTTTCGCGGGCACCGGTGGCGATCAGAATACCTTTAAAATCAACGATTAGATAGTTGCGATTGTTGGAGAATATCCCCGCTTTCCGATCCTTGAAAATTCCGACCACGGAGGAGTTAGGGTATACGGTAACATTGGGAAAATTTTTAAGTTCGTTTGTGAGCCGAGTGGCAATCTCAATCCCCCGGGTTCCGGCATAGCAATCGGCGATTGAACCAAAAAATTTATGGGTCTGAAGTAATAGTTTTCCACCTAATTTGGCTTTATCATCCACCAGAATAATTTTAAAACCTAACCTGGCAAGTTCGATGGTTGCAGTCAATCCGGCGGGACCACCGCCGACTACCAGGATATCACATTGTTTGTAGATTTTTTGCAGTTTGCCGAGGGGTTGAACATCAAGTGGTAATTCGGGCAGATGAATGAGGGGATCAATCTCCATATCTGCTTTTAGCGGAGTCATGCAGGATTTTTGCGGCAAACCATCAATCAGGACCGTGCAATGCGAACACTGACCGTTAGCACAGAATAAGCCTTGGGGAGTATTGCCTACCTGGTGAATATGAAAAATCTGAATGCCATTGGCAATTAACGCCGCGGAGACCGGTTCGCCTTCATACCCATATATTTCTTTAGCTTTGAAAAAAAAGCGAACTCTTTTTCTATTTTCGGGAATCTCCAGAATCGGATGCCGGTTAATACGATGCATGTTTTTCTCTCGATAAAAAAACTCACTGTCCCAAAGAATCGCCTTTAAAAGTGACAAAAGGCATGCCACGCGAAAAATTAGTCAGTGAGGATGGTACGGGATTATTTATCTCCATTTAACCGAAAAAATAGTAAATTTGTGAGGTAATTCTAATAAAATTTTTGAGTCGGTTGCTAAAATTGAAAATAATGAAAAAGAATTTGCGGAAATTGACAACCGCCTTCGGGATTGGTCTAGTGGCTGCCCTGCTGGCTTTAATCGCCTTTCGATTAGTCCTTTTTGAGCGCTGGGAAAAACAGGTTCAGGATTTATTTTTTCGTAATTTGGGAAGTGGGATTCATCCGGCGGAAGTAGTCATTGTCGCGATTGACCAGAATAGCTTAGATTATTTTCAAAGTAATTCACAGCTGCTCTGGCCCTGGCCGCGGGACATCTACGGTTTGACGACCGATTTTTTGACCGAATGGGGTGCTAAGCTGATCGCTTTTGATATTATTTTCTCCTCACCGGATATAGATCGTTTAAATGTATCCGCCGAGTATGCCGATGCCTTTTTCAGTGATGCCATGCGGCGTTCAGGTAAGGTGATATTGGCGGTGCAAATGGAAGACTCATCTCATATTAGTAACGAACTCCTGTTTTCCAGCGACCTGAAATATAATGGTTCGGAGAAACTGATCAGGAGTTATCCGAATGTGACTCTGCCGATTGCTCAATTTCAACAGAGCATGGCTTTACCGGGAGCCGTGAATTTCTTAACCGATAATGATGGTGTCTGCCGTCGCATCCCGCTGCTTTATGATTACCGGGGACATTTGATTCCCTACATGGCTTTATCGGCTACTGCGATGTACACCGGAGTAAAGACAATTCAGGGTGACTCCCAAGCCAATCAATTGATTTTAGGCGGGCGGCAAATTCCGCTGGATGCAGACGGCAATTTTGAAATCTATTGGTATGGTGCAGGTGGTCCTGGTAATACCTTTACTTATGTTTCGTATGCACAGTTAATTCATAGTTACCTACAGCTGCAGCAGGGTGAAGAGCCCGAAATTGCTCCGGAACTATTTAAGGATAAGGCTGTTTTTATTGGTGCGACTGCGGCTGGATTACTCGATTTGAAAACGACTCCCCTGAGTTCTCTGGCGCCTTATCCGGGAGTCGAAATCTACGCTACTCTGTTTGCCAACATTTTACGGGGCGATTTTATTCGGCATTACCCAAATTTTTATTGGGTTCTTTCGGCGGTTGTAGTTCTGATTCTTCTATGTATCTGCTGGCAATACCTGAAAATCTGGCAAGCGGCAATTATATCCCTGCTGGTATTCCTGATTCCCATAGCAGCCGGGATTTGGTTGTTTCGGTCGCGCATGACTTTCTTCCCGGTTGTTAAATCAGAAATTGCGCTGATTTTAAGTGTGATTGCAATACTGATAGTCAATTATCTAGCTGAGGGACGCGAAAAAGCCCAGGTAAAGAAAGTATTTATCCGTTATCTGCATCCGGCGGTAGTGGAGAACTTGACTCAAGATCCCAGTCGAATCGAGATGGGGGGACATGAAATCGAAGCCACGGTAATGTTTACCGATTTGCAGGGATTTACGACCACTTCGGAACTCTATGCCCCACATGAAGTTGTTCAATTTTTAAATGACTACTTTGAGAAAATTGAGACGATTATTTTTCGGCACGATGGGATGCTGGATAAATATACCGGTGATGGCGTTATGGCGATTTTCGGGGCACCACTCGAGGCACCGGATCATGCAATTAAAGCCTGTCGGGCGATTATTGATTTTCGGAATCTCCTGAAAATGGCAGTGGAAAAAGCCGGTAAACAGGTGCAGCTGATCACCCGGGTAGGGGTGAACAGTGGTAATCTGATCGTCGGCAATATCGGTTCAAAAAACCGGATGGATTATACCGCGATTGGGGATACCGTCAATTTATCAGCCCGGTTGGAGGGCGTGAATAAGATTTACGGCTCACAGAATTTGATCTCGGAAAATACTTATAATTTGGTTAAAGACCTGATCCTCTGCCGCGAAATTGATTACATCCGGGTCAAGGGACGTGATGCACCGCTCAAAATCTTTGCGGTAATTACTGAAAAAGAAAACGCTGACAACGAAGTCTTGGAATTTTTGTCAATTCACCATGAAGCTTTGGAAATGTACCGGCAACATAGATTGGAACAAGCGATTGCTAATTTTTCAAAATTAATGCAAAAATATCCGGCAGATCCGGTGGCGACGGTATTTATTAGTCGCTGTCGGATGCTGCTTGAAAATCCAAATTTGATTGATGAAAAAGGAATTTTTAATATTACCGTAAAATGATAAATTCCAATGTGAAAATGATGGGGAAGATACCATGAAAAAAATACTTATCCTGATTGTGTTAACGGGAACGCTTTTATGGGCTCAGAAGGAGGCAATTGTCACCCGGGATAATACCCATGTACGCCAGGGTGCGGGCAGTTATTACCCATTGTTAGGGGTGCTGCAAAAGGGAACCAGTATAAAAATTCTTTCCGAGGTACCCGGTTGGTTAAATATTCTGATTAGTGGACAGTCGGGTTGGGTTTCCCAAAATGCGGTGGCAAGTCCCGAAGGAACACGAACGAATTTACCTTTATCGGAAGTACCCGGAGCCAAGCCGATGATGGTTTCCAGTGCATCCGCCAGCGGAGCAGTTAAAGGTTTTGCTCAGACTTATTTAGCACATCATAAAACCGGCTTTGGTTTTATTGATCAATATGATGTCCTGCTTTTCGATGCCAGTGATTATCAGCGATTCAGGGACGAGACCTATCGTGGTCGGAATCCGGAGAAAATTCGCAAGCGCTATAAAAAAATCAAGAATGAGAATAAAAATCCTGAGATTACGGGTTATCTGGAGAAATTAGGATTAGCCGTGGCAGCCCAGATTGCCACCGGTGGTCTCGAACAGAACCAACCGCAGATAATCTATCTGAATATGGTCGGAAATCTGGTGGCTGAGATGACTCCGCTGTACGATTATCCTTTCAAATTTTATATCCTTAGTGAGAGCCGACCGGT
>CAZAKO010000163.1:0-3967 GCA_964485745.1 uncultured bacterium
AAGTTTCCCCCAAATATATTACCGTTTTCCAGCAGCCGGGTGAAACGACAGTGAAGGAATTCACAATAACGAATAATGGAACAAAGGATTTGTCATTAAATATTATAGGTTTTTCGACTCTAACCTCAAGTAATTATCAATTTATTGGAGAATACAATGGGCATTATTACTATAGATCAGGATATTCAGCTACATGGTTCGAAGCTAAAAATGCTTGCGAAAAACTTGGTGGTCATTTAGTTACGATTGCAGATTATGGAGAGAATCAATTTATTCATAATAATAGAAATGCAAGTGAAGTCTGGATAGGATTTACCGATCAGGCAAATGAAGGTCAATGGAGATGGATAACAGACGAACCAGTATATTTTACTTATTGGGATTGTAATCAACCAGATAATTCCGGTGACGAAGATTATGCTGAAATGTGGAGCAACAATTGCTGGGGACCTGATAGATGGAATGATCGTAACTCGAGTTACACCATATCTTTTATTTTAGAATTCGATAGTAAACCTCCAAGTCTTTCAAAATTTTCAGGTATTGTAAATCCAGGATTTAGTATAAGTATTTTTGATACGTTATCTTCAGAAAGCAACGGAATTTTTTCTTCAAAAATAATGATCACATCAGATGCAAATCGGAATCCATTGGACTCTGTCTGCGTTCTCCAGGTTGTGGGTAATTATTCTCCTTTAACTGCAGTTAAATTCACACCACTATCTTCAACTACAAATACTTACCATTTCGTTCTTGAATCTGCTTCGATTGATGGTTCATCGCTCCAGACCAGCGATGAAGTTGGGATTTTCGATGGTGATGTTTGCGTCGGTGCAGGCGGCTTCAATGGTACGTTCCCGATGATTATCACCTGCTACGGGGCGGAGAATGGTTCGCCGGGTTTTGTTGATGGTGATTCGGTTATCGTAAAAGTTTACAAAGCCAATCAAACCCGCTATGCCAATGTAACCTCAGTCAATTACTCTTTTGGGAAAGGTAAGTTCATTGACGGAGGTTTTGCTAAGGCGAGTTTGCAGGGTTCGATTTATCAAACCATAAACATTCCACTGACGGCTAACCGTTTCAATTTAATCTCGTCCTATCTCTACCCACGCTATCCCAGCGCGAGTCAGATTTTCAGTTCGGTTGCGGGATTGAAGATTGCCTATGAAGACAACGGCTCGACTTATATTCCGCAGTATAATATCAACACGGTTGGCGATATTGATATTACCGAAGGATATCATGTATTTGTTGCGGGTAGTAATCAAACCCTTACTATTTCTGGTCTGAGTGTAGATCCCGCCAATTATCCATTAACAATTCAGAAAAATCGGTTTAATTCGATTGGTTATTTATTAGATACGCCAAAGGCAATCACTACAGCTTTCGCTGAAATTGCCGATGAAGTTGAGATTGTACAAGATGATGAAGGCGGCGTCTGGATTCCGGAATTGGGTATTAATACCCTGGGCAATCTCCAGCCGCTGAGTGGTTATCAGATTTATACGAACGCCACGACTGATCTGACCTTTTATTGGGAATCGTCACCAGCAGCTAAGCCAATACTGGCAGAGTCAATTATCAAACCTGCACAGCCTACTTATTTTAAATCTTCAGTAACCGGTTTACCGTATACTATTGTCATTAATTCGGTTTTAATGGATCATCAACCGTTGGAAGATAGCTCCGAAGTCGCCATATTTTGTGGTGAGTTATGCGTTGGTGCGATGGTCTGGCAGAAAGACCAGAAAAATGTCCTGACCGCCTGGGGTGGTAATACAGAATTGGGCGTCAGTGGTTATCGGGCAGGTGAGCCAATGAGATTTCGGGCTTACAGCAAGCGCTTTAAGACTGAATTTGAGCTTGAGGGACATTTTGCCAATCAAGAGCAGGCAGTATTCGAGGGCGCAGCGTATGCCTTGGCGAACCTGTCGGGTGAACCGGGCTTAATCCCGGAGCGCTATGCCCTGTATCAGAATTATCCTAATCCATTTAACAGCCGCACGGTGATTCCCTATGATGTCCCGTTAGAAGCTGAGGTCAGCATTGTGATTTATGATATTTTGGGCAGGGAAGTTGCCCGACTGATAAACCGCCAGATCCATCAACCCGGCAAATACCGCTATGAATGGAATGGTATGAATCATAATGGGGTGGCGATTAGTTCCGGAATTTACTTTGTGCGGATGATCAGTAAGGATTTCCAGAAAGTGCAGAAGTTAGTTTTATTGAAATAAAACCTTAATGATGGATAGATTTCTTTGAGACACACGTTGAATCAGGAGAATAGAGAAACCGTTAAAACGGTTAGGATGCGAAGGTGGGGCTTTTTATCCCCACGAATGAATTCGTGGGTTATAGCTATTGCTATTCTGTTTTGCTATTTTACCGGGAATGCCCAGACACATTTTCAGTCCGTTCCTTCGACCGGCTTACCCTATACCATCGTTGTGACCAACGCTACCATTAATGGTGTTCCTATTGTATCAGGAAGTGAAATTGCCGTCTTTGATGACACTTTGTGTGTCGGGGCAGTGGTCTATCAGGATACATTTCCGGTAACGCTTACTGCCTGGCAAGCTTCTCCAGCTTATGAACTACCGGGATTCATCACCGGTCATAGTATGCTATTCAAAGTCTATACCCGGAATCCCTTAGGTGAGTGGTTTGAGGGAGTATTCGGTGCTGTCTATGAGACAGGCAATGGCTTTTTCGGTGAGGGTGTATATACGGCAGTTTCTTTAATCACTTCTTCAATTGTTTTCAGTCAGCGCAATTCAATACCTGAATCCTGTTTATTCAAAGCTTATCCTAATCCTTTCAATGCAGAGATTACTTTCATAATAGATATTCCGACTAACTGGAGTCAGACTGAGTTGCAAATTTATAATCTTTTAGGTAGAAAAATATTTAGCACGATAGTATCTCCTGATCGGTCGGGGAGAATTATATTTCGGTGGAATGGACATGATCGTAATGGTCGAGTATTGCCAACCGGGAATTATTTTGTCAAAATTAGCAATGGTTTTTATACCAAACAGCAGGTGATTACTTATCAGAAATAGCATGAATCGGCACCAGATAATCGGAAGACTTGGATTAATATTCCTCCTTTTTGCATGGATACCAAATGTGTTGGCTGAAGATTATTTTACGCCAGTCGAACCTACCGGTCTGCCATATCATGTGATTATCACCAGTGTCACGATAAACAGTCAAGCGGTCAAAACCGGCACGGAAATTGGCGTTTTTGATGGTGAATTATGTGTCGGCAGTGTTGTAATAAGCAGCAATGGTCAGACCAACATTGATATTGTCACCTGGCAGGGTAATCCCAGTTATGGATTGGCTGGTTTTATCGTCGGTCATCCGATTACCTTTAAAATCTGGGCTGAACTTTATGGTGCCTATCAAGAGATCAGCGCTACACCGACTTTCAATGTGGGCGATGGGACATTTGGCTATGGCTCGTATACTTCCGCCAGTTTAGTGGCAAATAGTGCCGCCAATCCACAGGTAACCGTCCAGCCTTCTGCGCTTGATTTTGGCACGGTTACAGTTGGGCAGACAAGCAATCAGGTATTGACGATAACGAATAGTGGCAATGCTCGATTGGCAATATCTTCAATTACTACCAGTAATTATTGCTTTAATATAGGGAGTTACTCGTCAACTCTCAATCCAAGTCAATCAACTAATGTAACTGTTACTTTTGCACCTAATGCCGCAATGCCATACCAGGCAACTTTGACTATAGCTTCGGATGATCCGGTAAATCCCAACTTACAAGTTAACTTGAATGGTCAGGGGGTTTTAGCACCTCAGGCGACAATTCAGGTTGTCCCGAACAGTCTGGATTTTGGGAGCGTCGAGATTGGAAAGACTTCGACACAAACGCTTCAAATTCAAAATATAGGTAATCAGACCTTGACGGTTACCGCGGTGAATTCGAGCAACAATCGGT
>CAZAKO010000164.1:0-3933 GCA_964485745.1 uncultured bacterium
AACTATAACGCCGATGAGGGATTCGGCTATGGTGTTGTCGGGAATGTTTACAATTATGCCGAAGGTGGTTATTCGCCTTATTACTGGACGGTTCAGCCGCAGATTTTCTTTACTACCGGCGGCAAGCAGGAACACTGGCTTTGGTTCGACAGCCCGTATCTACTCGGTAAAGGGATTCGGGTCACAACTAAATTGAAGTATATGAAACAACTATTCGATCCCTATTACGGTATCGGTAATAAGACCACTTATGAGGAGCTGAAAGTTAAAGTTGATGATAATAATCAGCCGCAGGATTCTAATCTGTTTATTGACAAAGACTATTATACCTATCGGCGGCAGCATTTCCAATTTAAAGTAGATTTTTTAAAAGCTTTGCAGACTAATCCAAATGGTCGGCCCAAGCTCTCGGCACTACTTGGTTTTGGGATCATTAATACGACGAATGGACTTAATGGCGATTCTTCAAAGCTGCAAGAGGATCTGGTTGCCGGTATTGTTACTCAGAAAGAGATTGATGGGGGTAGCACGAATTACTTGAAATTGGGCGTTGTCCATGATACCAGGGATAATGAACCGGCACCCAATCAGGGTCATTGGTCCGAATTTGTAATCGAAATTTACCCCAAGTTACTGGGGAGCGATTACCAATATTCGCGGGCTACCCTAACTGATCGGCGCTATTTCCCAATTACCAAAAAATTTGTTTACACCCAGAGAATCCTTTTCGAAAAGATTTTCGGTGATGTGCCATTTTATGATTTATGTCTTTACGGCAGTTCTTACAAAGTCAATGAGGGTTTGGGCGGCTCGAAGAGCCTGCGTGGTGTTTTGAAAAATCGGTTCATCGGCAGGACGAAATTGTTTGCTAACATTGAGGTTCGTTTCAGATTTCTTGAATTCAGTGCACTCGGGCAGGATTTTTACTTAGCTACTAACGAATTTTTTGATTTAGGAAAAGTCTGGGATCAGGGCGATAAATCCGATTTTTCCAATATTCATTTTGGCTATGGTGCTGGATTACATATCGGCTGGAATGAAAATTTCATTGTGGCGATTGATTGCGGAACATCCAAAGAGACTGGTTTACAGCCGTACATTGACCTCGGTTTTCTTTTCTAAATTTTTCTGATCTAGATAAATAGCTTTATTTATCCGAACACTTCGGCAAGGGGGCAGCGATGGGATTAATCAAGGACAAAAAGGTTTTTGGCTGGACAATGTACGACTGGGCAAATTCGTCGTTTGCCACAACCGTCATGGCTGGTTTTTTCCCGGTATTTTTCAAGAGTTATTGGAGTGCCGGCGCCAATGTAAACCAGAGTACTGCGATGTTAGGTTATGCAAATTCACTGGCTTCGCTGGTGGTTGCCCTCCTGGCGCCGATCCTGGGCGCAATTGCGGATCAGAGTTCGAGCAAGAAAAGGTTTTTAATTTTCTTTGCCTACTTAGGTGTTTTAATGACCGGTTGTCTTTTCATGGTAAAATTTGGTCAGTGGTTGCTTGCCGCTGTTTTCTATATACTGGGAACGGTCGGTTTTTCCGGCGCAAATACATTTTATGACGGTCTCTTGCCGGATGTAGCCGATGAGAAAAAAATTGATTATGTCTCCTCGAAGGGTTTCGCACTGGGGTATTTAGGCGGCGGCTTACTATTTTTGCTGAATGTGTTGTGGGTTTTGCAACCGAAAATGTTTGGCTTTCCACGTGAGGTTAACTCCCTGATTGCCGACCAATTAGTTAAAGATGCAACTGAAATTCGTCTTGCCAGTGATGCCGATTTTTCAATTCCTGGAGGCAAGCAGTCAGCCAAGGCAATTATCATCAGTAATTTTAACGTCCCGATTAATGATCTAAAAATAGTGGAAAACAGTATTAGTAATGATATCTGGATTACGGTCGAAATGCCGCAAGGAGTAAATCCCAATCTCTTAGCCAAGGAAGTTACTTTCGGTAAATACGAGAAGGGTGAAATTGCCGCAGTTGCGAAAGATGGACAATCACTCCGAATTGGAAATTTGACCCGCAAGGTTACCGAAGCATCCGCCGTGGAATTTAGTATTCGCAATGAGATTACTTATACCGGATTCACGGATGGGCAACTGACTGGTGTTAGCGGGCTTGATAACCATTTTGGAACCATCACGATTAAGTCTGATTTTTTACCGCCGCCGGTGGAGTTTTTATCAATTCGGGTCAGTTTTTTATCGGTAGCGCTATGGTGGGCATTTTTTACTATTCCGCTCATTCTGTATGTCAAAGAGCGCCAACGGGTAAGAAAAGAACAACACAAGGTGAATTATATTAAGTTGGGATTCGAACAACTGGGACGGACTTTCAAGAAGATCCGGCACTTGCGGGTTGTTTTTCTGTTCCTGGTGGCTTATTGGATGTACATTGACGGTGTGGATACGATTATCCGCATGGCAGTGGATTATGGAATGTCAATTGGGTTTCCTTCCAATGCGCTGATTGTAGCCTTACTGATTACCCAGTTTGTTGGTTTCCCGGCGGCTTTGATTTTTGGTAAACTGGGTGAAAAATGGGACGTGAAAAAGTCAATCTTCATTACGATTGGAGTTTACCTGATTGTGACTTTTTACGGCGTGATGATGACCAAAACGATTGAATTTTACATACTGGCAATCGTGATCGGTCTGGTTCAAGGTGGAATTCAAGCCCTGAGCCGTTCATTCTATTCGCGTTTAATTCCCAAAGATCAATCGGCGGAATTCTACGGATTCTATAATATGCTTGGTAAATTTGCCGTAATATTTGGTCCGGTGATTATCGGTACGGTCGGATTAGTCGTGCGACGGATGGGATATTCGGCTAATATCGCATCGCGGACGGGAATTGCTTCGGTTTCGATCCTGTTTCTAATCGGCGGTGTTTTATTATACTTCGTAGATGAGCAGAAAGGCAAACAAGAAATCCAATACCTGAAATTGAAAGAGGGTGAAATTTCAGATTGATTGCGGTGTAATTTGAAAGATGATGTTTTACTTTTGATGATTTCAGGTAGTCACCGGTATCACAAGATTTTATCTGTAGAAAATCAATAATATTTTTCTGGTATTTTGAAAATTAAATGTGTATCTTATTTGCGTTCAGAGGTAGTGACTGGGAGTGTGTTAAATAAAGGCAAATGAAAGTTCAAATTCTTTATTCATTTAGTTTGCTGCTGATTGCCGGGTTTGTCGCGGCGATTATATTTGCTGGAAAATATTCACCTGCAATTCCGGAACTGGTTACCATCCATATTGATGGGATTGAGAATCAGACAATCACTGATAAAATAGAGGAAATTTTTCAGATGATTGATGGAGTTCAAACGGTTATTGTTGATGATAAGACAAACTTGTGCACCGTCCGCTATGATTCGGGTAAAATCAATCTGCAAGTTTTAGAGAGTAAGTTAGCCAATATGGGGATAAAATTTCTGCCGCTTGAACAAGTCAGTATATTAGAGCCTAACTTGCCCAAAGAGGGGAAAAAGTTTTTCTCGGTAAAAATCAATCCGGCTTCTGACTATTAACGTGATGATCAACTAAAATTTAAAGCCCTCGCAAAACGAGGGCTTTTTTGTGCCCGAGGCGAGAATTGAACTCGCACCTCCTAATGGAGACTAGGTCCTGAACCTAGCGCGTCTACCAATTCCACCACCCGGGCTTCAATAAGCGATTAAATATAAAAACCCTTCGGCAGTTCTCCAAGATTTACTATTGAAAAATCTTTTTTGGATTGCATCAATAATATTGATGCTCGCACCCACCAGGTTGCAAAAGACAATGCGTATCCGATTATACCAGCTACTCTGCTTTCCTCGCTTTGTTCGGAAATACGCCAACACTTTTGGCGCAATCCGGATTCCTTCGGTTAGAGTACACGTTTTGGGTGAAGTCCTGAAGATTTACTATTGAAAAATCTTTT
>CAZAKO010000165.1:0-3918 GCA_964485745.1 uncultured bacterium
ATGGCAAATTTGAAATCAGTGTCGTCTCCTGGAACGAACCGCATGCCATCAGTCCTAAAAATGAGCTGGTAGACGCGATTCAGGTTAATACCAGGGAAATCCTGGGTTTTGTACCGGAACCAATTGGGCAAGGCGGGGGAACCTATGCCAAGACTTTAAACCTGAGTGGCGTAATGGCGGTTGGCTGGGGACCCGGCGATGATAATGCCTTTCATGTGGCGAATGAATATATCGAAATCCAGCAGCTGGTAGATTTTGCGCTGCTGACCTGTCTCTACGCTGTGGATTTGCTTAAATAATAGAAATATAATTATTAATATTTGTTTTTTCGAAGATTAATTACTTAGTGTGCCTTTGGAGAAAAATTTTATTATATAAATCTGCATATTTACTTATCAATCTAATATAGAATTATTTTATCAATTTCTGCCATAATTCTATCAGTTTCCTTGAGCGCTACAATTATTTTTTGATAATGTTCAATATCAGCATTAGTAAGAGTACGTCCCTTACGATCCTTCAGCCATTTTTGGGCTGGCTGATAGCCGCCGATATAGAAATTCCATGCCGATTCGGGAACATTACCGAAATATTGATCCTGGTTAATAAATACTTGCCTATTTTTATAGAGTACTTTTTCAATAATATCGGATCCGGCAACCGGATAGGTGGTAATAAACCGATTGACTTTAGGCGATTCCAGCAGGTGAAGTGAGCGCAGTTCGGTGCCAAGTGCAACAAGCTTTCTGAAGGTTTTTTGGTCTTTCGGATATGGCACCCGCGGAAAATCGATTTTCAGAAATTCTTTGTATTTTTCACGATAACTTGGCGAATGAAGAACGGCATAGATGTAATCGAAAATGTCTTCGGGAAAAACCTTGCCGGTAATATTTTCTATTTCAGCAACTATTTCTTTTTTGAGATTTGGAATTTTTGATCCGTCTTCGGAATATAGAAAGAGAGGAAAAGCATACCCCGTTTCTTTTGTTTGCAATGAGACTGTGCAGATATCGACAAGATTTTTAGTTAGAAATATATGTTGAAAATCAAAGGTGCTTTGTTGCCTACAAGTCAGAAGTGCCAGGTTTTCTTTTAAGACAATGTGCTTAAATACCTTTTGACCTGGTCGACTGATTAAGGAAGGGTCATAGTAAATCCATTGATAATCAAAAAGTCTGTATTGGATCGGTTGTAAAAAATTATCGTCAAATGTTTTATTTTTTAACTTTTCAGACAATCTATAACTTCCCGAATCAACAACACGAAATTCTTGTTTGAACTTTTCATCGTAATTACCTGAAAGAAGTTTTTCCATTCTTTTCTCAAGTTCAATTTTATCCATATCAATGAACAAAGAATCTCGGTCTGTTTTTACGCCAGAATTCGAAACCTTAAATAATTCATCAACCTTAAATCCTTTATCATATTCCTCACTTTCCCCAAAATCTTTTGGAACAAAGAAATAATATGGTTCGGAGTATTCAAGGTTCTCCCATTTTATGGTCTGAATATCGCTTTCATCGAGAAATATGAATTTATCCACTCGCTTACCATAGATTTCGGTGTGATGAATCTTACCGAGAGTTTTCTCCTTGCTCATCTTACGAATAAATATAGATATTGATACGCCTTGCTGTATATCAAAAACATTCTCGTCTTTGCCACCGTCGGGTGCTTTTTCTTTCTTCTTTGAATTACCGTGGAGATCGAGGGTGTAAATGTCGTCAAATGTTTCGAGTAAATGTTTTCTCATCTGGCGATGGGTAATGCCATCTATGAATGAATTATTGGTTATCATCGCCACGATGCCGTTTTTGTTTTTCTGAATGAAATGTTCGGCGAAGCGGATAAACTTGATGTAGTCATCATCGAGGTTGATCTTTTGTTCATGGAGATTTTTCTTATAGTCTTTGATCAAATTCAGTATCCAGTTGCCTTTGTTTGAGGAACTTATGCTATAAGGTGGATTGCCTATAACGACCATAATCGGCATTTCGTTTTTTATAACTGATGCTTCTTTTGATTCCTCGGCGATACTTTCGGCAAAACCAAAACCGGTGAATAAATCTGTCTGAGCAGCACCTGCTTCGAGAGAATTAGTCAGGTAAATACCGAGACGGTGATGAAAATTCCAGAAGCCTGTTTCCTTAAACGCCATACTAAGCTTCAGATGCGCGATTGTATAGGGCGCCATCATGAGTTCAAAACCATGCAGACGTGGTAGCAAATCGTGATGCACATAATTCGGCCAGCGTCCCTTCTGACCGCTTTTTAATAATCGCTCATAGATAATTCTGATTACGGCGCTGATAAATGTTCCGGTTCCTGCCGCCGGATCAAGAATTTGAACCCGATGCAATCCGGCTTCTGTTTTGGATGTATCGGCTAAACCGGATGCAAGTCCAAATTCTTTTTCAAGCAGATAATCAACGGAACGAACAATGAAACGCACTACAGGCAGAGGAGTGTAGAAAGCTCCCATTTTTTTACGTAGATCTGCATCATACTCTTTAAGAAAGTCTTCATAAAAATGG
The DNA here is from genome assembly GCA_964485745.1 of uncultured bacterium. Lineage (GTDB taxonomy): Bacteria > Fidelibacterota > UBA2242 > UBA2242 > UBA2242 > CAZAKO01. The sequence goes on from CAZAKO010000165.1 coordinate 2,535, forward strand.
ATAACAGGATCGGGACCTTCGTGGGTTTGTCCCCATAAGTCATCTTGGAAATATTGTTTCATGAGTTGCCGAACATCCGCATGTACAAAAACTTCGCATAACTCATTAACGATATACTCAAGTCGTTTATCGAAATCAGGCCCGACTATATGATCAAAGAAATGTCGTAGCAGGGGATTTGATTTTGGAATCAGATCACGGGCTTCCTGGCGGGTGAAGTTTTCAGGAGTTTCATCATAATACCTGGCGACAAATAGTCCGTACACTAACGTTTGGGCATACATATCCGCAAAAGAATCTTTTGTCAGATCGTGCACGAGGAGTTTTTTTAAAGTTGCAAACACCCGCATTATCTCAGCGTTTTTTTCAGATTCATGACAGAGAAATTGTCGGATGTTATCTCTGATCCTTTGCGCTTTACCTCCCATAATCTTGGCGAGATGTTCTCCCGATCGGATTGGTTCTTTGTGAGTTTGGGAGAAATCAACTAGTGTTTTGGCGAGATGGCTATAGTTATCAGGAAGAGGTGTAATTGTTCTGTGTTTTATATCGTAACTGGCGATCTGGATCGGGTACTCATAGAGTTTACCGTTTCGGTAGAACCGAAATTCGACATAATCTGTTAAGACTAAATTTGCATAACCAAAATAGCGGGTCATTTGTTCGGATTTCTCGATTTTGTCAAGAGACGTGCCGATGTCTTTTGTTTCTATATACAGAATCGGTATGTCAAACTTTAAAATAATAAAATCCGGTTTATTCCCTTGTTTAGCTCTGGCATCATGATCTATGCGCTTAACATTGATTGACTCAAAAATATCTTTGAGTAAAATCTCGAAATCGGTGCGATAACCCATTTCACTGGTTTCGGCATGAGCGAATTTAGAAGAAATTGATTGAATATATTTTTCGAATATATGTTGCATATTTTTACTAATAACGTCCTGATGTTATTGACCAGACAATCATAATTGTTTATCCCGTTGGAATTATTAGGATTTTTTTAAGGGCGTTGCATTCTTCTGTTTTTAAAATAGAACTATTACTCCGCAGGTACAACTCCTGGCGAATATTTTCGAATTGTTCTGCCTGTGCTATGCTTGGCGTAATAGTCGAACTTTTCATAGTGACAAAACCGTTACCACTTTAAATTAATGTAAAAACGAATATTTCTTAAGTCAATAGAAATACTGACAACTTATCTTTGTTCGACTGCACATAGATTATTTCCTCAAAAATTTCTCCGCCTTTGCTAGTTGCTCGGGCTTGCCAACATCCAGGAATTGTTGTGCTTCATGTTCGTAAGCCCGGATGTTGTAATGTTGACAAAGGTTTAGATATAAATCAATCAGCGAAAAAACTTCCTTGTCAGGCAGCAGCTGCA
>CAZAKO010000166.1:0-3869 GCA_964485745.1 uncultured bacterium
AAACAACACGGCTGCCATATCTTAGTGCTGGATCTTTCGCTGCCCGATAAAAACGGACTGGATCTGTTAGGTGATATTGGCAAACTTTATCCATCGGTCAAAACGCTGATCCTCACGATGCATGCTGAGGAACATTATGCTATCCGGGCTTTAAAAGCGGGTGCTGCTGGTTACCTGACCAAGGAGACTGCCCCCGATGAATTGATTAAGGCTATCCGCTCAATTGTCGCGGGACATTACTATATCAGCCAGAATATTGCCGAACAGTTAGCCCATAGCATCGGCGGTAAAATTGATAAACTGCCCCATGAACGGTTATCAAACCGGGAGTTTCAGATAATGCGCCTACTGGCTGAGGGCAGAACTACTTCTGAGATCGGTCAGGAACTCTCAATCAGTAGCAGCACGGTGAGCACTTACCGTCAGCGAATCATGCGCAAACTAAATGTGCATTCGATTGCCGACGTAATTTTATATGCGGTGAATAACCGCTTGATCGAGACCTAACCGAATCCCTTAACCTGAAAATAGATTGACTATCGTGAAGACATTCCGGTTTAGGAAGGTCTCCACCTGTGGATGAATTTGTCGAAAAATAGCTACAAAATTATCGCCAGAATTCGACGCATTTTTCAACATTACAGGGATACCTTTATCCAATCATAGATAGTATACTTAAGTCAGAATAGAGCTAGGTCGTTATGAATATAATGGTTTTTAATGATGCAGCGGTAATTCAAGAACCATTACTCCGCCTGATCTCCCACAGCACTAATGGCGGCGATAACATCATATCTGTCTCCAACTTCAAGAATATTCTGATGGAAGTTTTGCATGGTAAACCGAATGTGGTAATCCTCAACACCTATGCCATCAGGAGCACCATCCAGGAAACCATCCGGGCAATTAAAACAATTTGTGATGGTGTAAAAATAATTTCTCTGACTGAATTCCACGATGAATTATTTCAAAAACATCTGAAAAATTCCGGCACTGATTTCATAATAGACATCGCCCACAATCTTGAACAAATACCAACGATTCTGACAGATATAAAGAATAAATTAGCGAACTCCATCCCAAGCTGAATCGAGCTCGCTGCAATCCAAAACTAATAACTAAAAAATTACTTTAGATTCGCTTAATTCGCGAACATCCGCTGGCTTCGATCGAACCGAGGGTGCCTTTTCCACAGTATTTCACATTGGATGAGCCACTGGCATGAACGTCAAGCTCGCCGGCAATATTCACCAAACAGTTACTGGCACCACTCAACGACAACCGGGCGTCCCTGACTAAAAACTCGCCCATATTAAGGGTACTGGCACCACTGGCATGAACCTCCAGATTCCGCCCTTTGCCCCCTAACTCAATCGAACTCGCTCCGGAAAGATCCAGATCCATATCGCCGGTTTCCAATGAACCCTCAACTTTACTTGCGCCGGAGAGGTCCAGATCCAGTCGGTGGCTAAATTCAAAACCAGAAATCTGCGCCGAAGAGGCTCCACTGAGTGAAAGCTGTTGAATATCCGGTAGCGTAATGGCAGCTGCTAAATGCGGATCGGAACAGGAAAATCCTCTTTCCAAGCCAATTTTCAGGCACTGCCCGTGTTTTTCAATAACCACGTAATCTTTCAGGTTATCATCCACTTGAACCGAAACGCTGTAATCCTTGGCATACTTAATCGTGACCTGAAAAGAGTGCGAAATCTCGATCTGATCAAAGTCCTTTATGTCTTTCTCGATCGTCACTAAATTGCCACTACCCCGAATTCGACCGGCGGATAGAATAATCGGACTCATGATTAAAAGGAATAAAATTACCCAACTTAAAAATTGTAAAAACTTGCTCCCCGCTTTCATTTTAAACTCCACTCCTATCATTCAATTAAACTTCATCCGGTAAGACTAAGCAGAATCCAAAATAGTTGTCCTTGAAATTGAGCCGGAGAAAATATCTTTCATAATCAGGATCAGCTCCAATTTAGCTTTACTACTAATCCTATGACTATTTAATATCCAGATTTTTATCGTTTGAACTCAATTTTTCGCAGGTTGGATAATTGCTCAAATAGAAAAATTTAGCTAATTTATGCCCTGTCGGGATTTCCATGTTCACTATCATAACGTTACTGATTATCGGACTTACCCTGCTGTACTTTGGAGCCGAGGGATTAGTCAAAGGAGCTGCATCCCTATCATTACGGTTGGGCATCCAACCGCTGACCATTGGCTTGACGGTCATAGCCTTCGGAACGAGTCTGCCGGAGTTGTTTGTCAGTCTCAAATCGGCACTCAGCCATTATGGCTCAATTTCAATTGGAAATGTAGTCGGCTCTAATATTTTCAATATTGCTGTTATTATCGGTCTTGCGGCTCTGATCCAACCATTGCAAATTAAGGTTCAGTTAATCCGCTGGGATACGCCAGTGATGATTGGAGTAGCACTAATTTTCGTCTTCTTTTTCCGTGACCTGTTTATCAGCCGGGGAGAAGGGGTAATTTTTACCACAATGATTCTCCTGTACACGATCCTGAATGGTTATTTTGCTCAACGAGAGAGTCGCAAGAAAAATTTGGCCAGAGAGGGCGAGGCAATTCCCCGCCAAACAGGCAGCATCTGGCTGGACGGAATATTGATTATTAGCGGACTTTTAATTCTAATTCTCGGCTCAAATGTATTAGTCAATAATGCCGTGAAATTAGCTCATACATTAGGGGTTGGTGAAGCCGTCATCGGACTGACCATCGTCGCCGCCGGAACCAGTTTGCCCGAACTGGCAACTTCTTTAATTGCCGCACTTAAAAAAGAGCCGGAAATCGCGATCGGCAATATCGTGGGATCGAATATTTTTAATATCCTCTGCATCGTTGGTTTAACTTCTCTCATCGCTCCGACAGAATGCACCGGCATATCGTCAATTGATATCTGGACCATGGTGGGATTATCCGCATTGCTGTTTCCGATCATGATCAGCGGCCTGAAAATCAGTCGTGGTGAAGGCATCCTACTAATATTGATCTATATCGGTTATTTAGCCTGGCTTTTATCCAATGCCGTCTGAGATGAGCAACGAACCTGAACCATTGAAAATCCCGATTGATGGTATCCTGGATTTACATACTTTCAGACCGCAAGAGGTCAAGGATCTGGTGCCGGAATATCTACATGCCTGCCAGGAGCGAGGGATTTTGCAGGTGCGCATCATTCACGGCAAGGGCAGCGGGATTCTGAGACGGGTCGTCCATTCAATTTTAACCAGACTCCCGCTCGTCCAATCCTTCGCCACTGCCGACATCTCCGGCGGAAGTTGGGGCGCTACGATTGTGTATCTAAAACAGAACCATTAAAATCAGAAGCGCAGATTCCTGAGCTCGTCGGCTTGCAACTAATTTTTACGATCTGCAAGCATTTTGATAAAAGCTGACCCGGGATAAATAGCTTTTAATTTCGCAGCGAGAAGATCACCTTTTTCGATTTGCGAGGTATTATAGTAAGCTCGGGCAAGGTTATACAACAGGTGCTCATCGGGGCTGCCTAATTCGAGTGCCTTTTCGAGATAGTTGATCCCCAACTGAGGATCATTTAAAACCAATTTAAACTGTCCCAACCATTTATAGATCAGAAAGGATTCGTTGTACTTCAATGCCTCTTCCAAAATCGCCGCGCCCAACTCGTACTGTCCGACAGCCACTACAAGATCAATCGCCGGTTTATAAAACAAATCAAGGTATGGAACTTCATAGATCAACGCAAGGTATTCGTCGAGCGCTCGGTGATATTCCCCTTTTATAAGGTAATATGAAGCCAACTTGTCATGCGCCATTTCCAAGGTCAATTTGCCGGTCTTGACGATCTCAAGCGCCAG
>CAZAKO010000167.1:0-3828 GCA_964485745.1 uncultured bacterium
TTAATAATAAGTCAGATTAGATTGCTTCCGACCTTTGAAATTACTTTCAACTATCTTTCTGAATCTGTATTTTACAATGTTTTTAGGTCAATGATCGTGAATTGTCGAAATTAGCTAACAAATCCAAAGATAGAATCACCAATATTTCAGGCAATTTTTTAATGGCAATACAAAGAGGTTATTATGAAGACATTTTGGGGAGTAGTGATGGCATTGGCTACGCTGACTTTGTGCAATGATCGGGTTCTTGCGCAAACCCGTGACCGTTCCGAGATAGAGGCAAAGTATCAGTGGAATTTGGCAGATCTTTATCCCTCAGATGAAGCGTATGAAAAGGCTAAAAAGGAAACAGCTGCGAAATTCGAAGGCATCCTCCAATATAAGGGAAAATTGACCAAGTCTCCGGCACAGTTACTCGCCGGTCTGGAGTATCACAGCAACCTCATCAAAGATATGTTGCGCTTAGAAAGTTATGCCAGTAAGAAATCCGATTTGGATACCCGCAACTCTAAATATTTAGCGCTGAAGCAGGAAATAGACCAACTCTTTACCCAATATAATTCGATTTCCTCATTCATCAATCCCGAAATTCTCACGATGGATCAAAAGAAAATTGATAAATTTCTATCAAGTGAACCAAAACTGCTTCCTTATAAACACTTTCTGGATGATCTTCTTCGGAGCAAAGAGCACCTGTTCAGTGAACCCGAGGAAAAGATTATTGCCGAAGCTGGGCTGGTTACCGGTAGTGCCGCTTCAATCTACTCTATTTTTAAAAATGCCGATATGCCCTATCCAACGGTAAAATTGAGTACTGGAGAAGAAGTTTTAGTTGATCAGGCAGGTTATGGTCGTTACCGGGCAATGCCCAATCGGGCAGATCGCAAACTTATTTTCGAAGCCTTTTTTGGAAAGTTCAATGACTTCCGCCGCACCTTTGGTACCGAACTGGATGGCAATGTCAAATCCCAAATATTTTATAAAAACGTCCGCAAGTACAAAAGTACCTTAGAGACAGCGCTGGATGCCAACAATATCCCCTTAGAGGTTTATTCTTCGTTAATTGAAAATGTCAATAAAAATCTCCCATCCTTTCATCGCTACCTGAATCTCAAGCGTCGGATGATGGGTTTGGATACTCTATTTTACTACGACCTTTATGCACCGGCAGTCGCTGGGATCGAAAATGAATATACTTATGATGAAGCTCAAAAAATCGTGCTGTCAGCCTTGAAACCACTCGGTAAAGATTATGTAAAAACGGTAAACGAGGCATTCGCCAACCGCTGGATTGACGTCTATCCTACACCTGGCAAACGTTCCGGTGCCTACTCCTCGGGTAGCGCATACGATGTTCATCCCTACATTCTGCTGAATTATACTAATCTTTATAATGATGTTTCAACCATTGCGCATGAACTCGGGCATACCATGCAAAGCTATTATAGCAATCAGACGCAGCCATTCCCAACTGCCCTGTATCCAATCTTTGTAGCCGAGGTCGCCTCAACGCTGAATGAATTTCTGTTGTTCAATGATATGTTGAAAAATGCTCCCGATGATAATACAAAATTAGCCCTGTTAATGGAATTTCTGGATAATATCAAAGGCACCCTTTTCCGCCAGACTCAATTCGCCGAGTTCGAACTGCGGGCGAATCAGATGGCTGAAAAAGGGGAACAGATTACCGGCGATTCGATGTCAGAACTCTATCAAAATATCGTCCGAGCCTATTATGGTCATGACCAGGGTGTCTGTATCGTTCCGGATTATATCAATGTTGAATGGGCTTACATTCCCCATTTTTACTACAACTATTATGTTTATCAGTATGCCACTTCCTTTACTGCTTCGATTGCCTTAGCGGAAGGAATTCAGCAACATGAGTCCGGCGCGGTCGAAAAATATATCAAATTTCTCTCCGCCGGCGGTTCCGATTATCCAATCAATTTGCTAAAAAATGCCGGTGTGGATATGACCACTTCCGAGCCTTTTGATAAAGCCATGAAAATGATGAACTGGGCAATGGATGAGATTGAAAAAATTCTATCAAAAAAAGGAATGTAAATTAATCCAAGGTTCACTTGGAATAATCTGACGTTGTGTGTATAATAGATACGAATTTTTCGAACAGTGAAAGGATAACCAAAGCATCAACCAAGGCTGGTCGGTTTAAAATATGAAAAGACCAACTGGATAAAGGCTAAAAATGATGAAATTATCTGCCTGCGGGTTGAATTGTGGCGAATGTCAGTTTTATCAAAAGGAATGTAAAAGTTGCTTTGCGGTGAAAGGCAAGCCATTCTGGACGGCTGCGGCGACCTCAACCGGAATTTGTCCGCTTTTCGACTGCGCGATTAATCAAAAAGGATTCGGCAATTGTGGCGACTGCATGGAATTACCATGTAAAATTTTCATGGATTTAAAAGACCCAAGCATTTCTGACGCCGAACATCAAAAATCAATTCAACTCAGGGTGAACAATCTGCGTCAATCATAACACTCAGATAAAAGAAACGGAGGCATAACAAGATGAAAATTGAAAAAGTAGTAGCGATGGAGATACTCGATTCGCGGGGCAATCCGACAGTCGAGGCAAACTTAATGTTAGAAGACGGCACGACTGCCCGGGCAATGGTTCCCAGCGGGGCTTCCACCGGCGAGCGTGAAGCGACCGAACTCCGCGATGGCGACAAAAAACGCTATGGCGGTAAAGGCGTCTTAAAAGCCGTGGCAAATGTCAATACCATTATTGCCAAAGAGATCGAAGATAAATGTTTTGCCAACCAGCGCGAACTGGATTATCTCATGATAGAGCTGGATGGAACTAAAAATAAGTCTAAATTGGGAGCCAATGCCATCCTGGCGGTGTCCATGGCTTATGCCCGAGCCGAAGCCCTCAGCGCCGGCATTCCTTTATATCAATATTTAGGCGGCAGCAATGCGCACCTGATGCCAGTTCCCTGTATGAATGTAATCAATGGCGGGAAACATGCCGACAATACGGTGGATTTTCAGGAATTTATGATCGCACCCCACAACGCACCCTCATTTACCGAATCAATTCGGATGGGTGAAGAGGTCTTTCACTCACTGAAATCGGTAATCAAAGCCAAAGGACTGAGCACCGGAGTTGGCGATGAAGGCGGTTTTGCGCCCGACTTAAAATCAAACGACCAAGCCGTCGAGATGATTCTCGAAGGAATTGTCAAAGCTGGTTATAAACCGGGCGCTGATGTCAGCATTTGCCTTGACCCGGCTGCCAGCGAAATGTGGGCAGATGGAAAATACAAATTCTTCAAAAGCACCCAAAAATTAATCTCGAGTGATGAATTAATTAAAATCTGGGAAAACTGGGTCAAACAATACCCCATCGTCCTGATCGAAGACGGCTTAGCCGAAAATGACTGGGAAGGCTGGAAGAATTTGACCGATCTGCTCGGTAAGAAAATCGAAATCGTCGGTGACGATCTATTCTGCACCAATAAATCAATCCTGATCGAAGGAATTAAAAAGGGAATCGCCAACTCAATCCTGATCAAACTGAATCAAATCGGTACGGTTACCGAATCCCTCGAAACGATTGAACTCGCCTATAAAAACTCCTATAACTGCTTTGTTTCCCATCGGAGCGGCGAAACCGTTGACAGCTTCATTTCCGACCTGACTGTCGGGATCAATGCCGGACATCTGAAAACCGGCAGCGGTTGCCGCGGCGAACGAATCGAGAAATTCAATCAGCTGATGCGCATTGAAAACGAATTAGGCAAAGCAGCCCGTTTCGCCGGTATTAAAGCCTTTAAAAACGCATAGCGATAATCGTCTATT
>CAZAKO010000168.1:0-1737 GCA_964485745.1 uncultured bacterium
TTCATGGCTATTATGATTGAGTTTTTTAGGATAATGATTAATTCTATTAGGATACCGAAAAATTACCTGTGATAATAACGAAATGATGAAGTTCTACCTGTACTTGTCTGCCCTATGTATTCTATTGTTGCTGACTGATTGTGGTAAAAAGGACGTGCAGATCACGCGCCTCGCGATGCTCAAAGGCGGCAAAACCTTTGCCGTCGCTTCCGGAACCGTAATTGATCAATTTGTACGGCAAAAATTTCCCGATGCAAAATTGAAATATTTCAAGACCGTTCTCGATTGTGCCATCGCGGTTAAGGACGGAAAGGTGGATGCCACAGTCTATGATCAACCGATAGTCGAGAACTTAGTTGCTAAAAATGATGGGCTGGTCGTTCTGCCCGAACTGCTAATGGATGACCAATATGGCTTCGCCGTTCAACTTCAAAACCAAAAGCTGAAAGCTGTAATTGATCAGGTCCTGGCTGAGTTGAAGTCGGATGGTACTTATGACGATATGTTAAAACGCTGGCTGCCGGAGAAGGGAGTTCCAAGTCCCATGCCCAAAATTGAACTGACGGGTAAAAATGGGATCTTCCGGTTTGGTACCGCTGCCGTTACCGAACCAATGTCGTTTGTAGATGAGAATAAAAAGATTGTTGGATTCGATATTGAATTTGCCACCTATGTCGCCCGGAAGTTAGGTAAGCAACTCGAAATTGTTGATATGGAATTCGGCGCAATGTTGCCGGCTTTAATCTCCGGAAAAGTTGATATGATTGGAGCCGGATTGTCTATCACCGAAGAGAGAGCAAAAAATGTCTTATTTTCGGAATGTTACTATCCCAGCGGACAAGCCGTAATTGTGAGGGATTTTTCCCATACATATAAGGCAAAAACCAGCGAAAAATTATCTGGCATTGACGATATCAAAGACAAACGCATTGCGGTCCTGCTTGGCTCTGTGCATGATTCTTATGTTACGAAAAATTATCCCAATGCCACCATCATGCAGTATCAGAATTATACTGATATGCTGACGGCTTTAAACTCCCAAAAAGCAGACGTCGGGTTTGTTGACCAGTCTTCGACCAAGGATATTTTTATCCTCAATCCCAAACTTGGGTATTTAGTCGAAAGTGTCTATACCGTTCCAATTGCGGTTGGTTTTAACCAGGTGGATGATAAACTCCGCGAACAATTTAATGCTTTCTTAAATGAAATTAAATCCAATGGCATCTATGCTGATATGATTGATCGCTGGGATAAGCAAAATTTGAAACAAATGCCGGCAATTGCGACTGTCAATCCAAATGGTGTCTTGAGAGTCGGGGTTGTTAGTGATGTTGGCATGCCCCACACCATTATCCAAGATGGTCAACTAATCGGTCTTGATATTGAACTTGGGAGACGTTTTGCCGCTTACCTTGGACGGGAATATATACCGGTTGATATGCCGTTTGGCAGTATGATTGCGGCGCTTTCGACGCGTAAGGTTGATATGATCACCAGTGGGATCATGGTCACCGAAGAGCGGAAAAAGCAGATTGACTTTTCCGATCCATATTATGAATCAGGTGTCAGCCTGATTGCCCTGAAGAAGAATATTGAGCGAGCTTCGGTAGTTACCGGTACTAAAATGGCTACTGCTGATGATCTGGCTGATAAAAAAATCGGTATCTTTACCGGTACCGTTTTTGATCTTCTGATCGCCCAGAAATATCCCCAGGCGTAAATCCTGCGCTACGAAAG
>CAZAKO010000168.1:1837-3804 GCA_964485745.1 uncultured bacterium
GCTGCCTTAGCCGCCGGGAAAGTTGAAATGATTTCCGATGGGATTGCAATCAGTGAAGAGCGTCAGAAGCAAATAGACTTTTCCGATCCGTATGCCCAGTTTCGGACGGCGGTCATTATTTCGAAGAACCGGCTTGCCGGTTATGAAGGTGAACAAAAAATAACAAAGAAGACATTCTTCCAGGTCGTTTCAGAAAGTTTCTATAATAACATTATTCTGGAAAAGCGTTACCAGCTGATAATTGATGGTTTGAAGATCACGATCATCATCTCGATTCTCTCGGCAATTGTTGGTACTCTGTTGGGTGCTGTGGTATGTCTGATGCGCATGGCTAAAAGAAAAGTAACAGTAGAAACGGCAAAAATCTATATCACACTCCTGCGCGGAACGCCGGTTCTGGTGTTGCTGATGATCATTTATTACGTGGTATTCGCCGCGGTGAACATCAACCCCGTCATCGTAGCGGTTATTGCTTTCGGATTAAATTTCGCCGCCTATGTTTCGGAGATGTTCCGAACCTCGATCGAGAGCATTGATAAGGGACAGAAAGAGGCTGGGATTGCCAGTGGTTTTACGAAAATCCAGACTTTTGGTTACATCATCCTGCCGCAGGCTTTACGCAGTGTCCTGCCGGTTTATAAAGGCGAATTTATTTCTTTAGTAAAAATGACCTCGATTGTCGGGTATATTGCCGTCCAGGATTTAACGAAAGCCGGCGATATCATTCGCAGTCGGACTTTCGATGCCTTCTTTCCTTTAATAATGGCGGCGGTTTTATATTTAATCATTGCCTGGCTGTTGACCTGGGCTTTAGGGCGGATTGAGATTTCCGTAGATCCGAAGCGGAAACGGATTGTTAGAGCAGGGGAGATTAACTGATGATCAAGGTCAGAAATCTTTCCAAACATTACGGCGATCTGGTGGTTTTAAAAGATGTTAGTATTGACGTTGAAAAGGGTGAGATAATTTCAATTATCGGTCCATCCGGAACCGGCAAGAGTACCCTCTTACGCTGTCTTAATCTGCTGGAAATACCGACCAGCGGTGCGATTTACATTGATGATGTGCCGCTGCTCGATCGAAATACCAATGTTCCGAAAATTCGCCAGAAAATGGGGATGGTCTTCCAGTCTTTTAATCTGTACGCGCATCTGACGGTTCTCGAAAATCTAACCATCGGCCCGATCAAATTGCTCCGGAAAAAGCCGGCTGAAGCCAACCGCAATGCCATCGAACTGCTGAAACTCGTCGGGCTGGCGGAGAAAGCTGCTAATTTTCCAGACGAACTCTCCGGTGGGCAAAAACAGAGAGTGGCAATTGCCCGCTGCATGGCAATGGAGCCCGAAATTCTGCTTTTCGACGAACCAACTTCAGCCCTCGACCCGACGATGGTTAGCGAAGTGTTAGCGGTGATCCGCCGCCTTGCCAAAGAGGGCATGACCATGGTCATAGTCACGCATGAAATGGAATTTGCCCGTAATATTTCCAGTCGAGTTTTCTATATGGATGAAGGGATTATTTACGAAGAAGGTCCCCCGCAACAAATTTTTGAAAATCCGATCCGGGATAAAACCCGGGCTTTCATCCATCGCATCCGCAGTTTTTGCTACCATATTTCCAGCCGGGATTACGATTTGTATGCTTTGCAGGGAGAAATGGAAGCATTCTGCGAGAAACACCTGTTTTCTAAAAAGACTACTGGTAATGTATTGCTTATTACGGAAGAAGTCGTAGTAATGCAATCGGAGTTTTCTGATATAAACCTGAGTCTGTTATATTCAGAAAAGGATGGCAGGGTGGAATTAGTCTGTGAGAGTGCCGGGAATCCAATCAATCCTTTAGAGGAGGGGATTCTGGAAGACGACTTAGGACTAAGGCTGATACGAAGTTTGAGCGAAAGTGTCGTTTATCAATATGAGAATGGGAAAAATATCCTGAAATTAGAAGTCAAAGTTTAGAGTTTTGCA
>CAZAKO010000169.1:0-3802 GCA_964485745.1 uncultured bacterium
CACGCCTGTAAGGATTAGCTTGGTAAAGAGAACGGGATAGGTTAACGTATTTAACTGATCCGATCCTTCCACTCTTCCCCCGCTGATGGCGGTATCATCGGTCTGGATAACAAGTAGGTAGAGAGCGATCCCTTCCCGCCTCTATTGAAAAACAGGAAAACAGATGAATAGGCGACTGATGAAAAACCATAACATCTCTTAACCGCAAAGACACAGAGTTATTCGCTCCATCGGGTCCGAAGGACTCCCGATGGAGAGTTCCTGTTGGGACCAGGTTCGCAAAGAATATTATTAGTTCTTCAATAATTATTTCTTAGCGTCCTTTGCGTATTCTTAGCGTGCCTGGCGTTTAAATCTCATACGGCAGGGATTAAATACCCAAAATATTTTGCCAGCCAAAATTGGCGATATTGGAGACGACCATAAAATTATCTCTTGAACAGGATATGATTGCCGCCATAGCCACCGATGAGCCCAGTTCATCCGCCAGTCTCTTCACTGAACTTGCATGTCTGGATGTGATGGTCATTGAACTTTTTATCTCAAACAGATGGAGTTTATTGCCAAACTCGATCAGTAAATCAATTTCCAGACCGTCACGGGATCGGATATAATACATCGCCGGTTTTTCACCGAAATGCAAAAACCTTTTCCAGAAATCACAGACAACCATCGTCTCAAACAGGCTTCCCAATGACGGACTGCTCAATACCGTCTGCGGATCATGCAAACCCAGCAGATAACTGCACAACGCGGTATCCATGACATATATCTTGGGGCTTTTGACAATCCGTTTCCCAAGATTGCGATAATAGGGATAAAGCAGGTAAATCTGCTGACCGGATTCAAGAAGCGACAGCCAGCGCCTGGCAGTTGGAACACTTACTCCCACATCACGAGCTATTTCAGACAAATTCAGAATCTGACCGGTGCGAATCATACAGGATAGCAGGAATCTCTCAAATTGGTGAAAATCACCGATATTTGTTAGATTACGGATGTCTCGTTCCAGATAGGTGGTAATATAGGAACCACACCAAAGATTACGATCAACTTCCAGATTGGTGGCTATCTCCGGATAAAAGCCCCGTAACAAGAGTTCCTCCAGTGATACTGAAACAGAAGCATTAATTCCGATATTCAAATTTTTAATCCAGGTTGAGACGTTCAACGCCTGGGATGCATTATTGATTCTTTCCGAAACAGTAAAAGGCAATAGCGAGAGAATTGCCGCCCGACCTGCCAGCGTCTGTGTGACTTTATCCATCAGTACAAAGGATTGGGAACCGGTAATAAGCCACTGACCAGGTTGGCGGTCGTCATCGATCTGCGTTTTGACATAGGAAAGAAGCTCCGGTACATATTGAATTTCATCAATCATGACCGGCGGACGGTATTGGTACAAAAAACCACGAGGATCTTCCTTCGCCCGAATTCTAATATCCGGATCTTCAAGATTTACCATTCTATGAGAATCGGAAAACATTTTTTTTAGCAGAGTGGTTTTTCCTGACTGACGCGGACCCGTCATTACAACAGCCGGGAAGGTTTTCACTGCCCGGGCGATGCTCTGCGTCAATATTCGGTCTTTAAATTCCATATATGATAATTTACCCTGAATATTTAATATTACAAGTTAAATATTAGGGCTAAACAGATTATAAAGGCGATAGATAGATAGGTTGCTTGCGAGTATCATTAAACCACAAAGACACAAAAATTAATACACTATACCTGTTTGGCATTTGACGGAGATTCACCAAGGAAGATGGAAGATCAGGGTAGCACCGGACTTCATTCTGGTGGTGGAGTAGGTCGAGTTGGCAACTCGACCAACAGTAGAAAATCTTCGACTAAGTCAGGGATTGGCGTAGGATATTCGTAGTGGCGGCTCGGACGGATTCTGATCGGAATCGGAAGCCTGTTGATCGCGCTGGATCATGTCTTTAAGTTGAATCTCCTGGTTGAAGGACAACGGCGTCTTCATCGGAAAGGGTTCTTCATTATTGAAAAATGCGCGTTTTTTCCCGAGAAACGCCCCAAACGCCTTCTGATCCATATTCAACAGTCCACAGCGAAATAACCGGGTCAGAATACATTCGTAACTGACCTTAAAGTAATTCTTTAAATAGATCACCTTGTTATCGAAATTCCTGATGTAAATCTGCCTGTAGAGGCGTCGCAGTTCATCAGCCGGAACCAGAAATTCACCGGCAAAGGCGTCGGCGAATTTATCGCGTTGATCTTTACTGCGTCCGCGTCCATGCGTATCCGGCACCGCATCAAATTGTTTACCGTGCTCAACAATGTGTCCCAGTTCATGGATCACCGAATAGCGTTGACGCTCGATTGAAATGCTCCGGTTAGTATTGATCACGATCCCGGGAATATCGCTATTCTTCTTTTTGCCGGTGATTGCAAACATCTGGATATCACCCAGGTCGGCGCCGATTATAAAATAACCCAGCGATTCGATCAGTCCGACCGGATCTTCGATGGGACTGTCACCCAAATTCCATTTGTTCCGCAACCACCGGGCGATTTTTTCCGCTTTTTCCTCGTCATCGGACAAATCCGCTACCGCCCCATCCGGCTTTGGAATTTCCCGCAGACGCGGCATTGGCAGATTGATGGATACCTTCTCCATATTTCGGTACCATTTTTCATAACGCATGCGCAGATTATCGCTGAAATAACTCCCATGCGCCGCGCGAAGCAGATAGACGAACTCCGGACCACTCTCAAAGCGTTGCATGATTGCGGAAACGGACATCTCAACCGCCTTTGCAAAATCGACCAGATATTCAAATTTTACATTCTGCAAATCCGCATCCATCCGTGCAACCATATCACGGGTAACTCCCATCTTCTTTGCCAATTCTTCCTGAGTCAAATTATGCTCCCGACGCAAATCCTTTAACACAGCGTTAATTGACAAGTCTCCCATGACACCTCCTTTGCATTTAAGACTCGCTCCTCTGACCGGACTACAATCCCTCGTAGTCCGCAGAATACTTTGCTTTTTTTTGAATTATTATCGTCATATAGCCTTATTGACAGTGCAAATATAACACATAAATTTGCTAAAAGCAACCATTATCATTTATTTTCACATATTTCTTCTTTTTAATAATTATTGTGTGAAATATACAACAATACTATTGCATATTGGTTTTTATTTGTTTAATATATAATAGCAAGAATTCTTGCTAAAGGCTGATGCCGGTTTTTATCAGCCTGCTTTTTGTAAGCAACGTGGAAAGCTCTAAACCGGCGAGCGAGTACACAAAAGGAAAGGAGTTGTACCATGAGTACGATTCTTTCAAACAAACCTGCCTTGTTGGCGGCTCAGATGCGGCAGATGCTGCATGGATTAGAGGAATATAGTGAAACCTATGTTCCTACGAGCCCGACAAAGGAAGAGCTGCAGGCGTCCCTGACCAATTTGGAAGGGAAACTTAAGGCTCAAATCAATGCCGCCGGTAAAGCCGAGGCGGCAACCCAGGGACTTCAAACCGCCCGCAAAGACGCGAATTATACCGCGCGGCGGATGCGAGATGCGATTTACGCGCATTTCGGCAAACACGATGCAAGAATCGTGGAATTCGGTCTGGACACCCTGAAGTCCAAAAGTCCCAATGGCACTGAAAAAGAAACGGGAACTGAAGAGGCGCCAACCGCCTGATTTCAATTCCCTTTTCTTGTCTCCTGAAAAAGCTCTCTGCGGAGGGCTTTTTCTATTTCTGTCTAAATATACAAAATCTAAATTTACCGGACAAGAGCCCGGCTCCTGACGGGAAAG
>CAZAKO010000170.1:0-3719 GCA_964485745.1 uncultured bacterium
TGCCTCCCAACATTTCGAGTCCCTCAAATACTGCAACTGCTGCCAGGAAAGTATAAACATGCAAAAATGCCCGATCATCTATCTCCGTTAGTAGAATTGAAAACAGAAGGGCTTGTCCCGGTGGACTATGCCAGATGCGACCATGACGCCCTTTTCCGCCTGTCTGATAATCGGCTAACAAAATAGTCCCATTGGGATAGGGATGATTCTGCAGGAAGTAGGTATTAGTCGAACTAATTTGCTTTGCGTGGAGGATCTGCGGCTGCAATATTTTCAAATCCAGCGCAAGATTAAGAATTTTTAGATCGGACTGCATAATATTCAAATAGGTACTGTTTGGTAAATTTTGATTTTGCTGACATTTTTATATTACTAAAATTTTAAAAACCACGCGCCCTGCGGATTGTTTGATATGCATCGTTGACCGCCTTAAATTTCTCCTCAGCCAGTTTTTGAATCTCGGGGCCCAGATTGGCTACTTTATCCGGGTGATACTTCACCGCCATCTCACGGTAGGCTTTTTTAATCGTTTCAAAATCATCGTCAGGGCTAACATTTAAAACACCATAAGCCCGATTATCACTGGGGATAAAAATTGACTTTACCGATTCAAAATCCTTGCCCGAAATTCCTAATCCCGTACCTATTTCTTGAATCGCATGCAGCTCCACCTGGTGAAAAAAATTATCAGCCCCCGCAATGCCAAACAGGACGTGCAGCAGTTCCAGGCGGGAGTAATAATCCATATGCCTGCTGATCTGTCCGGATACATCCCGAATGTCAAAATCCTTTTTCAAAATCTCTTTATATAGATTGAGCAGGTCCTGAGCGTTGCGAGCCCCAAACTTATCAATCAAATATTTCCGAACGTATTGTACCTCTGAAGAGCGAACCGTATTATCCGATTTGCTGACATAAGCAAATAGCGCTAACATCGCAACCGCAAAATCACCCGCCCGGGTGTCACCATAAGGAGAATTGTCGCTGAAAATACGGGGTCCGGCAGCGGCTCCTCGTGACTGATCCCCCGACCACATACTTCCGAGGTAAGCACCAATAATTGCCCCCAACGGTCCAAACAGCGCCCAGCCTATCCCACCGCCGACGATCGTGCCCGTCCATTTACTCAATTTCAAGCCCCTGTATCGAAATTTAATAAAACACACAAAACGCAATGATAATAATTAATCTTGGCAAAAAATCCAAAAATAAATAAAAATCCCCCTGCTACTAAGAACAGAGGGATTTAAAACGATTGTATTAATTTGTTATCTCAAAGCGAAGCCTACACCCAGACCGACTGCATTATACTCGCCCATGCTATATTCTGCATTCAGTTGTAAAATCAGAAGTTTAATATTCAGGCCAGCGGTCAAACGAGTACCATTTTTACCCTTGACATCAAAGTCCACCTTTTTACCATCTTCCATTTTATAAGAAGCTGTGAACTTACTGGATTCCATACCGAAACCAAGATAAGGTGTTAGGAAAAGCAATTTTTTGCTGGCCATCAAATTGAATGCGGTGCTATTCGCACTTAAAATTTCACCAATATTCATTTTCTGGAAAAAAACCTGAGCGGCAAGATCCACAGGAAACATCGGTATCGGAATCCAGCGATCAATATCAGCTTTTAAACCAAAGCCAAAAGCCGAAATCTCACCAATTGCCTTACCAATATCTCCGGGAACCTCAAACGCTGGAATCAACCTAATAGTAGGTTCTAAGCCTAAAGGCAAACCAATGCTGGCCTGCAGAATTGGAAAGGGAAATGGGACAGTTTTTAAATCTTTCAGGGCATTGATTGATTTCATTCCTGGGATTGAATGTACTTTGATTTCATTGATAGCACCCCCAATTTGAGTGTTCATCCCACTAATCATAGTGTTAATCTGAGCGTCTGGCAAGCTCGGATATAGGGATTTTATCTGGTTAAAAAGCTGGTCTTCAATTTCACCTCGTACATAAGTTTCATTTACCGTAAAAGGCTCGGCTTTACCCCCCAGAATATTAGGGGTTGTGGCATCGCTGAAAATCTGGCTTGGATCAAGCGTGATTGAATAGCTCTGCGGATTTCCCTGCAAATCGACTCCCGGAACATCGACTGATATTGCACCCAAGGCCGAAAGATCAAACTGATAATTTGTTTTTTTATCGTTATCAGCAGGTGCCAAACCAAACCCCGTTTTCAGCTGAATATCGAATCCTAACATACCATGTGTTTTAGCGGTGTTGTACAAACCGGTGTTCATTGCGGTTCCAAAACCGGTTGCCAGTGGCTGCAGATAAGCTTTCCCATTCGACTCAACAAGCTCTTTCAATTGATCCATTGAGAATTCCTGGGCAAATACTGAAGCAAACAAGAAAACTACCACTAACATGCTACGAGTAAGTACTTTAATCATTTTCTCCTCCTTGTCAAATTTTTTACAACTTTTTTCGAATGGTAAACATTATCATAAATTGATACAAAAATCAAGAAATAAATTTACGGTCTTTAGCGGGCAACAACTAAAGTTGTGACATATCCCACGGATTTATCGCTTACGGCATCGGTGGCGGTACAGCGCACTATATACATGCCGATTCGGGCCCTCCCGCCATACTTACTCGATCCATCCCAGTACACCGCCCCCTCCGCTGAAGTGTAGAACGCCTTCGCCGGTTGATAGATTAGTCGCCCAACTAAATCGTAGATTTCGACGGAAATCTTCGCACTGGGGAAAGGTAGTCGAAACAAGATCGCCGTTTCATCATCAATGCCGTCACCATCAGGCGAAAAGGGATTGGGGCTAACCTTAATCCCCGGCTTTTTCCAATCCGTCGCAATCGCCACACTGTTTGGTAAGCCAGGTGTTCCACCCGACGGCAAAGAACATTGACGCCAGTTATTCAAATCGTTAGGATTGGTAAAAAAGACGCGCTCGTGCGAAATATTTTCAGCAATGCTCCATTGTTTGGTATATCTCAGACTGTCTATAGTAATTCCATTCAAATCCTTTAAAACGATACAGTCCTCATCGTTGTTCAATGCAGGAAATCGGGGCAAAACGCTGGTGTTTGCCGCAATAACACCGGGGTAATTAAAAATAGACGAGTCGGACGCCAGCACAAAGTATCCTCGAGGAGTAACAGATTTTTCCTCAGAGATTATTGCCGGTTTGCCAGTATTTTCATCACTGATTAACCAATAACATATCTCAATCTCAACATCCCCCGGATTATACAATTCAACATATTCCGCAATCGAATTATTGCCGGTCGCAATCCCCAGGGGCTTCGCCATAAATTCCGACAGTAACAAAGCTCCCTTCTTAAAGGACACCCTGATTTCGGCAAAACCGGAATCGTTCGCCGAACATTGATCACTTACCCAAACCAATACCGCAACAATTGGATGAAATCCAGATGATAGCGGATCAATTGGAATCAACATGGTTTTGCCTGTTCCGGGATCTAGTGGACTAACGTCGTCGGAAGCAATCGGCTGTTCCTTTAATTTTCGATCATAAACAACTAACCGCGATTGATCACTCTTCAGTCGGCCCGGATTAGAGATATCTACTCTCAATTCATATCTGGTATCCAATTCTCCCCAATCAGGCGATATGCGGACCGAATCAAGGCTCAGATCATACAATAACGGCATCACTGAATTAATCAATCCTGGAGTGGCGCCAAAAGTTGAATTTGATTCTGCCCAGTTGCTTTGTTCCCGA
>CAZAKO010000171.1:0-3665 GCA_964485745.1 uncultured bacterium
TGGATAACATTCCCATCTAAATCATATCAGTTGGAATTTTTAAATAATGCCTGTGCCATATTTTAATCCAGGTTGATTGCTGGATTTTAAGTACCGATGGTTGGTTACGTTACTTCTTCAACACGCAGCGAAAACCGATGGCAGAGCCGTATTTGCCGTTAGTGCTCTGCGGGTCCATCCAGTAGCGGTACCAGGTCGAAAGACTTTCTAAGTTAGCCTTGATGCCTTTGGATTCGTGATAGCTGCCGCCTTTAATAACCTTATAAGCCTGGAAATTGCCGCCGAACCATGAATTAGTCCACTCCCAGACATTGCCAGTTAGATCGTAGGCGCCGTAAGGGCTGGGACTATCAACTGTATTGTTGGTGCCATTAAATTTACCGATGGGGGAGGTCGAGGCGGAGAAGCCGCGTTCGATACAGCCGGCAATGTTAGCATTTTGGCAATCAATCTCATTACCCCACGGAAAGTCGAAGCCGGTCTTGCCGCGGGCGGTTTTTTCCCATTCCTCTTCGGTTGGCAATCTCAATTCGTACCATTCGGCAAAGGCATTCGCTCCGAACCAGGAAACATCGCCGATGGGGTGATCCAGATATTCATCACTCTCAAGCACGAAATATTTTTTCTCCGGATCGAACAAAATATCGCCGATCTCTTTTTTCTTTTCCTTGATTTCAATCCATTTATATTCCCCGGCAGGTTTGAATTCGTCGCCTTTAAAATGCCCATAGCCATTTTCATCTACTAAATTGCGGCAATAGTTCTGATTGAGGAAGTTGAGATACTGACGACAGGTTACGGGGTATTTCATGATTTCGAAATCGTAGTCTATTTTTTGGAGGAGATTTTCCCTGCCGGCGGTATACTCACCAGCTGCGACTTTAACAAATTGAGTCACTTCGGGATTGTAGGTGTAAAATAGACGAGACTCGGTCCACTCCCCGATGATTCCGCCACTGTTGATGGGGCGAACTGACCATTGATGCCACTCCTCCGGTAACCCTGAAACCATTGCAAATGTATCGGCGACAATCCGGGTAAATTCGACAATCTCTGGATTAGTGGCTTTGACTACTTTAATTTCATACTGGCTGGCAAATTTGGATTTGTTCCAACTGAGATAGGGACTTTCGCTACTTTTGTAGAAAAATTTGTCTTTAGGGGCAATCAGGGTTGGGGAATCGGGTGGTTCGATCGAGAATTCGCGGAAAATACTCCAGATACTCCAGGCATCAGCTGGATTTTTGGCAACGACTGCCCAGTAATAGATGCCAATCGGCAGGGGGTCGGTGAGTAAAGTAGTATCCTTAACCGTATAGGCTGCAAATATATTCTTAAAATTACGATCCTTGGCGATCGCAACGCGATAATTATTAGCTCCATACAGTGCTCGCCATTTTAACCCGATTTGGTTGCGATCCTGGATGATTGCCTTGTTTCTGGGGAAAATGAGGTAAGGTGAGTTAACCGCACTGTCGAGAATCGTGACTGGAATCTCTTCCGACGGGGTACTATTTTCGGAATTGTCGGTGGCAATAGCTTTGAGTTGATGAATTTTCCCGTCCGCCCAGAAGCCAACATTCAGAATGTATTCGAAGGGTGGATTATAGACCTCTTCGACCAGCTCACCATCCACGAAGAAACCTACCTTCTGGATACCGACATTATCACTTACCTCGGTGCTGATTTTAAGTGGACCGTTAGCGGTAGTATTTGGTTTAGGGGATAAAATTTTGATTTTCGGCGGCTTTTTATCTTCTTTGGGGGCACTGTAGAGTGAATTGCTTGGGAATAGCAAGGCGTAAAACGCCATACTCAGGACAATAAAAAGGCGTAGAGTTAGTGTCCGATAGGATTTCCGGGCTTGGTCATGGTTGACAATTGATTGGTTCATAATCTGATACTCCCCAACTGTTATTTTCTATTTATTGAACCTCTTTTTTTATGTCTGGAATATACAGTATCAATTCAAATCTTTCAATTGCTGATTATCGAAAATTAATTAAAAGCCACCAAGTGAACGAATTCTGGCTAAACAACTGTATTAAAAACATTGATGCTACGTTGATCAATTAAAAAGCATGTCCGACTGAAAGGTAAAACAGACCGTAATTTTTAAAATTAATGCCGTAGTCAATTGCGATTGGTCCGAGAGGAGTCGGAATTAAAATCCCGGCGCGGGCACCAATCTGCAGCTGTTGCCAATTGAAATCGCTGAAATCATTCCAGACATTACCAGCCATTGCCTGGAAGCAGAGATAGCTGCCGGTGGTTAAAGGGGTTCGATAGCCGATTCCAAGCGCTAACATCAGATTACCCCAGAATTCGTCCTGATGGTATCCGGGCAATGAATTGACTCCGCCCAGGCGAAATCGTTCATAATAGGAGAGGGCGGAGGTAAGATAGCCAAAGTTGATTATTGTCGAGAAAGTATGTCGCCCATGATAGGTTTCATAGACGGTTGATTCACACCAAATGCGATCATACTGTTTTAAGTCGTCTTCGCTGATTGAGTGCTCATAGAGAATGTTATTTTTACGACCGCGACGGGGAATATTAGGATCGTCGGTGTTTTCGACCAGGATTCTAAAAAGCAGACTGCCCGTATTGTAGACCTCCTGCTTGACCATGTAATTGCCGATTGCGAGACTTTCGGGGATATCGGTATGCAGTAGCTTTAATCCGACCGCGGTTAAGCCAACCCGGCGGATTTGGACACCGGCATTAGCCTCGAAACCCGAGCGGGAAAATTCACCGAAACCAATGCGCTTACCGTCGTGATACATAGGAATATCTTCGTATTTATGATATAGCGAAGTAAAACCGGTAAAGGTAGTATTCCAAATGCGGGTAGTGCGGGAATCAATTTCAAATTTGCGAATCTGATCGCTAGCGACAAGTGAAATCTGGTTATCAATGCCCGCTCCGAAGAGGTTGCTATATTTTGCGGCAATGAAAGCACTGGCTTTCTTTTCGGTGTCATAGCGTGCACCGAAAGTAAAAATAGCACGTTCGTCCTCCTCCACCTCCACATTGAGGATGGCAGAGTTAGCCGAATATTCATCTAGCGACAAATAAACCGACTGAAATAAACCGGTACTGAAGAGGTTTTTCAAACTTCGTTTAGCGTAGGCTGAATTCCAGAGTTCTCCCGGTTTTAATAATAATTCGCGGCGGATTACGTAAGGTCGGGTGACGAGATTGCCGCTGTACCTGATTGAGTGAATCGTAGTTTGATTGAGTTTATTGATGGCATTGTTCAGATAGTCAGGTTTCCAATTCGAGGAGTCGGCATGGAGGCGCAGATCGTCGGCGTAGCGTAAGGTTGCGCGATAGCCACGGTCAATCAGGGAATCCAAAGCATTGAAGTCAGCCGCGGAGTATTCTTCGATTTCCGGATAAATCAGAATATCTGCGAGATAAAGATTCCGGGT
Source organism: uncultured bacterium (assembly GCA_964485745.1). Lineage (GTDB taxonomy): Bacteria > Fidelibacterota > UBA2242 > UBA2242 > UBA2242 > CAZAKO01. The sequence goes on from CAZAKO010000171.1 coordinate 3,435, forward strand.
ATCGGTAGGATAGGATAAAGTGTTCAAGGCTTGATTAAAGTAGGAAACGAGATCAACCTTGCGGGGGATGCTGGTAATCTTGCTGGTAACATCTACCGCCACAATGAAGGTGGCACCCATCTCGACCGCCACATCACAGGGTACGTTGTTAGTCAGTCCACCGTCAACCAATAAGAAGGTATCCACGACTACGGGTGCCAGAATAATCGGAAAGGATGAGCTGGCGGCGAT
>CAZAKO010000172.1:0-3655 GCA_964485745.1 uncultured bacterium
TTTTTAGGTTACCGAACCGACTTACCGGAAATTTTCAAGGAGAGCGACATCTTCGTATTGACCTCTCTGAATGAAGGTTTTGGCCGAGTGCTCGTCGAAGCTATGGCTTGCGGTTTGGCAATAATTGCCACCAATGTCGGTGGCGTTCCAGAAATCATTGAAGACCGGGTTAATGGATTATTGATCCCCTCCGGTAACCCTAAATTACTTGCTGAATCTATTATAAAGCTGGCCGAAAATCGGGAAATGCGCCAAAAAATGGGCATTATTAATAGAAAAAAAGCGGAATTTTATTCGATTACAAATTATATTAATAGGGTAATTAATATTTATCAGAGAGTAGACCAAGCGAATGAGAAACTCAATTAAACTTAAATCAAAATTTCTTTCCTTAATTTTTTCCCTAACGATTCTGGCGAACTCCCAGAATATCCGGAATTATCATCTCTTAAAAGTAGGGCTTCATTTTGATTCAAAAGTCAGTGGCGGTAAATACACCATGGCAGAACTCGCCGGATTTGCCAATTCTTATGGTTTAGACGCAGCCATTATCACCGATCACGACAATATGAAAGTTACTTATGGCATCTCCCCTTTCACTAAATTTTTAAAATTTTCTATTCAGGAAAATTCTATCGCAAATTATGGTGTTGAAAAATATCTTCAAGAAATTTTACAAACCAATCAGGTCTACAGTAATATCGTCTTCATCCCGGGGGTTGAAGCAGTTCCCTATTACTTCTGGCAGGGATCACCTTTATATTCAAATCTTATTTTAAAGAACTGGCATACCCACTTGCTTGTTTTCGGTTTGCCGAATGTTGAAGCTTATAAACAGCTGCCCTCCCTCGCTAATCGCGGTCTTGGTTATCAAAAGCCCGAAGGCGAATTGATGCAGTACATTGCCAAGCATTTCTCTTATTTCTCGTTAATTGCCCTGTATCTAATTCTATTTTTAATCTCAATTTTCTCAATTATCAGACGATCCCGACGGAGGAGAGATATTGCCCATATTACTCACCGACGACATCGGTATCACTTTTCGTGGAAAGCACTTCTCTTCACTCTGCTCTTCGGATACATTCTCTATTCTGAGTACCCCTTCTTGCCTTTGAAATACGACCAGTATCATGGTAACCCAGGTAGCGGTCCTTTTCAGGAATTAATCAATTATGTCAATGCCAATCAAGGCCTGATATTTTGGGCTCACCCGGAAGTTGCCCACACGGAAATGCGCCCGTTAAAAATTCCGTTGCTGAAACAGACTATCAAAATCGAAACAGAAGCCTATCCAAAAATGATCACCGAAACCAAAGATTACACCGGTTTCTGCATTTTTTGGGAAGGCATGAAAACCGTTGGACAGCCAGGTGGTCTATGGGATATTGTGCTCGATGAATATTGTACCGGAATCCGCAAGAAACCAGTTTGGGCGATCGGCGAACTGGACTTTGAGGAAAGTAACGAACTGACTGAGGTATCGGCAACCAACACCTTTGTCTTTACCACCGAAAAAAGCCAAAATGCCATCCTTGAGGCAATCCGCAGTGGACGAATGTACACTACCCGGAACCACTTCGGCGATCATGTGATTCTGGAAGACTTTTCAGTTTACGATCCCCATACTAACCGGAGTGCCTTTATTGGCGAAACGCTCCTAATGCCCAGGCCACCGGTGGAAATTCATGTTAAAATCCGTTCCTTGGAAGTAAATCCCCGACCTACTACCGTTTTCTTATACCGAAACACCGAATTAATTAAAACTTTCCCGCTACAAAATCAGGTGGACGATTATTATCTGGATCAGGAACCTTTTACTAACTCGATGAATTATTATCGGATACTGGTCGGCAGTCGGGATTTTCAGTCCTTAGCAACAAACCCGGTATTTGTCAAAAGGTATTGAGAAGAGGGTTTAATCTTCTGTTTTATAAGCAATTTTATATAGTAAAAAAGTGATAGCCGCAAGGAAACAATACTGAGCAAATTGTAAATAGGCTTGCGCTTCGACAAAGAAAGGGTGCATTGTCAGACGCGATACAAGTCCGAGAATCAGCGACACAACTGCCAATATGATACAACTCTTGATAATCGTTCCCATTATTCCTCCCCATAAGTGTAATTGATCAATGACTATGTCCAAAATAATCGAAAGTCAACCAATTGTCAAGCGAATAATATGATTTGTGCGGTCCATCAGCCCCAGACCTTTCCCTGGCTTGGCTATTTTGCCAAGATAATTCAATCCGACCACTTTGTAATCCTCGACAATGTTCAGTTCAAAAAAAATGAGTGGCAAAACCGCAATAAAATCAGAACTCAAAATGGCTGGCAATGGCTGACCGTTCCGGTTTTGCACCACTTCGGACAGCTGATCAATGAGGTCAAACTAAATAACACCAGCAACTGGTGCCACAAACATCTTCAAGCCCTGCTTACCAGCTACAGAAAAGCACCATATTTTAAGCAATATTTTCCCGAGCTGGAGGAGTTGTATCATAATAATTGGCAATTGCTAATTGATTTTAATCTAACTGGTATTCGCTGGTTGCTAAAAGTTTTAAATATCAATACACCTATTACTCTGGCATCTGAGATGAAAGAGATTCTTCAAATTGTCAACTTAGGCGCCGAGGAACGTCTTATCCGGATCACTAAAGCCCTGAAAGCCGATACCTATCTATCCGGAGCCGGGGGGCAGGAATATTTAGATCAAGGACTTTTTCCCGCCAATCAGGTCAAATTGATCTTCCAGCAATTCGAGCACCCAGTCTATCACCAGCTCCAGGGTGAATTTATCAGCCACCTGTCAGTGCTTGATTTACTGTTTAATGAAGGTCCTCGCTCAGTGCAGATTATCCAAGGAGGAATGCGATGAAATCAAAGATTAAAAAGATGAATATTCTGGCAATTGGCGCACATCCAGACGACATCGAAATCGGTTGTGGTGGCACTTTAGCCAAATATGCTGATTACGAACATAATATTTTTCTGTATATCGCCACATGTGGCACGGCAGGTGGGGATGGTACCGTCCGAAAAAGAGAGCAAGAAAAAGCCGCCGAAATTCTCAAAGTTAAAGAAATCTTCTGGGGTGAGTACATTGATACCGAGATCGAAATTCATAAAGAAGCCATCATGAAGATCGAAAATGTCATTAAAACAGTTAAACCGGATAGTATTTTTATCAATTTCCCGGACGACACTCACCAGGATCATCGCCATATGGCAGCAATAACCAATTCTGCTACCCGTTACATTCGTAATGTTCTGTTTTATGAAACCCCAACCACCCAGAATTTCATGCCGAATGTGTTTGTGGATATCAGTGATAAATACCTGGAATCCAAATTCAAATTGCTTAAAGCCCACGAATCGCAGGTAGATCGAACGAATATTTCAGGCATCTCCATTCTCGAAGTAGCCAATTCGACTGCCCACTTTCGCGGTTTTCAAGCCCGGGTTGCCTACGCCGAAGCCTTTCACTCATTAAGATTGTTCATCAATATCTAATGATCCCGCATAATCGTCCCAGCTACAATTCGCAAGAAATAGATGCCATTCGGGCAATTATTAAATCCAGATATCTTGCCCAGGGTGAAAAAGTGCTCGAACTCGAAGAATTGATCGCCAAAAATGTTCATAAAAACTACGG
>CAZAKO010000173.1:0-3649 GCA_964485745.1 uncultured bacterium
AACCCAGCCTGTCTACAATGATTTTAACCGGATTATTTATTTCCGGCGGTAGCACCGGGATTTACAAATTTTTCAAACGCGCTCGCAAACTGAAGGAAGCTGTTAGTCAAGAGGAGATTAGCAAGCACACCAAGAGCAATCCAGAACTGCCGCAGAAATAGCAAGTAATCAATTATCTGTTTGACTTACTCCACCTAATGAAGACAATTAAGGCAAATAAATCCGCGGTTGATACCGGGTAATTTACCGATTGCCTTTTTTTGAAAAGCGACATAGCGATTGCTGGTTATGATTCCGCAATTGGGGCAGGCATTAGCTATTTCGGGCTGATTGCGGTGATGATTAAGTTGATCGCGGAGGATTACACCGCGTGACCGTGCAATCTGCCGCTCGTTTTCAGACAGATAATCAGCGCCGTAGATTTTTCCATTGATTTCCACGAGTGCCAGTTTGATCGGGGCTCCGCAGCGCCAGCAGTTACTTGCGATGATGAATAAGCGTTTGGTGAAGAGCGGGGCACCGCATTTCTCACAGCGATTTCGCAGACAGAACAAGACGGTTGTTGGGCTGAGGTTGTGATAGAGCTGCAGTGATTCCAATGACTCGGCATCTTTGATCCGAAAGATCAGCAATGGAATCGAGTGCCGATTACAATATTGTACGACCCGCCTCTCTGGACGATGGCTGACGACGATTTCCAAAAAGGCTACCGGTTGGTTGGTTTGATCTAATAAGGCAATATCGGGGCGGCAACTGCCGAATTCTTTTTCGACGGCAATCGAACCGACTTTACTTAGCAGATTAAAACTGTGCCGGTCCCGACAGGCGACGCATTTCCAGGTAATAGTCATGGACTGACCCAGCGCCAGAGCATCCGCGAGTCGTGATTGAATCAGACGCCGGGCAATCACATGCAGCGCAGTTTCGGCATTGCAATTGGCGCCCGGATAATGGCTGAAGTGATGCCGGATTTGCTCTCCTTGACGAGCCACTACGGCAGTCTTACAAACCGGGCAAACGGCACCGCACTTGAGTCCGCGTTCCACGGTGGAGACATGCACGAGTCGCCCATCTTTTTCGGCGTAAGGAATTCTGACTCGACCCTTTTTAAGTGGGGTAGAATTTTTTATTAGAGTTTCTGGCATTTTGGACAAAGATGAGTGCTGCGTTGCCCGACGATGATGCGTCTGATTTTGGTCTGGCAGCGGGGACAGGCTTGCTCGGTGCGGTGAAATACTTGCAGGTTGACGACATTCTCACCACGTCGTTGTCCGGCTGAGGCAAAATTGGATTTCCCACTGCCTAAAGAAGTGCCCCGGTTGACAATGCTGCGCTCCAGGACTTTGCGAATAGCGTAATATAGATTAGCAGCTTTGCGTGGGGATAATTTTGCAGCAATCTGCAGCGGATGTAATTTGGCTTCCCATAAGGCTTCATCAGCATAAATGTTACCTAATCCGGCAATGAAAGTCTGGTCGAGCAGCAGCGGTTTCAGGCGCCGGTTCCTGGATTTTAACATGGTCCTAAATTGGTTGCGGGTAAAATTCTGATCAAGCGGTTCCGGTCCGAGTTCATTGAGTATTTTAGCGGGATTTTGAGTGAGAATCATTCGCCCGAACTTGCGGGTATCGTGAAAGCGCAGATCCCTGCCGTCGTTGAGTTGCAGCACTACATGCTCGTGTTTACTGCGTTCGTGGGTCTGCGGAACCAGCTGCAGCTGACCGCTCATCCGCAAATGAATCAGCAGGTGCCAATCGCTTTGAAAATCGAGGACGATATATTTTCCCCGCCGCCAAATATGAGTAATTGTTTGGTTAGCAATTTTAGTCCTGAATTCTTTGGGCTTGAGTGGGACAATTGTTTTATTCCAGTACACTTCTGCAGTGACGATCGTTTTGCCAATTAATTGGGCGGCAATCAGGTCATTTACTACGGTCTGGACTTCGGGTAATTCGGGCATCAATTACTCTGGAGCGGTTTGAATCTCAGGTTGACCAGCCAGCCTTTAATTTTTTTCAGGGGATAAAGTCCGAATCCATCCCAGATGAGCGATGGACGCACCAGCGGCGCCAAGAGCCGCAGCTTGACCATCATATCCCAGACAATCCGTTTATGGGTAGGTGGGCAACCTTTGATGCGGACAATTCGCTGCGTCTGAATATTGGTTGATGCCTGCGCGCAGTCACCAATTAATAGAACAGTTTGATCTTCAATCTTCTCGGTGACTTTGCCGATAATGGCAGTCAATTTGGGAAAGTGCTTGAGGGTTTTCGGTTTGCGGTCTTTGACCATGTGCAACCAGTCTAAGAAAATGCCCTGGCAGCCGCCGGTGCAATAGGGCGTTCCGGCATGGATTGTAAAATTGCATTTGAATTGATCTATTGGATAAAAGCCAAAATCGAGGTTTTTAACCCTTGTCTGAACGTTTTCAAGAATTTCCTTCCCGACGATTTCGATATCATCAAATGTCCTGGGACCATAACCCCGCTCGACGGCTTCCCGAATGTGGTCAATCTTTTCCGGGTCGAGATTCAGCATCTTGGCGCAAACCATGTCATGGGCAACGGCATTAGTCGAGATGACCAGTACGCCAAGATTCATTCCGGGCTGAGTCATCTGGTTACCTCCGTAGGAGAAACGGATGCCATCGGTGACAATCAAATCGGGATTGATGACTTCGAGTAGATCAGCTATTTTCCTCGGCAGATCAATATTGTGATGATACATTCGCTCCTTGCTGTCAATCGAGCCAATGTTCAGTTTGAGTGCTCCGGAATAAGCCTGCGACAGAACATTGGTTTTTAACTTCGGGGCAAAAACCAGAAAATCTCGGTTGGCAAGTTCCCGCGCAATGCGAATACTTTTATGCAGCTTGCCGTTATCCAGACCGATGCGCACCTGACGGCTTTCCTCCATTGCCACCAGCCTGACCTGATATTTGCGAGCGATCCGGCGATAGCCGGCGTGACGAAAGGCGGTTGCCGTGGTAATCCCCAGCCCGGATTTCTCGACAATCGAGATCTTTTTTATTTCCTTCGCAACTTGCAGAATAGTACGCAAAATCCCCTCAATCACGGCGCTGTTAGTAAAGGATTCAGTGGCAACTTTCGGGTGCGCCATTACTAAGTTTGGCTTAATCACGACATTGCCGGTAATTGGTTTTGTCAGATTCAGTTGCGGCAGCGCATTGAGAAGAAGTTCCGCGATGGTGTCGGGATTGTAGTCGGGACAGCTGGCAATGATGACTTTATACGGTTTCAAGTTTGCTCCTTTTTAAAAATTGAGTAAAAATATACATAAATTTATTTAAGATGAAAATGGCAGGCGGTTTCATTGTAAGTTAATTTCAAAGAAATGTATATTATGTCTGGAAATAAATACCGAAAGTGAAGTTGATATTATTGGGAATTGAGAAAAAATTTTAAAGGTTTAATTTAGGGTTTATCCAAAAGTAGGAGAGACTAATGCTGGATAAAATTAATCCGACCATTACTAAAGCCTGGAAATTGCTGAAACTGCATTATCAGGAAATGCAAAACCAGCCGATGCGCGAGCTGTTTGCCAACGATCCCGAACGTTTTACCCGGTTTTCGACCCGCTTCGAGGATATTCTGGTAGACTATTCGAAAAATATTATCACCAAAGAAAC